>NZ_JBZCIA010000003.1:0-419286 GCF_059052855.1 Thalassospira sp. CA1
GCCCCTGCAATGCAGGGGCCGGTAAGGTCGCACGCAAGCATATGCTTGCCGGGGTCGGGGGGAACTGTGTGCGACCTTGTTCTTGTGTCCTTGGCGCGCCTTTTCAATAACCTTTAATGCGCGGCATCAACGCTTGGCTCAGCCCGGGGCGACTTGGCAAGTGGCAGCAAAAGGAAGGCAATCAGGAAGGCAGTCGCCATCGCCAGATAGACGTCATTAAATGAAATGATCGACGCCTCGCGGGTGACGATATTAACGATGGATTTCATCGCCGCGGCATGCGGATCGGCAAGACCCATCTGGCTAAACCGGGCCGTAAGGGTTGCAAGATACTCCTTGAACGCCGTACTGGCCGGGTTGATGTGATCTGACAGGATCGAGAAGTGATAATCGATCCGCTTATCAAGCAGCGTATTGATCGCCCCCATACCAATCGCCCCGCCAAGGTTCCGCATCAGGTTATAAAGCCCGCTGGCGTTTTTGATCTTTTCGGGTGGCAAGGTGCCCAGTGCCAGGTTGGTCACCGGCAACATGCAAAACATCAATGCCGCCCCACGCACGACCTGCGGCCAGATCAGCTCGTTAAACGAAACCTCGCTGGTGTTAAAACCGTGCATGGCAAGGCCGGTGGCAAACAACGCAAGCCCAATGCCCAGCACCACACGCGGCGGATATTTCGCCGTCATTTTCCCGGCAATCGGGGCAGACAGGAACTGACTGATCCCGGTCACCGCCATGACCACGCCGATTTCAAGGCTGTCATAGCCGCGCACCCGACCCAGCATCAGCGGCATCAGATAAACACTGCCATAAAGCCCGACACCCAGCGTAAAGCTGAACACGCAGCCCATGGTGAAGTTGCGATCGGCAAAGGATTTCAGATCCACAATCGGCTTGTCATAGGTAAACATCCGCCAGAAGAAATAAATCCCGGCAAGGGCGCATGTGATGGTGCCATAAATGATCGCAGTTTCATCAAACCAGTCATCCTTGGGCCCTTCATCAAGGACATATTCAAGGCTGCCCAGAAACACCGCCATCGACAAAAGACCGCGCAGATCAAATCCCTTAAGCAGGCCGATATCCCCGCGATCCACCCGCAAGGTCATGGCAACAACGGCGGCAATCATCAGTCCGGGAATAACGTTGATCAGAAACAGCCAGTGCCAGGACAGTGACTGGGTCAGAAACCCGCCAAGGGTTGGGCCGATGGTTGGCGCCATGGTGGCAATCAACCCGGTCATCACCGAGGCGGCATTGCGTTTATCAGGCGGGAAAATGATATAGGTCGTGGCAAACACGGTCGGGATCATCGCCCCGCCCAAAAAGCCCTGCATGGCGCGAAACCAGATCATGCTTTCAATCGACCAGGCAAAGGCGGACGCCACCGACATCACGGTAAAGCCAATTGCAGAAATCACGAACAGCCAACGCGTTGACATCAGGCGCGAAAGGAACCCCGAAAGCGGGATCATCACAACCTCGGCAATCAGATAACTGGTCTGAACCCAGCCGATCTCATCGGGGCTTGCCGATAATCCCGCCTGAATGTTTTCAAGCGAACTTGCAACAATCTGAATATCAAGGATCGCCAGAAACATGCCGACAACCATCGCCACCCAGCCAACAAACTGGGCGGTTTCCATCGGGCGCGTTTCGGATTGCGGCGCTGTTGTCGGGCTGACGGCTGCCATCAGTTAAGCTCCGAAAGTTCCGCCGTCGGGACGATCCCTTGCGCAAGACCAACACCGGCGACTTCTTCTTCGCCACTGGCATTGCGGGTATCCACATTGACCACCACCGACAGCCCCGGTCGCAATGCCTTGGCCCATTTGCTGTCATCAAGTTCGATCCGAACCGGTACACGCTGGGTAATTTTGGTGAAGTTTCCGGTGGCATTTTCCGGGGGCAGCAGACTGAATTGCGCACCGGTTGCCGGGGCAAAACTTGCAATATGGCCAACAATCTCGGCATCCGGGAAGGCATCAACTTCAACCGCAACCTTCTGCCCCGGTGCCATGTGGCTGATCTGGGTTTCCTTGAAATTGGCCACGATATAGTTACCCGGCAAAGGCACCAGCACCAAAAGCTGTTCACCCGGCTGGACCAATGCACCGGTCTGAACCGACCGATTGCCAACCACGCCATCAAACGGCGCAAAAATCCTGGTATCATCAAGCGCCTGTTGCGCCAGATCACGTGCGGCTTCGGCCTGTTTCACAGCCCGCTCAGCCTCGATCTTCTGGGCGCGCAAAACACCAAGACGGCCTTTTTCGACGGCCAATGTGGCGTTGGCCGCCGCAACCTCAGCCTTTGCGGTTTGGCGATCGGCCTTGGCGTAATCAAATTTCTGGCGGCTGGCTGCACCCTTTTTGACCAGATCGTCATAACGCTTGAAATCATCGCTGGTGCGTTCCAGTTCGACCCGCGCGATATCAACATTAGCCGCGGCCTGATTGATTGCGGCTTCCTGAAGGGTAATCTGTTGTTCCATGGTGCCGACGGCCGAGCGGCGTGCTTCAAGGGCCGCTTCGGCCTTGGCCAGTTCAAGGCGGAAGTCCTCATCGCGGATGGTCAGAAGCAAATCACCTTTGCGCACCGGCTGGTTTTCGGCCACCCGCAAATCGCCAACATAGCCTGACACCTTGGGCGATACGGCAACTTCGTCAGCCTGAAGATACGCGTTGTCGGTACTTTCATGGTACTGACCTTCGGTCACCCAATAGAACCCGTAATATCCACCGCCACCGATAATCGCCGCTGCGATCAGGGGCAGAATGATCTTTTTCACACTCATTGCCTGATTTTTCCTTTTGGTATTGATCAGTACCATTTGTCTATTTATGGTACTACTCAGTACCAAACGTCAAGTCCGGAATCGGAATCCCCTGTGCAAGACACCAAGAAGATTGATCCCAGAACCGTAAAACGCCGCGCAGCCATCATCGCAACGGCGCGGGAATTGTTTTGCGAACATGGGCTTGCCGGTACGACGCTCGAAATGATCACGGCCGAGGCCGGGGGATCACGCCGAACGATCTATGAGCTGTTTGGGAATAAGGATGGCGTGTTTGAAGCCGTCATCCGAGATTGCACGGGGCGAATCACATCGGTCATGAGCGACCTTGAAATGTCGGACTTGCCGCTCCGCGCGGCCCTGATCCATTACGGCGAAACGCTGATGACGCTTCTGACCATGCCCGACACCATCCGGTATATGCGCCTGTTTCTGGCCGAGGTGCCCCGCTTCCCGAAACTGGGAAAGGTCTTTTATGAAAGCGGACTGATGACGGGGCGTCGATACATTGCGTCTTACTTCGAACGCCAGATGACGGATGGTAACTTCCCCAAAGGCAATCCGTGGCAAGCTGCCGTGTTCTTTTCCAGCCTGATCAAGGCGGATTACGATATCCGGCAAATGTCCTATATCGATTGGGAACCGCAGGAAAAAGACCTGCGCAGCCATGTGATTGCGGCAGTCGATATGTTTCTGCGTGGCCACGGGCTCGATCCGGAAAAAATGACTTCCTGAGTTACCCGTTCAGGCCCGCAATCCATGCTGCGACTAGCACTGAACATCCCCTTGCCCGTTTGGCCCACCCAGACAAAGCAGGTTACGCAAACAAGGTCAACAGCCGCCAGGCAATCGGTCCCAGCATTGTCAGCACGCCGACCCACATCATCGCAACGCCCCAGTTGCGATCACGGTTGGTAAAGCCGAAACCAAGCAGGCAAAAGCCGACAACGCAGATGATCAGGACAATGATGTTTTCACTTGCCAAGTTCATGACAGTTCCCCTTTGATGGCGCCCCGGAAATCGGAGTCTCCCCCATCCACCGGCAATACGGTCACAATATCGGCTAACGGATCAAACGGTCATTGATCCGGATCAGAAAAATCAACTCTGCGAGGCCGATAGACAGTTTTTTCGAACTTCTCGTCAAATTCGCCTAAACGATCAGGATTATTGATCTTTTTGGCAACAAAAATCGCCAATTCACCTGATCGAAATGCCCGGATTTCCGGGTTTTGCGGCCCTCATCACATTGTTGTATTCCAGCCCTCTTTGATTTTCTGGTGGCTTCCTGTATGTTGCGGGCTCCCGACGCGGCCAGGGCGCTCCCTCGCGCGCCGGAAGACAGAGATTTAACCATCTTGAATGGCAGCCGCGCTGCATGTCGGCCGCGGCCAGCAAGGGAGTATTCTATGAGCAAGATTAAAGTTAAGAATCCAGTCGTCGAACTTGACGGCGATGAGATGACCCGGATCATCTGGGACTTCATCAAAAACAAACTGATCCTGCCGTATCTCGACATTGACCTGAAATATTACGATCTTTCGGTTCAGAAACGTGACGAGACCGACGACCAGATCACCATTGATGCAGCAAATGCCATCAAGGAACACCGCGTTGGTGTTAAATGCGCGACCATCACCCCCGATGAGCAGCGCGTTGAAGAATTCGGCCTGAAAAAGATGTGGAAGTCGCCGAACGGCACCATCCGTAACATCATTGGCGGCACCGTTTTCCGTCAGCCGATCATCTGCTCGAACGTTCCGCGTCTGGTGCCGGGTTGGACCCAGCCGATCGTTATCGGCCGTCACGCATTTGGTGACCAGTACCGTGCGACCGACTTCAAGGTTCCGGGCGCAGGCAAGCTGACCATCAAGTTCCAGCCGGCAGACGGCGGCGAGCCCATCGAACACGAAGTCTTCGACTTCCCGTCTTCGGGCGTTGCGATGTCGATGTACAACCTTGACGATTCCATCAAGGGCTTCGCACGTGCTTGCATGAACTATGGTCTGTCGCTCGGTTGGCCGGTTTACCTGTCGACCAAGAACACCATCATGAAAGCCTATGACGGCCGCTTCAAGGACCTGTTCGAAGAAGTCTTCCAGGAAGAATTCAAAGACAAGTTCGAAGCAGCTGGCATCACCTACGAACACCGCCTGATCGACGACATGGTTGCATGTGCGATGAAATGGAATGGTGGTTTCGTTTGGGCTTGTAAGAACTATGACGGCGACGTTCAGTCCGACACCGTTGCACAGGGCTTTGGCTCGCTCGGCCTGATGACCTCTGTTCTGATGACCCCGGATGGGCAGACCGTCGAAGCAGAAGCAGCCCACGGCACCGTGACCCGTCACTACCGTCAGCACCAGCAGGGCAAAGAAACCTCGACCAACCCGATTGCGTCGATCTTTGCTTGGTCCCAGGGCCTTAAGTATCGTGGTGAATTCGACGATACCCCGGAAGTCGTCAAGTTTGCTGAAACCCTTGAGAAAGTCTGCGTCGATACCGTCGAAGCCGGCTTCATGACCAAGGATCTGGCACTGCTGATCGGCCCGAACCAGAAATGGCTGACCACCAACCAGTTCCTCGACAAACTGGACGAAGGTCTGAAAGCTGCAATGGCCTGATCCATCTGATCAAGCGGCAGTTTGCCAATCAGAAAACCCCTGTCGGGAAACCGGCAGGGGTTTTCTTTTATCAAAACTGAAATCCGGAAAAAAAGAACCCCGCCGGCGGGGGGCCAGGCGGGGCTGCAAGTTGCTACGGCCCAGGCTCAGGCCGCGGCGGTCAAAGCAGGATCAGCTGCTTTGAACTGGGATGTCTTAAGCAGCAGTGTCATCAGTATCGGCGGTGTCACCACTATCTGCTCCGTCACCGGTGTCACCACCCGTGTCACCTGTATCTCCGGCGTCACCTGTCTCACCCGTGGTGTCGCCCGTATCTCCGGCATCACCCGTTTCACCTGTGGTGTCGCCCGTATCTCCAGTGTCACCGGTGTCTCCGGTATCACCTGTGTCGCCAGTATCACCCGTATCCCCGGTGTCACCGCCGGTATCACCGGTATCCGGCTCGCCATCATCTGGCGTATCACTGTCATCACCTGCGCCAGGCCCGGTCAGCTCTTTCCAGCCCTTGGTAATAATGTCGCGTTCGACATCCGGATCGACATCCGGACCGGTCGGCGCGCCAAACACCCGCTGGATCCCCGGCGGCAAAGCCCCAGCAAGCCCAGGTGCATTTGCAATACCCGGCGGCATGCCTTTTTCACCAGTGACACCTTCTCTTGCAGAGGATGCACCACGTCCAACGCCCCCGGCCTGCATACCCAGACCCTTGGCGTTGGAACGCGCGGCTGCACCTTTGCCTTGTGCTTCGGCACCATTACCTTTGCCGCCGCCATTGCCACCACCGGCGTTACCACTGTTCCCCGGGCCGTCCGGGCCGCTGCGGCCATTTCCGCCGCCATTGCCGCCACCGTTACCGCCGCCAGGGCCATCATTTCCGTTACCGCCACCGCCACCGGGGCCGCCATTGCCACCACCGTTGCCGCCGCCGTTACCACCACCGTTGCCGCCGCCGTTGCCATTACCGCCGCCGTTGCCGCCGCCATTACCCTTGCCTTGCGCAAAGGCACTTTTGCCTGCGACGTCAAACTGGGAAAGGTCAAGCGAGAGGGGCGTTACCACCAACGCAAAGGCGCCAAACCCGAGAATGCCCGCTGTCGTAATCCTGCTGCGCAGACTTTTCTTCTTAATGGTCAACATTGTCAGCTCCACTTCCTTAGCAGTGAATTTCGCGTTCATTTGACAGGACAACGCACGGAGTTCGAATTTTCTTCCCGGCTGTCGAAATTATTTTTCACAATATTTTTTTCGGGGCCGAGGGAAGAAACACCAAGGCCCCGTCGTTATATGTTCAACAAGACTGAAAAATTGCGCCTGCGATCATGAATGGGACGTCTGGTTTGGACACTGCTTTAAGACAAGAGCTTGCAGATCTTCTGCCGCGCGCATTGCGGTTTGCGCGATCGCTGACGCGCGATGCTGTCGCGGCAGAGGATCTGGTGCAAACGGCATATGCAAAGGCGGTTGAACGGATCGAACAGTTCGAGCAAGGCACACGGCTTGATAGCTGGCTGTACCGGATCATCCAGACAAGCTGGATTGACGAAAAACGCCGCGATCAGCGCCAAGGAAATGTGGTTTCGTTTGAAGATGCACGTGACAGTGCCGTTCCGGGCATAAATCACGGCGGCACCGACAGGATGTTTTTGCAGGCAGCACTTGCGTCCCTTGCCGAGGAACAGCGGGCCGCCCTGACACTGGTCCTGATCGAAGGATACAGCTATCGCGAAGCCGGCGACATTCTGGGCATCCCAGATGGCACGGTCATGAGCCGCGTCGCCAGAGCCAGAAGAACACTCGCCGCTCTGCATGATGATGACGGCGAGACAAGAGACCAAGACAGCATTTACAGAGGTTCGTCATGAGCAAACAACTTGAAGATCGCGACTACGTTTTGCTGTCTGCCTATATTGATGGCGAACTGGCCCCGACGGAATGTCGCGAGCTGGAAGACAGAATTGCCAAATGCCCGGCCATGACCCGTCAGTTCAACATCATGGCGGGACAATCGGTCGTTTTGCGCAATCAGTCTGAGCGCCTTCTGGCCGATCGGGTTTATCCCCAGCTGTCCCAGGACATCGAAGATATCCTTGATCAGAAAAAGACACCGACAAAACACTTCGTTACCAAAAGCGACGTCGACGCACGCCCGCGCACCGTTGCAAATAACAATACGCCGATCTGGACTGGAATTGGGGCGGCGGCTGCTGTCCTGCTGGCATTTGTTGGCGGCAACTGGTTTAACGAAAACGTCCGTGATGCGGCTGTTGGCACCCTGGCATCAAACGATGCACAAATGTTTTCGTATTCGCCGGTCAACAATCCTTTGCTTGATGAACAAATCAGCATGACGCTGGAAGAAACGCTGAGCGGCGATATTCGCCAGGTCTCGCTGGGGGCAACGGAAAACAGTGGCGGCACCATCAAGATTGAACCGCTCAGAACCTTCCGACAGGGGACGCGTTTCTGCCGGGAATATCATGTCACGTTCCCGGCTGACCGCCTTGAAAGTGGCCCTGACGGGTTCTTTGGCCGGGCTTGCCGCACAGAGGATGGCCAGTGGGAAACAGTTTACCGGCTGATCCCGGGCGTCGATCTGCCGGGCCTTGGCAGCTCTGATGACACACTGCCCAAACAAAAGCTTTAAGTAAATCGACAGCGATGAGGGGCTCCTCGTCGCTGTCGGTGTTTTTTCAACCGCAACAACCAAGCGATAAGAACCAGGACGTTATCGACCTGACAAAATGAATAAGCAGGATCAGAACAATGAATTTGCCGAACTACCAGCGCCCGTTTTTGGCGCTTTCTTGCGTTTTAAGCCTTTCATTGCTCGGAGCGTGCCAAACGCTTGAAAGTTTCGAAGATTCTTTAAACAGCCTCAATGACGGTCTGGGCGAATATGCCGAAAAGACCGAGAATACCGGCCCGACCCTTCCGCCCGCATCCTTGCCTGAATTCGGCCTTGGCGATGCCTTTGTCTATGATGGCGGACGCGCCATTTATGTCGCCGACATCAAGGGGGATCGGATCGTCTGGAATGGTGGCGGTGACTATCTTTTCGAAATGACCCGCGATTTCACCGGCCCGATCCTTGATTGGTCCTACACCGATGAAGAGGATCAGAAACGATCGGGTTCTACGATGCTCAAGGCTGGCTCGGAAAATATCTGGCCGTTGGAATATGGCGACCACGTTCGTATTTCGACCCGGTCATCCAATACCGATCCCGTCACCGGTGAAGTAAACGAATATGACCAATGGCTGACCTGCACGGTACCCGCAACCGAAACGGTCGAGGTGCCCGCAGGCGCGTTTGACACCTACGTTATCGAGTGTTCACGCTATTACAAACAATGGTGGATGCAGACAACCAAATGGTGGTACGCGCCGGAAATCGGCTTTTATGTCAAACGTGACCGTTCATGGAATTCCGGCGAAGATCACAGTGAAGAACTAGTGACATATGGCCCTGCCCCGGCAAAAATTGCAAAATCCGCACAGGACCTTTTGGCAAAAACTGTTCAGCAATCGCTTGAAACCAATAATTCCGGCGATGCGAAAACAGCATCCATCGGTGCGCTTGATATCGCGGTGACCCCGCTCAAGACAGTTCAAACCGATAAAGGTATCTGGTGCAGGACCTATCGTCAGGAACTCACCGCACGCAACCGTACCAGCAGCCAAATCAAATCGGCCTGTCGCACGGATGATGGCTGGGTACTTGAGGATGAGATCACCGACCCTGCCACCTGATATATGATGCGGGCCTAACACGGATGACGTAATCACATTCAAAAACGCCCTGACCATTCATGTGGCTCAGGGCGTTTTGCCAGATCGTCTATATCGTATTTTATCAGGTCTCTGGCGTCAGGACGCGGCCTTGCGAACAAAATTGCCACGCTGGTAATCGTCAAAGGCCTGCATCAGTTCCTGTTTGCTGCTCATGACAAACGGGCCATAGCGCACGACCTGTTCGTGGATCGGACGTGCGGCAATCACCAACATGCGACCACCATCGGCACCGCCTTTAAGGGTCACACCATCACCGTCTTTCAAAATTGCCAGATGATGGGTCGGGACATCTTTGCCGCCAACAACCGCATCGCCGATAAAGACATACACCACCGCCGTGTGCCCTTCGGGCAGCGGGACGGTGATTTCCGCACCGGCATCAAGTTTGGCATCAACAAAGACCGGGTCGGTCGAAATTCCGTTGATCGGGCCGGTTGCGCCATGCATCGATCCGGCCAGAAGGCGCAGCTGCGCACCATCCACCGGGGAGATTTCCGGCAGTTCATCGGGCTCCATATTCTGGTAGCGCGGATCGATCATCTTGTCCTTTGCCGGCAGATTGATCCAAAGCTGGAACCCCTGCAAAAGACCGTTTTCCTGTTCAGGTGTTTCGGAATGCACGATGCCGCTACCCGCCGTCATCCACTGTCCACCGCCCGAACGCAAAATGCCCTCGTTGCCCATGCTGTCTTGATGGCGCATCGCCCCTTCGACCATATAGGTCACGGTTTCAAAGCCGCGATGGGGATGTTCCGGGAAGCCTGCGATATATTCGTCCGGGTTATCGGTCGAAAGTGAATCAAGCATCAGGAACGGGTCAAGCATATCAAGCTGCGGCGTCCCGATAGACCGTCGCAGCGACACGCCCGCACCATCGGATGTATCCATCGCGCGCAAGACACGTTCAACACCGCGTGCATTTTTCACAGACTCAGACATTTCAAAACTCCTCTGCCTGTCGGCATTCTTGCCAGACACCATTTCATACCCCACATGGTCGCACAAAACTGTCGCCAAACAAGACCCAATCAGGCACCTGATTGTTTATCAAATCGCAACAAAAAAGGCAGCGCAGGAACCCTGCACTGCCTTGATCAGATCAGACGACTTGAAAATCAGCCTGCAAGTTTGGCGGCAAGTTCTGCCACGTGCTTGCCCTGGAATTTGGCGATATCAAGTTCGTTCTGGGAGGGTGTACGCGAACCATCGGCACCCGCAAGCGTACCGGCACCGTAAGGCGAACCACCGGTGATTTCGTCCATATTGGTCAGGCCAGCACAGCTGTAAGGCACCCCGACAATCACCATACCCTGATGAAGCAAGGTGGTATGGGTCGAGGTGATGGTGGTTTCATGACCACCATGCTGGGTACCGGTCGAGGTGAAGACAGAACCGATCTTGCCGATCAATTTTCCTTCGGCCCAAAGACCACCGGTCTGGTCAAGGAAGGTGCGCATCTGGCCTGGCATGTTGCCAAAGCGGGTTGGCACACCAAAGATGATCGCGTCATATTCCGGAAGGTCGGAAACCTCGGCAACCGGGGCAGCCTGATCAAGCTTGGCACCTGCGCCCTTTGCGATGTCTTCGGGCATGGTTTCAGGAACACGTTTGACATCAACATGCGTCCCGGAAACACCGCGTGCGCCCTCGGCAACGGCGTTGGCCATGGTTTCGATATGACCATACATCGAATAATAAAGTACCAGTACTTTCGCCACGTCATCCTCCTTGGTTGAATTTCGTCGGCTTGCATAGTGACTTAAGAATGCACCCCTGATAACGGCCAGCTTGGAAACAGTCTGTTCGTTATCGGATGCGAACCCGATCAGGCATCGGGATTAAGCATCTGGATTCCGGGCCAGATACTGCACGACCTGATCAGGGAAATCGGTGAAAATGCCATCAATTCCGGCATCATCAAAAATGGCCTTCAGCGCGATCTGCATATCACCCGCCCATTCCGGCAACTGATCAGCACGCAGGGTATAGGGATGAACCTTCAATTGCGCGCGCTGGGCAGCAATCAGGGTTGGCGTCATGATTGCCGTGCCATTCTCGCTCAAACCTTCAATAACTTGCGGCAACCACGGCCCGATACCCTCCACGACACTGGCCATCTCGGTGATGCCGTCGTCAGATTTCAGATAATCGTAATCGGTTCCCTCTGGCGCGCCCCAGCGGTTTTCACCGATAAGCTGCACCAGCTTGCCCTGATAGTTAAGCTCTTGGCGAATACGCTTGGTTTCAGACCAGTCAAAGCATTGCACAAAGGCATTTGAGTCCGGGTTATTATACCCCCACTTCTCCATCACCGCGATCACGGTTTTGGCGATGTCCTGGCTTTCCGCACGATGAAACGCCGGGTCCTTGATTTCCGGATAGATGCCAACATTACGCCCGGTGGAGTGGTTCAGCCCGCGGATCAGTTTAATCTCTTCTTCAAGGGTCGGGATCTTGAAGATGGCAAACTCAGCCGGAAAGCGGTCGGCATAGACCTGTTTTCCGGTATCGGCCTTGAACCGTTCGGTGACATTAAGTGTTTTAAGTTCGGCAAGGGTGAAATCAATCGCGTAATACCGCCCGTCTTCACGTTTGCGATCCGGGAATTTTTCCGCAACATCGGTGGTGGTATCAATGTGGATATCGTGCAGGACGACCGGAACACCGTCCTTGGACAGAACGACATCCTGTTCGATGAAATCCGCCCCCATGCCATAGGCCAATGCCTTGGCTGGCAGGGTATGTTCGGGCAAATAGCCCGACGCCCCGCGATGGGCGATCACCACCATTTCCTGATCAAGTGCCTGCGCATCGGCCGAATTGATCGCACCTGTCACAGGCATCAGCGTTGCGGCGGCAAGTCCGCCAATCGCCAGTACTGTCGACTTGATCATTTTGCGTATCAGCATCCCGGGTTTCCTTATCCAGTGTCCTTTTGTGATCAAGGACTATAGGCGCGGATTGGCAGCACAAAAACGCGTCACCGCGTCTAGGGTGCAATCTTCATGAAACTGTTACAGCAAAGAACGCGGGCCTAGCGGTTAAGTTCCCCGGTCATGCGATCAAGACCGTCAAGAGTCAGCGGAAACATCCGCCCTTCCATCAGCTTGTGCATGATCTGGATCGATTGATGATGACGCCACCAGTTTTCCGGTTGTGGATTGATCCAGGCGGCATGTTCGAAATGATCGAGCAATCGCTGCATCCACACAACACCGGCCTCGGCATTCCAGTGTTCCACCGCCCCGCCGGCATAGGTGATTTCATAGGGGCTCATGGTCGCATCGCCAACAATCACTAGCTTGTAATCCGCGCCATAGGTATTGATCACATCCCAGGTCGATACCTGTTCGTTCCAGCGCCGCGCGTTATCTTTCCAAAGCCCTTCATAGGGGCAATTGTGGAAGTAGTAATATTCAAGATGCTTGAATTCGGTTTTGACCGCCGAAAACAGTTCTTCACAGACCTTGATGTGATCATCCATTGAGCCGCCAACATCAAACAGCATCAACACCTTGACCGCGTTATGGCGTTCCGGGCGCATTTGAACATCAAGCCAGCCTTGGCGGGCAGTTGATGTAATCGTGCCCGGCAGATCGAGCTCATCCGCCGCCCCGGTCCTTGCCCATTTACGCAAACGTCGCAGGGCGACCTTGATATTACGCGTGCCGATTTCGACACTGTCATCAAGGTTCTTGAATTCGCGCTTGTCCCAAACCTTGACCGCGCGGCGATGGCGGGATTTATCCTGCCCGATCCGCACTCCTTCGGGGTTATAGCCATAAGCGCCAAACGGCGATGTCCCGGCCGTACCGATCCATTTATTGCCACCCTGATGACGGCCCTTTTGTTCTTCCAGACGCTGTTTAAGCGTCTCCATCAGTTTTTCCCAACCGCCAAGGGCTTCGATCTCGGCTTTTTCTTCCTCGGTCAGGAATTTCTCGGCAAGCTTGCGCAGCCACTCTTCGGGAATTTCGGTCTTCTCGACCTCATCCATGCCGTCAGTCAGGTCGATCACGCCTTTGAAATGCTCGGAAAAGACGCGATCGAACTTATCAAGATGGCGTTCATCCTTCACCAGCGCGGACCGCGCCAGATAATAGAAATCCTCCACCGAATATCCGGCCAGTCCCTTTTCCACCGCCTCAAGCAATGTCAAATATTCGCGCAGACTGACCGGCACGCGCGCATCTTTCAGCTTATAGAAAAAGCCGGTGAACATCGGGATTAACGCCCTTCGCGCCGTGCCATGAAGGCAAGCCGCTCAAACAGATGCACGTCCTGCTCGTTCTTAAGCAACGCACCATGCATCGGGGGCACGGCGGTTTTGGCATCCTTGGCACGAAGCGCCTCGGGCGGCAAGTCTTCGGCCATCAAAAGCTTCAACCAATCCAGAAGTTCAGAGGTTGAGGGCTTTTTCTTCAGGCCCGACACATCACGCATGTCGTAAAACAGGTTCAATGCCTCAGCCACCAGACGTTTCTGGATGCCGGGGTAATGCACCTCGATGATTTCAGCCATGGTGTCTGCATCCGGGAAGCGGATGTAGTGGAAGAAACAACGCCGCAAGAACGCGTCCGGCAATTCCTTTTCATTGTTTGAGGTGATGATCACAATCGGGCGGTTGATGGCTTTGACCATCTGCTGGGTCTCGTAAACGAAGAACTCCATCCGGTCGAGTTCCTGAAGCAGGTCATTGGGGAACTCGATATCAGCCTTGTCGATTTCATCAATCAGAAGGACGGGCGCTTCGCCGTCGGCTTCAAACGCTTCCCACAGCTTGCCCTTGACGATGTAATTGCCGATGTCATGGACACGCTCATCGCCCAATTGACTATCACGCAGGCGCGACACCGCATCATATTCATAAAGGCCCTGTTGGGCGCGCGTGGTGGATTTGATCGACCAGGTGATCAGTTTCTTACCAAGCGACTTTGCGATTTCCTCGGCCAGCACCGTCTTGCCGGTGCCCGGTTCGCCTTTGACCAGAAGTGGTCGCTGCAACGTGATCGCGGCATTGACCGCCACCATCAGATCTTCGGTCGCGACGTAATTTTCCGTACCCTGAAACTTCATTTTTGCCCTGCAACACAAGTTGACGTTCGCGTTAACCTAGGGCGTCCAACTGATTTGAGCAAGGGAACAAACACCGCACAGCTTATGTGCCATTGCGCTTGAGTGCCTGCGCAGGACTTTCGCCATACCAGTCGCGATAGGACCGTGAAAAGTTGCTGACATGGTTAAAGCCAACCGCTGCTGCGACCTGCTTGACAGTGAAATCACGCGACGCCAGCAACTCCCGGGCCCGCTCCATCCGCCTGGAGCGGATAAAGTCCGCACAGCTTTTGCCCGTCTCGTGCTTGAACAGGCTGTTAAGGCGGCTTTCCGTCATCCCACCCGCATCTGCCAACTGGGCAACCGAGACCGCGGCCGCCAGATCGCCAGTGATTTTGGCCATCGTGTCTTCGATCACCGTCTTTTCAAGAACGCTTGGTTCCGGCGTCTTTTCGCCATCGTGATGCAGCAGGCAATAGGCATCAATCATCTCGGCAAGAAACAGGGTTGATAAACCTTGAAGCTTGAACTTGCGCCCAACGCCGGTCGCTTGGGCGGAGAACATCGCACTGACGATGCTTCTGATCTTGTTGTTAAGCCCAAGCGCCCCGACTTCAATCACGCTTTGATCATCGGACAGATAGGGATCAAGTGGTGCTGGCAGATCATCGCCAAACTTGGCACGCAGCGCATCAAGCCCGATGGTAACCCCGGCATGGCGGATCACCTGTCCACTAGGCAGAAAATAGCGCGTCCCGGGCCGGTCGACGCGCATCATCAATCCAATCTCGGGCGACATGGTGTGTTTGCTGCCATCCGGGCAATCAAAATCAAGGTCGCCGAGAATATTGACAGATCCGGCAAGCCAGCCCGGCGGCAAAGCGTTTTGAACATCAAATCTGGAATCCTCGCGGACATTCAATTCCGCACGGTGCAAACAGATGCCGTTACCGAAATCGATCCGTTCCAGACGCCCGGTCACACCGGGCAATTCAAACAGTTCACCATCGGCAAGCCTGAGCTCACCGATACCGCCTGCGCTGTCCCGATCCGAAAACATGTCAAACGCGTCATCCGCGCTCTGACCGGTCTCCTGCATACTCTGCCCGTTCCACTATTTTTGCCTGACTGTCGATGCGATCATCCGCCGACGCGATCAACAGCATTTTGCCTTTGATATCATGGAATCAACGGGTTGTCTGTGACAGCGCGCACCTCAAGTCGAACTTCGCATGGCTGTACAAGCGTCTTGTCAGACGAATGATCGGGTGATCCGGGCGTTGTTTTCTGAGCCAGACTGGTAAGCTTCAGGCAGCATCACAAGACATCAGCAATGCCAGCGGGGCATTCTGCCGTGCCACGCTGGCCTTCAGGCCATCGACATCCATCTCTTCGTCTTTGACAAACTCGATGAACATCATGTTGACGTTGTTAAAGACAAGCTCGCCTGTGGCATCGCAGTCTACATCCTTGCGCACGGCACCGCGATCCTGCAAGGCGCGAATCAGATCGCAGACCTGTTTGGACAGACGATGATCAAGCGCTGTATAGCGTTGGGAAAACGGTGTTTCGGGCTGCGCAATCGACAGTGACATCGCCGTGCGCCACATCTCCTTGGACAGATATGTCAGGGAGTGGTCGTAATATTTGCCGATCAGTTCGGACAAGGCCGTGGCGACATCTTCATGTTCGCGCGCGATAATGGCATCCCCCGCTGCCAGCACTTCCTCGACTTCCATCGAGACCGTGGCCATCAGCATATCGCCCTTGTTTTTGAAGTAGTTATAGAACGTCCCGACAGACACACCGGCCATTTCGGCGATGTCTTCAATGCGCGCACTGTCATATCCGACTTTGCGAAACAGCGTCGTCGCCGCCTCGAGAATACGGCGGTTTTTATCGGCTTTCTTTTGGGCGCGCAGTCCTGACATTGTCACTCCGGAAAACTGAACGGGTTCAAAATTAACATTGACTCAAAAAATGAACGCGTTCAATATTTTTTCAACGGCGCTAGATAAGCGCCGAAAAACCCAATTCAAGGGAGGCCTCAACTATGAAATCAGGGAGAGCCTATGTCTCGTCACGTATCCACGGGGAAGACCCGCAACAAGTTTCTGAGTAGCACTGCGACCTTTATTCTGGGCGCCGTTGCCATGGCGCAAACCGCACAAGCAACCGAAGAATTGAATGCTTTGGTCTGGTGCGACCATACCGATCCGGCCTTGATCGAGCCGTTTGAGAAAGAACACGACGTCAAAGTCAATCTCAAGGAATATGAAGGCACCGGTGCCGGTCTTTCGATCATTGAGCAATCCCGTCCGGGCGACTGGGATGTGTTTGTAATTGATGGTGTTGATGTCCATCGCGCGGTCGAAATGGGCGTTCTGGCCGAAATCCCCGCCGATGCCCTGCCGACATCCGATATCTTCCCCGAAGTCGTGATGGCCGAAAACAACGTGGTGGATGGCAAAACCTATGCTGTCACCGAGAAGTTCGGCTACAACACCATTTCGTTCGATAAGACCAAGGTCGATCCCAAGGACATGGAAGACATGTCGGTGATCTGGTCGGACAAATATGCCGGCCGCATCGCGGTTTATGACTATTACCTGCCGGTGATCGGCCTTGTTGGCCTGGGTCTTGGCATTGATACGGCTGATCTTGGTGCGGACGATATGCCCGCGATCAAGGAAAAGCTGTTTGCGATGAAAAAGGTCTCCAAACAGGTTGGCGAAGTTGTTTCTTCCCAGACTGCGCTCGCAACCGGGGAAGTCGATATCCTTGTTGGTGGCGGTGAATGGATCACGGCGGTGCTGTCCGAAGAAAAGCCGAACCTCGATTGGATCATCCCCAAACAGGGTGGTCTTCGCTGGGCCCAGTCGATCGGGGTGATGAAGGATTCTGAAAAGCCTGACCTTGCGCTTAAGTTCGTTCAATACATCATGAGCCCCGAAGGCCAGGCGCGTCTTGCGACCTCGTCTTGTTATTGGGGGATGCCGGCCAACGCCAAGGCGGGCGAAAACCTGACCGACGCCCAGAAAGCAGCCCTTCGTTGGGATGATCAGGACGGATACCTCAAGAACTCGCAGCTTTACCCGATCCCGGATGCCGATCTCGATGCCGAGATGCAGGATGCCTGGGTCGAGATGCTCCAGCAGTAAGCAATCCCTTGTCTACTGCCACCTATCGATGTCCCGCTTTTTGCGGGGCATCGGTGCCAAACTTGCGGTAAGCTGACCCCAACGGCGCCCACCATCCCAAGCGAGTTACAAGCAACCATCCCCCCATCCAAGCGGGCCGGTTTGCTAAAAGGATACCGTTATGGCCACTGCCAGCCTTGAAACACGCGAAAATCGCCGCGCATGGGGCTTTGTAACCCCGGCCCTTCTGTGGACCGTCGCGTTTTTCGTTATTCCCTTTATCGTCATGGCCGCGATCAGCTTGGCGACCCGCAAGGGGCGCGAGATCGTCATGGCGTGGAATTTCGACAATTACATCGAATTCTTTGAAAAGGCCCATTTGCTTAAGGGGCTTTTTGTCTCGCTTGAAATCACCTTCACGGTAACGATCATTTCCGTGATCCTTGCCTATCCGCTGGCCTGGATCATTGCCGAACGCGTGCCGCAAAAATGGCAGCGTATGGCGCTGATCATGGCGATCTTACCCTTCTGGACAAGCTATGTGGTGCGGTCCTATTCCTGGCTTCTGGTGCTGGCGCAAAACGGCGTGATCAATAACACCCTGGTCTATCTGGGGGTGATTTCCGAACCGCTCGAACTGGCCAGCACACGAACCGCCACCGTCATCGGGTTTGTGCATTTCTTTGTCATGCTGTTGACGCTGACGATCTATGCCAATCTGGTGCAGATGCCGCCCAACTATCGCAGAGCTGCCGCCGATCTTGGTGCAAACGGGTTTCAGGTATTCTGGCATGTCGTGTTACCGCTAACATTGCCGGGCATTATGGTCGGTGCGTTCCTGACCTTTGTGCTCTGCATTGGCGATTACATCACCCCGCAGATCCTGGGCGGCAATAACGAACTCGCCCTGCCGCAAGTCATCATGCTGCAACTGGGCCGCCGCGCCGATTTCCCGATGGCCGCCACGCTTTCGATCATTCTGATGGTTGTGGTGACACTGGCCTATATTGCCTGTGCGCGCTGGCTCAAGATGGAGAGAACGTAAAATGATCTCTTCACGCTTTTCCAAACTGCTGTCCTGGTCCTATCTGGCGGCACTTTATGGCTTCATATTTTTGCCTGTGGCCGTGCTCGTCCTGTTTTCATTTCAGGATGGTCGCCTGCCGGTTCCACCGTTTAACGGCGCGACCCTTAAATGGTATGGCGAGGTCTTTTCTGACAGTCGCCTGATGTCGGCTCTGACGAACTCCTTGATGGTTGCCATCGGCTCGGCGACGGTCGCCTGCGTGCTTGGCTTCTGTGCGGCCTATGGGCTGGCGCGATTTGTCCTGCCGGCATCGCGCCTGCAACGCGGCCTTCTGATTGCACCGATGACGGTCAGTTACCTGATCATTGCGTTGGGCTTGCTGACCACCTTTAACTGGCTGGGTGTTTCGCTGTCGCTTTGGACGGTCGGGATCGGGCATGTGGTGATCAATCTGCCGCTGTGCTTTGCGATCATTTATGCCTCGATGGGGGATCATCAGAAAAACATCGAACGGGCTGCCCGCGATCTGGGTGCTGCCGAATGGCAGGTGATGACGCAGGTCTCCGCCCCGATGTTGATGCCATCGATCCTTGCGGCCTTTTTCCTGTCGGTGACGTTTAGCTGGGATGAATTCATCATCGCATTCCTGCTGTCGCGCTTTGACGTCACCCTGCCGGTTGAAATCTGGAGCATGCTGCGTTCGGGCCTGAACCCGAAAACCAACGCGGTCGGAAGCGTTGTCTTCCTTGTATCGGTTGCGCTGCTGCTTATTCTTGAATTGATTGTCTTTAGAAGGACGGCAAAGAAATGACCGCCCCTGTCTCCATTCGCAACGCCACCAAGACCTTTGGCGATTTCACCGCCCTTGACGCTGTCAGCCTTGAAATCGCGGCTGGCGAATTCATTGTCCTTCTGGGCCCGTCGGGCTGCGGCAAGACCACCTTGTTATCGCTTCTGGGCGGCTTCCTGTCGCCAACCAGCGGTACGATTGAAATCGACGGCAAGGATATGGGCGACGTTGCCCCCGCCAAACGTCCGACCACCACGATGTTTCAAGACTACGCCCTGTTCCCGCATATGAGCTTGCGCGACAACGTCGCCTTTGGGCTTAAGATGCGCAAGGTCGGCAAGGCCGAACGCCATGCAAAGGCCGAAGAACTGCTTGATATGGTCGGGCTCAAGACATCGGCGAACAAGAAACCGCATGAACTTTCCGGTGGCCAGCGCCAGCGCGTTGCCCTTGCCCGGGCACTTGCGGTTGAACCCGATGTTCTGTTGCTTGACGAGCCGCTCGGCGCGCTTGACCTCAAGCTTCGTCGTCAGATGCAGGATGAGCTCAAAGCCATTCAGAAGCGGGTTGGCACCACCTTTGTCCACGTCACCCACGATCAGGAAGAAGCGATGGCGATTGCCGATCGGATCGTGGTGATGAATGCCGGCAAAATTGAGGATGTCGGAAGCCCGGAAAGCATTTACATGCAGCCCAAAACGCTGTTCTCGGCAAGCTTCATGGGCGAAGTCAATTTCATCCCCGGCACGCTCGAAAGCGCGACCGAAACAACACTGACCATCAAGACACCGCTTGGCTCTGTCGAACTTCCAGCGTTTGACCACGCGGGCTTTGCCCCCGATACCCAGGTGACACTTGCCATCCGCCCTGAACACTTCCGGGCCAGCACCGGCACCGGACCGCGCGTCACACTTGGCAAGGCCAAGGTCGAAGACGGATCGTTCTTTGGCACCCATCATCGCGCCCACCTAAGCCCGCTTGATTATCCCGGCATGACGGTCACCGCCCATATGCCGCAATCAGCGATCATTGAACCGGGTGCGTGGGTGGAACTGACCCTTGATCCGGCTTCAGTCGTGCTGTTGCCCGGCCATCCGCCCCACCCGATACAAGAGAGTACCGCTTCATGAGTATGGACCGCGCCAAACCCGAAGACTGGTACAGTCTGAAAACCGTTGGCGATGACGTGACCTATATCGGCGAACCGTTCATCGAGGAATTTTACCGCTGCAACATCTGGCATGTCCGCGGGCGCGATGGCGACATGCTGGTTGATAGTGGCATGGGGGTTGTATCTCTGACCGAATGGGTGCCGCTTGTCACCGAACGGTCCGTTCAGGCGGTTGCCAGTCACACCCATTTTGATCATATCGGCTGCCACCACGAATTTGAAAACCGGGTGTGCCATCGCTGCGAGGCCGACCTGCTGGCTGCCCCGACGCGCAAGAACACGCTGGCTGATCCCTATGTCACGGATGAGATTTTCACCAAACTGCCGCCGCCTCCCTATGCCTCGACCACCTATGCGGTCAAGGCAGCACCGGCCACCCGGATTGTCGAAGATGGCGATGTGATTGATCTCGGTGATCGCCATTTCGAGGTCATTCACACACCGGGTCATTCGCCGGGCGGCATTGCCCTTTGGGAAAAAGCGACCGGCATCCTGTTTTCCGGGGACATTGTTTATGATGGACCTTTGATCGAAGACACTTATCATGCAAATGCAACCGACTATGTCCGATCCATGGAACGGCTTTATGATTTGCCGGTCCGGGTCGTGCATGGCGGGCATTTTGCCAGCTATGGCGGCGAACGCCATCGCGACATCATAAAAAGCTGGCTGAGGAAACGAACCTGAAAACCACGCCCCGAACGTCACCCGTGCCGGGCATCAATGCCAGGCAATGACACAACAAAACGATCAGGAAGGCTTCCAATGGATAACGCAGGCAAATTTTACATCAACGGCAAGTGGGTTGATCCGATTTCATCGGAAAAGATGGATGTGATCAATCCGGCCACCGAAGAAGTCATCACCCAAATCACGCTGGCCAGCGAAGAAGATGTCGACCTTGCGGTCGCCGCCGCCAAACGCGCCTTTGAAAGCTATAGCCAGACCACGCTTGAACAGCGCCTTGGCTGGCTTGAAAACCTGCTTGCGATCTATAAGCGCCGCTATGGCGAAGTCGCCGATACCATCACCAAGGAACTCGGCGCGCCGACGACCATGTCGCATGAACAGCAGGCCGCAGCCGGCACTGCCCACCTCGAAGATTTCATCGTCGCGCTGAAAAAACTCAAGACCGAGGAGACCCTTTATAACGGTGAGCATCTCTTACGCGAGCCGATCGGGGTTTGCGGCCTGATCACGCCATGGAACTGGCCGATCAACCAGATCGTGCTCAAAGTGGTACCGGCGTTGGCCGTTGGCTGCACCTGCGTTCTCAAGCCGTCAGAATTCACCCCGCTTAATGCCATGTTGTATGCCGAAATGATCCATGAGGCAGGCTTCCCGGCCGGTGCCTTTAACATGGTTCAGGGCGCAGGCCCGGTTGCCGGTGCGACCCTGTCACGTCATCCTGACATCACCATGATGTCCTTTACCGGATCGACCCGGGCGGGTAAGGCAATCACCAAGGACGCCTCGGAAAACATCAAACGCGTGACCCTCGAACTCGGTGGCAAGTCGCCAAACATCGTGTTTGACGATGTCGATATCGAAGATCGCATCGCCTGGAGCGTGAATGCCGTCTTCAATAACTCCGGCCAGACTTGTGATGCGCCCACCCGCATGCTGGTCCAGCGCTCGATCTATGACGAGGCCGTCAAGGTTGCCAAGCGCGTTGGCGAAGAAGCATCAGTTGGCGATCCGACCAAGGAAGGCAGCCATATTGGTCCGCTTGTCAGTCACATCCAGTTTGACCGGGTTCAGACCCTTATTCAGGCTGGCATCGACGAAGGTGCGACCCTTCTCGTCGGCGGTGCGGGCAAGCCCGATGACACCAATGAGGGCTACTTTGTCAAACCCACCATCTTTGCCGATGTGAACAACACTATGCGCATCGCACGCGAGGAAATCTTTGGCCCGGTGGTCTCGATGATCCCGTTTGACACCGAAGAAGAAGCCATCGCGATCGCCAATGACACACCTTATGGCCTGGCGGCCTACGTCCAGACCCCGGACGCCGAAAAGGCCGACCGCGTTGCCCGCAAGCTGCGCGCCGGCATGGTGTTGCTCAACGGCTCTTCCCCGATGGCGGGCAGCCCGTTTGGCGGCTACAAACAATCGGGCAACGGTCGCGAAGGCGGCCTGTTCGGCCTTGAAGACTTCATGGAAATCAAGATGATCCATAAGCTGTAAGGCACTGGCATCATGATCACACAAAGGCCCCGACACATTCCGGGGCCTTTGCTTTTTGGGGCTCACAACGGCAACAGGTCTGGCGTCATGAATTCGTTATGACATAGGGCTGGTAATGATCGGTTTGGGCATTATAATCCCATCGTTAATCGATAAATTCAGCGGTCCGGTCAACGGATTGCGATTGGATTGGGAGACCTCCTATGAATGCAATGTCCTTTTCTGATATGGGGCTTGCCGCCTTGAAGCAGCGACAGTATGACGCCGCAATCAACATGCTGCGCCAGGCACTTGGCGAAGATATGGATAACCTGGATGCCCGTTTCGGGCTGGCACGTGCGCTTCATGAAAAAGGTTCGGTCATCGAAGCAATCGGTGAGTATCGCACGGTGCTGCAATCTGATGGGGGTCATGAAGACTGCCTGCATCACATTGCACGCGCATTGCTCGAAAACGGTGACGCACGTAGCGCACTCAACCACATTGATATCGTGCTGCGCGCCAAACCGACTGATCCGGAAATGCTGACCTTGCGCGGGCAGGCATTGATCGCACTCGAACGCTATGACGCCGCCCTTTCGGCCCTGCAAACTGCCGCCCACCACAGTCCGGGATCAGAAAGCATCCACCGTCTGATCGCCACATGCCATCGCGCCAACGAGGATTTTGAAAGCGAACGGCGTGCGGTTGAACAGCTGCTTCGGATCAATCCGTCCTCGCTTGCTGCATCAAACGATTTGGGTGTGATCAATCTGCGTGAAGGCCATCTGATCGCGGCCTTTGAGGCGTTTGAACAAATCCTGTCCCAGGATGCCAACCATCCGCAGGCAACGCTTAATCGCGCCATTGCCCTGACCGTTATGGGCGGGATGGATCATGACGCGATCTGGAACCGGGTGATGGAAGTCTGCGACGAGATCGATGACCTTGACGACATCCGGGCGGCCGCCGATCAACTGGCAAAGCTGCCCGACACCGCGCGCAAGGGCACGCCCAAGGCAGAAGCCCTGATCGGCAAAGCAGCCATCGAACAAGTCGATATCTGATAAGTCTGCCCTGCCTTTCTGCGCGCGTTTCCTCATTGCTTGCGCATTTAAAATCCCCTTTGCTGACAGCAAAACAGATCAGGCGGGAACTGCATGCGCTGATCGGCGTTTAATCATATGATGTCCATGCGTTTTCCCCCGATCCGGGTCACGCGACACTCTTTGACCCGAAAGGGGATTTTGCATCATGGTTCAACGCCTGATCCGCGTTTGGGAATTTCTGACCTATAGCCTGTGGGTATCGCCTTTGCTTTTTGCACTGGGCGGTGCGGCCTTTGCGGTTGGCATTATGGCAGCCCCCCAGGATATCCTGCGCGACATGTTTCCCAGCCTGTTGCCCGGGTTCAATGAAATCCAGGCGGTGCGCGGGTTGCTTGAAACCCTGTTGGCCACACTGGTCACCCTGACGACCTTTGCCCTGTCGATCACGATGGTGGTTCTCACCCTTGCCGCCGGGTCACTTGGACCGCGCATGATCCGCAACTTCATGGGCGATAACAAAACCCAGAACGCGCTGGGCACTTTTGTTGGCAGCATCCTGTTTTTGATCACCTCCCTTATGCTGATGGGCGAGAAACCGGATTCTGCCCCGGTGCCGCATCTGGCTGTGACGGTCGGTATTGCGCTGTTTGTCATCAGCGTTTTTGTCCTGATCCTGTTTGTCCACCACCTTGGCCGGTCGATCGTTGCCGACGAGGTCATTCAGCGTGTTGGCAAAAATCTTGAGGAAACCATTCAATCGGCCAGCAACACCCTGACCGATCCGATCAAGGCCGCCGAACGCGCCCAGACAACCCTGCCCGACCCGCAGGACATCCCCCGCGATCAGGCCATTTGCGTCGCGTCTTCGGGATATGTGCAGGGCGTGGATTATGAAAAAATTTGTGAAATCGCCAAACAGACCGATACACGTATTTCACTTGTGATCCGTGCAGGCCAACACGTGCTGATCGGTGATATTGTCGGACGTATCGTCCCTTTGAAGGATGACGTCTCCAAACAGGCACAAGACAATATCGAACAATGCCACGCTGATATTCTTGAGGCGATCATGATCGGATCGCACCGCACGGCCATGCTCGATGTCGAATTTGCCCTGCGCCAACTGGTCGAAGTTGCTCTGCGCGCCCTGTCACCGGGCATCAATGACCCGTTCACGGCCATTGCCGCGATCTATCGTCTGGGGGACGCCCTTCCACATGCCATGCAGTTTCGCTATCCGGTCGGGATCTGGCGCGATGATGACAATGAAGTTCGCCTCCATGCCCTGATGTCCGATTTTGGCGGCATGTTGGGGGCGGCCTATGACCAGATCCGCCAGTCTGCGACCGCAAAGCCGGATGTGTTGTTGCCGATGGCTGAAATCCTTGAAAGCCTGATGCGACTGGCAGAGACCGATCATCAACGCGAAGTGCTGCGCACCCACGCCCGCATGATCGCCAATGCCGCGGAGCGCGACATCCCCGAAGAAAACGACCGTAAAACCGTTGTTCGGGCGGCTACGCGGGTCTTGCATCATCAGAAACCGGTCAAAAATTCTGCGTTCGAAGAAGACGCATAACAAACAAACGCGGCACCAACCGATATCATCAGACAAAAGAAAAGGGCCACGTTCGGGGCCCTTTTAATTCATCATATCTTTCACTTGTCAGCTATCCAAGGCCATCTCTTCAGCCTCTTCCTCAAGAGCATCAACACTCACATCAGTTGAGCCGTCACGATTAGGCTTAATCTTAGGAGGAGACTTTCTCCAAGCGACGAGATTCTGTCCAACCTCTTGATAAAACTCCGGAACAATCTGTTCCAAGATAGCAATGAAATTAGTCTGTTGTGTAAACTTAGCGCCAACTCTTCGCGACAGCAGGATGTGGAACCCGAGAACTTGCATTCCCTCTTTACCTGTTTCGGCAATAGCTGGGTCTTCTCTGAGGTCTTCCAACGGGTAAAGGGTTGCCTCGCTGCTTCCCGGCCACATCAAACGCACATGAATATCTGGCGTACTAACTGTTTTTAACTGTCTCAGCAGCCAGTTAACTCTCGCCTTAGTTGACTTCTTGTCTTCTGGCGCTCTCAGGAACATCTCAACAGAGATAGTTCGTGTCATCAGGTTGGCATAAATCTCCACCGGAGATGCTGCATCAGGAACAATCAATGTTGCGCCAAGTCGCTTCGTTTCTCTGAGATTCGCGAACTCTTCCTTAAGCCTCAAGTTGGGATCATCAAGGTGCTTGCGAGGCAATTTTTCTCTAACCAAAGCCTCAGTTTTTCGGGTCAATATTAAGGACAGATCGCGGGTTTCTTGGTGCCAAGCTTCTAGAACTGCCAATGCAGCCTCTGACTTGGCGGGTATCGCCTCCGAAGCGGAGACCAACTTATTCAACTCTGTCCACTCTGGCGGCATGCGATCGAAGCCTTTGATCCCTGTGCTTTCATGGGTCAAAAACCGCTTAAGTTCATTTAACAGATAGAGCTGATCGGAATCTGCGATCTCATCATTGCTAATCAAAAGATCGGCAGTGGTTAGAATAAACATCCAAGACCAATGGTAGACTGGAATTTTCGAACGGCTTTTCCTAACCGACTGTAATGGATGGTTTTCAGGACGAGACGTGAATTGGTTTGAAATTGTTACGACACAATCGACGCCATGGAGTTTTGCCAAGTTCCGATAGCGGTCCACTTGTTCGTCATTGAGTTCATTGGAACCGACTTTCGTCTCGATAAGAGCACGCCATTCGCGCTTACCTGTACGCACGATTAACAAACCGTCCGGCCTGTCCTTTGAAGCAGCCTTGTCACCAGCAAAAACAATTTCGGTAAAGGCTTCAACAGACGACGTCTTACCGACGCGTAAATTGACAGACTTCAGGAGACTTTGCCCGAACTCGTGAATGCTGGTCAGGCAACTGAGGACGACGGCTGTTGTTCTTCCCTCTTTAGATGTGGTGGCTAAGACAGGAAAAAGACGAGCAGCTTCACCTTGCGACAAATAATCTGGCTTCATTTTTACTCCCCCAAAGATACAACTCAAGGTTATCTCTCGGAGGGCCAACCGTGCAACCCAAAGATATACTTTAGCAAGCTTAAGCACCGCAGGGTTACATAGAAAAAGGGCCCCAAACGGGGCCCTTTAATTCATCAGACTTTTTGGCTGATGATCGCTTAGCCAGCGATGTGTGCCTCGATCGCGGCCAGTGCGGCATCCGCCTGCGCCGGGTCGGAACCGCCGCCCTGTGCCATATCCGGACGGCCACCACCGCCCTTGCCACCGAGCTTTTCAACACCGATGCGCACAAGATCAACTGCGCTGTATTTATCCGTCAGGTCCGCGGTCAGGCCGACAACGATGGATGCCTTGCCACCGTCACCCGACACAAGGGCGACAATGCCTGAACCCATCTGATCGCGGAGCTCGTCGACCATGCCTTTGAGTTCCTTGGCCGGAATGCCGTCAAGCGACCGCAGTGCCATTTTGACACCGTTGACTTCCTTGAACGCATCACCACCGGATGCCGCACCAGAACCGGCCGTTGCCAGCTTTTTGCGCAGGTCGGATACTTCGCGTTCCAGACGACGACGTTCTTCCTGCAGCGCCTTGACGCGGGCCGGGACATCCTCAGGAACGGCTTTAAGGTCTGCAGCAACCGTGGTCAGAAGGTTTTCACGCGCCGACATGTATTTGGCGGCATCGGCACCGGTCAGGGCCTCGATACGGCGGACACCGCTTGAAACAGCTCCCTCGGACACGATCTTGAACATGCCGATATCACCGGTGCGCTTCACGTGCGTACCACCGCAAAGTTCAAGCGAATAGGCATGTTCATTAGCGACCGGCAGGCCCATCGAAACAACGCGGACTTCATCACCGTATTTTTCGCCAAACAGCGCCATCGCACCCAGTTCAATCGCCTCGTCCGGGGTCATCAGACGGGTGGTGACTTCGCTGTTTTCGCGGATCAGGCTGTTGACATCGGCTTCGATCACTGCGGCTTCCTCGGCCGTGACAGCCTTGGGATGCGAGATGTCGAAACGCAGACGATCAGCCGCGACCAGGGATCCCTTCTGGGTTACGTGATCACCAAGGTGCTTGCGCAAAACCGCATGCAAAAGGTGGGTGGCCGAGTGATTGGCACGCAAGCTTGAACGGCGGGTATGATCGACGCGGAATTCCGCAGCGTCGCCGACCTTGACGTCACCTTCGGTCACTTTGCCGAGATGCACATGCAAGCTTCCCAGCTTTTTCTGGGTGTCGGTAATTTCAATGATCGCACCATGTTCGGTTTTGATCACACCGGCATCGCCCTGCTGACCACCGGACTCACCAAAGAAAGTGGTCTGGTTGGCAAGAACGGCAACTTCGTCGCCCTTGGATGCCGATTTGACTTCGGCACCGTCCTTGATCAGTGCGGTAACAACACCCTCGGCGGTTTCGGTTTCATAACCCAGGAATTCGGTCGCGCCATCACGGTCGTTGATGTCAAACCAGACTTCCTCGGTCGCGGCTTCGCCCGAACCGGACCATGCCGCGCGTGCCTTGGCTTTCTGTTCTTCCATGGCGGTGGTGAAGCCAGCTTCATCGATGCCGATTTTGCGTTCTTTGAGCGCATCGGCCGTCAGATCAAGCGGGAAGCCATAGGTGTCATAAAGCTTGAACGCGACGTCACCCGAAAGGGTCGCGCCCGCATCCATGCCATCGGTCGCGTCATCAAGCATCTTGAGACCACGATCAAGCATGGTTTTAAAGCCCTGCTCTTCAAGCTTGAGGGTTTCTTCGATCAATGCCTGCGCACGGACCAGTTCCGGGAAGGCACCGCCCATCTTGCTTACGAGTGCCGGGACCAGCTTATACATCGTCGGATCCTGGGTTCCGACCATGTGCAGGTGGCGCATCGCACGGCGCATGATACGGCGCAGAACGTTGCCGCGACCGGCATTGGACGGCAGAACACCATCGGCAATCAGGAAGCTGGTCGAACGCAGATGGTCGGCAACCACGCGGTGCGACACATTATGCGAACCATCCGGATCGGTGTTGGTGGCATCGGCCGATGCTTCGACCAGCGCACGCATCAAATCGATGTCATAGTTGTCGTGCTTGCCCTGAAGCACAGCGGCAATACGTTCGAGACCCATGCCGGTATCAATCGACGGCTTGGGCAGGTCAACACGATCACCATTTGCCATCTGTTCGTACTGCATGAAGACGAGGTTCCAGATTTCAATGAAACGGTCGCCGTCTTCTTCCGCACTGCCCGGAGGGCCACCCCAGATGTGATCGCCATGGTCAAAGAAGATTTCCGAGCACGGACCACACGGACCGGTATCACCCATCGACCAGAAGTTATCCGAGGTCGGGATACGGATGATGCGGTCATCAGAAAGACCGGCGATCTTTTTCCAAAGGCCATGCGCCTCGTCATCGGTGTGATAGACCGTGACCAGAAGCTTGTCTTTTGGCAGGCCATATTCCTTGGTGATCAGGTTCCAGGCGAATTCAATCGCGTTTTCCTTGAAGTAATCGCCAAACGAAAAGTTGCCGAGCATTTCAAAGAAGGTGTGATGGCGTGCGGTATGACCGACATTTTCAAGGTCGTTATGCTTGCCCCCGGCGCGCACGCATTTCTGCGAGGTCGCGGCACGCGAATAATCGCGGTGTTCCTGGCCGGTAAAAACGTTCTTGAACTGAACCATCCCGGCGTTGGTGAACATCAGGGTAGGGTCATTGCGCGGCACCAGCGGGCTGGACGAAACGACTTCGTGGCCGTTCTTGCGGAAGAACTCCAGAAACGTGGTGCGGATATCGTTGACGGTCTGCATATCTCTCCAACCCGGAAAACGCGGAACAACTGCGCGCGCCATACTGGCGAACGGACTGCCCTATTTAGCGGCTCGGCCCTGCCCTGTCCAGTCAGGCGAAAGGAGTCCGGGGGATTTGCCGCAAGTTTTGCCCAATTCGGCGATTTCGGGCCGCTCAGTCGGGCCAAAGGCAGCCGAATTTCAGCCGGTTTTCAGCAATAATGTGAATCGATCCCGGTTCATTTCCTTAACAAACCCGGCGGCCTCAAAGCCAAGGCCCAGCAACAATTTGCGCGACGCCAAATTTTGCGGATGGGCAAAGGCGGTCAGACACGAAATCGATGTCCTGCCCCGCCCATAGTCAAGCGCCGCAGTCGCCAGTTCCCGACCAATCCCCTGCCCCCAGGCGTTCGGCGCCAGATAATAGCCAAGCTCCGGCCCCCAACCGGGATCAAACGGATCGGTATAAAGCCCGCCCCATCCAATGATGTCGCCAGACTTGCGCAGCCTTACGACCCATGGTGCAAATCCATCGCGGCGCCGGAACCATTCATGGACCAGTACGCGCTTGCGACACGCCGCAAAGCTTTCATCACACTGGGTGAACCGCATGGCGTCACGATCACCAAGGAACGCATAAAGGTCGGGGATATCGGCCAATCTGGCCGCCGAAAGGTCGAGGCGGTCTGTGTGAAGACAGTTTGTCTGAAGATGGGTCGTTCGTGGACTAGTCGTTTGCACTGTCCTGGATCGACTTGCCGAGTTTTTCCATATCGCGACCAAATCCTTCGGCGGTTTCGCAGGCACCAAGGGCAAGACCAAAGCCAATAACCATCAGGACGGCCAGAAGACGTTTTGTCATCGTTTCCATCTTTGCAGGATGCTCCATTCAAGTCCGGATAACAGGCATGTCGCCTGTCTTGTTGTTTATCGCGATATTCTGGCCTCGGGGCATCCGGCTTGCAACCGTTATCGCGCACAAGGGCCGTTTGCCGCACTTAACGCAGAAAAGGACGCCGAAATGGCGTCCTTTCTATAGGCATGTATGCTTCGTGCAGTTTTGCAACTGTCTGGTCATCAGACCGGCGGGCGACGGCCACGCAACGCGTTGACGACAAGCGATACGACAAACAGCACGAGGAAAACAAAGAACAAGATCTTTGCGATCCCGACGAATGTCCCTGCAAGTCCGCCAAAGCCGAGAACGGCGGCGATCAGCGCCAGAACCAAACAGAATATTGCCCAACCTAGCATGGGATTCTCCCACTATTGTTGCTTTAAGATAATGAATAACGATCCGTTACAGATCAGGAAGCGCCGTCCTGGATTGCTTCACCGGCATCTTCGACGTCTTCGCCAAAGCCTTCGGCAGTTTCACAGGCAGCAAGGCCAAGGCCCATACCCGAAATCATCAGAATCGCGAGAAACTTTTTCATCGTATTCGACATGTTCATTCTCCTGATTGATGGTGTCAAAGCTCACAGGAAATCAAACGGCGACAACCCATAATTGTTCCCGGCACTGTTCTTCCCGGTCAAATTTTCCGGCGCGAACAGCATTACAATCCATTGATTCTAAATGATATTTTCTCAATCGTGATCATTTTGGGGCACGTCAAGTGAAGGAGATCACGGCGGGCCTCCTTTACACAATTCCCTGTGAAACCAGACCGATCGATTGCGAACGAAAAAGGGCGGGGTACAGATGTATCCCGCCCTTTGAAATCATGTCACCTGATTGATCAGATCAATCGTCGTTGACCGGTTCGTCTTCGCTCATATTGGTCATGGCTTCGGCGATCAGACCGGCACTCTCGCGAATGCTGTTTTCGATCTCCTTGGTCATTTCCGGGTTCTCGCGCAGGAAGCTTTTGGCGTTCTCGCGGCCCTGACCGATACGGGTCGAGTTATAGGAGAACCAGGAACCGGATTTCTCGACGATGCCGGCCTTGACGCCAAGATCAAGGATTTCACCCATCTTGGAAATGCCTTCGCCATACATGATGTCGAATTCGACCTGCTTGAACGGCGGGGCCATCTTGTTTTTGACGACCTTGACACGCGTCTGGTTACCAACGACTTCGTCGCGGTCCTTGATCTGACCGATACGGCGAATATCAAGGCGGACAGAGGCATAGAATTTAAGCGCGTTACCACCGGTCGTGGTTTCCGGGCTGCCAAACATCACGCCAATCTTCATACGGATCTGGTTAATGAAGATGACCATGCAGTTCGAACGCGAAACGGAGCTTGTGAGTTTACGCAGTGCTTGGCTCATCAGGCGGGCCTGCAGACCAACGTGCGTATCGCCCATCTCACCTTCAAGTTCGGCGCGCGGCACAAGGGCAGCAACCGAATCGACGACCAGAACATCAATTGCGCCAGAACGCACCAGCGTGTCAGCGATTTCAAGGGCCTGTTCACCGGCATCGGGCTGCGAAATCAGGAGTTCGTCGGTATTCACACCCAGCTTGCGGGCATATCCCGGGTCAAGCGCGTGCTCGGCATCGACAAACGCACAGGTCCCGCCAAGCTTCTGGGCTTCGGCAACCGTGTGCAACGCCAGCGTGGTTTTACCCGAACTTTCCGGACCATAGATTTCGACGATACGGCCACGCGGCAGACCGCCAATGCCCAGTCCGATATCAAGACCGAGCGAACCGGTTGAAATGGCTGAGATATCAACGGCGCTTTCCCGCTGACCCAGCTTCATAATCGAACCTTTGCCAAATGCCCGTTCGATCTGCCCAAGGGCGGCTTCGAGTGCCTTCTGCTTATCCATAGTATCCTTATCCACCAAATGCAGCGCGGTCTGAATCATTGCTCGAACTCTCTTATTCCACAGGGCCGGGTTGGATGCAACGCAGGCGGTTCCCCGGACCTATAATGCGGAACGCCACCGCTAGACTGTTTTGCCTGTTGCCGCAGCCTGCCACTACGTTCTTATCGACAAAACAACTGAGAACATAATGCGAACATTCTCACAAAAATTCGGATGTTGCAAGTTTGTTCTCATTGCATCGAGCAGAACTTTCAGAGAACAGACACATCAACCGCCCGCCCGACAATAACGGGGCGTGGGGTCAGCGACGATTTGGCAACGCGATCAGGTGGTGATTTTAAGATGTTCGTGCTTATGGGCATGTCCGTGATGATCATCGCCATGATGATGGCTTTCGACATGCAGTTCGCCCGGCACGGTATAAAGCTGCCCGTGGCGCACGCCCGGCTGAGCCAGCACCTTGTCGGCAAAGGCACGGATTTCCGAAAGCCGCCCGCGCAATGTCACGCTTTCAAGGCAGGTATCATGATCAATATGGAAGTGAACCGTGGAAACCGTCAGATTGTGATGTTCGTGCTGGGTACTCATCAGGCGTGATGCCAGCATGCGTTCCTCGTGATCATAGACATAGTTCAGAACCGCAATCCCGACCCCGTCGGCATTGTCTTCAAGCTTGGTGTTCTGAAGCTTTTCACGGATCAGATCGCGAAATCCCTCTGACCGGTTGGTATAGCCGCGGTGATCAAGAAACGCGTCAAACGCCTCCATCAGATCGTCTTCAATCGATACGGTCACGCGGGTCATTTTGACTACCTCTCACAATCAACGGCTTGACGAGTATGATCTTTTTTGAAAAGTTCACACCCGCACATGGTTCTTCCATAAAAACAATTTCCCAAAGGAACGCAAATGTTTCAACCAAAGTTCGCAGCAAGCATGGTGATTGGTGCCGCAACGCTCCTGATCGGTCTGTCGGCAAACGCCCATGAATTCATCGCAAGCCAATCGCCTGAGATGGCGAAGCCGGGCGAGAATGCGACACTTATCCTTGATTCAACCCATCAGTTTGGCCTTCCGGAAGAAGCAGAAGGCGTCAATGATGTGCGCGCCACACTGATCACCGCTGACGGCACGAACGACATTGCGATTTCCCAAAATGACAACGCGCCCAATCTGATCGGTACGTTTGAAGTGCCCGATACCGCTGCCTGGATTTCCGGCCATCGTCTGGGTGTTGTCTGGTCCCAGACCCCCGATGGCTGGCAGGCTGGCGGCGCCGATGAACATCCCGATGCCATCGCATCGACCCGCTATGAAAAGTTTGCCAAGCTTCTGGTGGGTGGCCAAGGCTCAGCTGATTTTATTACCAAATCACTTGGTGATGCGCTTGAAATCGTGCCGCTCAGTGATCCGCGTGACACCAAGGTTGGCGAGGATGCCGAATTCCAGATCCTTTTGAACGGCCACCCGTTGACGACATCGGTTCTGGCAACCTATGCCGGATTTACTGAAACACCGTCATCCTGGGCCTATGCGACCGAAACGCTGAGCACCGAGGCTGGCAGTGGCATTGCCAAGGTCCGGATTTCGGCGCCCGGTTTGTGGATTGTGCGTGTCGCGGCTGACATGCCTGATGCCGAGGAAGGTGTCGGCAACCACAACATCCGTGCGACGCTATCATTCGCCGTTGATAAATGATCATGGCACGGACCGGTTTTGCATATTTATCGGTTCTGGTGGCCCTGCTGATTGCAGGGCCATTGGCCGTCCCTGCCCCCGCCCATGCCCATGGCGCTGGCTGGCAGGTCGAAGATAGCGCCAATACAAAGACCTATGGTTTCCGATATACCGACGGATCCCCGATGGCCTTTGCCGAGGTGGTTGTCACAACCAAGGACGGCAAGGTCTGGCAAAAGGCGCGCACGGACCGGATCGGTCAGTTTTCGCTTGGGCTTGGCAGCTCATCGCCACAAGATGCGCCAAGTGAACTCCACATCAAGGTGGCCGATGGCATGGGGCATGTTGTGCAATTGACCTATCAGCCAACCGATACCACCACCGCCACAGTCACCGCCCCCCCAGCGGGCGGACAGACAGCTGCTGCGTCGTCGGCAACGGCCATCCAAGGCACGCCCGCGCTGTTTGATTTGCCGATTTGGGCAAGCATCCTGTTTGGCTTCAGCATCCTCGCCAACCTGTTTGGCGGGCTTATGCTTTGGCAGCGTCGCCAGATGGCTCGGAAACAGTCGAACTGATCAGGGCATGAACAGCAAGGTCACCCCGCCAAAGGCAAGGCAGGTTCCGATTACGGCCTGAATGCCGACCGGCTTGCGCAGGATCAGGCCTTCATAAACGATCAGAATAACCGGCGGCAGCGCCATCAGGGTTGAGGCAATCCCGACATTGGCGTTTTGAACCGCCAGCATTGAAAGCCACACACCGATTGCGGGCCCGATAAGCGCGCCGAGCAACAGCCATTTGCCAACATCCGGCGCGATACAGGCCGTAACAGTCCGCCGCACCCGGCCAAGGATGATCGCCAATCCCCACATGGCGATCACGGCGACCAGTGTTCTGATCCAGGTGGCGGAAAGCGCGGAATAGCCATCAATCAGGGCATATTTCGCCGTGATCAGATTTGCGACCTGCCCGACCGCGCCGCCAAAACCAAACAGAATGCCGATGGCGTAATTGCGTCCCTCAAGCCCGATCGGGCGGCCCTTTTTGCCAAGAATGACAATCAAAACCCCGCCCACCCCACAGGCGATCCCGGTGATTTCAATCGGGCGCAGCGTTTCATCAAAAAGGACCCAGGCCAGAACCGCGCCCATGATCGGAACGGTCGACATCAATAACATCGAAAGCCGCGCACCGATCAGAACAAAAGCCTGAAACAGCATGGCATCGCCAATCACCAGGCCCAAAACCGATGAAAGCGACAACCAGCCAAGCTGTTCCCACGTCACGGCATTCGGCCATGGCTGGCCCTGAAGGATCCAATGCAAAATGGTCAGACAAAAGATCGAACAGGCCAGACGCCCGCGATTAACCGTCTGCGCCCCTGCCTTGCCGCCGATATTGGAAAAGATCATGCTGGAACTCGCCCAACAGAGCGCAGCAGTAAAGGCAGCAGCCTCGCCAAAAAGGGAAATCATGGGGCGCGTTTCCGAAAGGGTTTGTCTGTCTGGCTTTAACACCAGTTATGAGTGCAGGCCTTGGTAGCGCATACCCGCCTTCGTCATACAGCGGAGTTTTACGTCATTTGCAATGGCTTTTATTACCTTACAAAGACGCACGCGCCCTTAAGCACGCAAGTTTTCCGTCCGCAAAATTGCAAGCAGACAGATCAGATTATTGTCTTAAGAACACAACGCAGGCGGGACACGTTTGATCTTCATTGATCGTAGGCATTAAGTGTCTGAAAATCAGATTGAGTCAGCACACGGGTGATCTCTGGCAAATATTTTTCGTTCTTCTTCGAAAGCCAAAGATAGGCGTGCCCCTGCCTGACCACCGTTTTCGTCGCAGAAGCCAGTTGCGCTTCATACTGTTTCAGATTGTTGCTTTCGATCAGAAACGCATCAAGACGACGCCTTAGAAACATATCAACGACAATGTCATATGATGGCAAAAATATCCGGTTGATATGCCCGCCAGCAGCCTCCGAGGACCATTTGGTGCCACGACGAAGGCCCAATGTCACGGCACCAAGATCATCAACGGATTTGATCGCAGGGTCAGAGGTTACCAACACCCCCTCACCAGAGATAAGCGGGACCGGAACCATCACTGCCTTGGCGCCAACATAAGGCGCGAACTCCGGCAACCTTGGAAAATCACCATCAATCTCACCACTCAGAAGCAGCGCCTCTGAACGACTTGCAGGCATATATTGCACTGAAAGGCAGGGGTTATGACCGGCAAAGATGTGTTCGAGCTTTTCACCGACTTCTCTGCCGATGGCGTCTTCAAGACCAGCCAGTTGCAAACACGGTTGTGCTCTTACTGAAATTGGCTGCCATATGACTATCATAAGAGCAATCAATACACTGGCAGTACCGAACAACCGCATACAGCGGACTCCAAGCCTGATCTAGATACATTAGAAAAGATTATATAACTTCAACCTATCAGTTCCGCTCACGAGATTCACGATTTTGTTTCGGTTTCCATTTCCGGCTCAAGTGCAGCCCGAAAAAGGTATGTTCCCCGATCGAATTGCGGCAACAGGGCCTCGTATTCCTTGCGCAGCCAGCTATAGGTCGTAAGGGTTTCCAGTTCGATGGTGCGATAGCCTTCCGGCACCCCTTCGGTCTGATTAAGCGAGAAATCGTCAATCAACAGGCCATCCAGCCTCCCAAGACGGAGCATGCGCAACATCATCCCGGCACCCCCGGGTACGGTGACGATATCAGCAAGACCGACCAGTTCCTGTTTGCCGTGGTCGTCGCCCAGCCAGACGCCGATTTCCTTGTTTTTTAGATCATTGAGTGATTTCACGGTGTCGTCAGCCGTGATCAAAAGGCTTTTGGGACGTCCAACAACCACCGCCCCGGAAACAAGCGGCACACCAGCCGATTGTCGAATGGTTTCGCCGCTGGCAAAGACACCATCGATTTCGCCGCGTTTAAGCGAAACAGCGGTGCGTTTGTTTGGCAACCAGACCGGCTGCACACATAACCCGGCCTCTGCCATCGCGGCACGGTACCGCTCGGCAGAGCGAACATGATCGGCCATTTCCGGCAAGGCAATCTTGAGACAGACTTCTTCGTCTGCCTTTGCCGAGGGCAGCAATTCAAATGACAGGAAAAGTGCTGCCAGAAAAATGACAGCGAACATACACGATCGAACGATCGCATTGGGCTTGCGAAGCGCCATAGTATCACCCCCAAGGCAACATCTTCCCGGTGATAGCGGGACGTGTTGCGAGCCTACCTGATCTGCCCGCCGTCATTGTTTGCGGTCGGGTCATTTTCATTGTTCTTTGGTTTCGGCTTTTGCCGTTAGGGAAAACTATAAGTGCAATCCAAAAGCGCGTGCAAGCGCCTGTTTGCCGATCGTTTAAGGCAAACGTATAGGTCGCACTGCAGCATTATGCGCCAGAATTAAAGCCAAGCTGGCGGGGCGCCGGAGGAAATTTTACCGCGCAGTGCAGCACACAACCGCAAAGGCGGGAATGCCTTTGACCCAAAGTTTGATGCGGCTCAGGAGGGGTCCTTGCGCAAGGCCGCTATCTTTTCCCGGAAGCGGACGGTGCCATTGTCAAATTTCGCCATCTGTTCGGCATGTTCGGCCCGAAGGAAGCTATAGACGGCGAGATTGGCAACAGGGATTGCAACAAACCCTTCCGGCGCACCACCCTGGCTGCGCAATGAATAGTCATTGAGCAAAATGCCATCCAGACGCCCTTTCACAAGCATCTCCATCATCAACTCCGGTCCACCGGCGATGGGCACAACGTGGTCATAATGTTCAAGAAGCTTTTCTGACCAGCCTGTTCCCAACCAGACGCCGATCTGTTCAGACGTAAGCTCTGACAGGGTTTTGGGCCCATCCTTTTTAACAACAAACATACCATCGGGTTTCCCCAAAATGACACTGCCGCGGATCACAGGCGTTTCGGTCGTCTTCCCGTATGTTTCAAGCATGGCAAAGACGCCATCAATCTGTTTATGGCGCATTGCCATGAACGTTCGCGCATGGGGCATCAAAACAGGTTCGACACAAAGACCGGCATCATTCATTGCCGCCTGGTAAATGTCGTGTCCGGTATCGCCAATTGTGGCTTCGGGGATGGCAATGCGCAGGCATGGCTGCTTTGCCTTTGCGCCGGGCAGCATGGCAAAGGAAAGATAAAGCGCCGCCAAACAGAACAGTGTCAGGGCACAGTTTCGTAGGAACGTGTGCAATTGAAAGCTCGCCATTTTCAGTCTCCCACGGCACCAACTGTTTGTTGAGTAACCGAATCCCGGGAAGTTCAGCTTGCACCTGGTTGGCAAGTTCTGTCGTTCCAGATTTTTTAATCCGTTGATTGAAAAGATATATTCAAACCCGCTGATTGCCTAGCGGCGAGTTATCAGCCTTAGGGGGTTTCAATTCGGAGGATCCGCCTTATCGCAACAGGATACCGTAATACCAAGTTTTGCCAGAAAGGCGCGCGTGGCGCGGTCAAATTGCGGTTTGATATCGGCAAACTCAGCTTTCAGCCAGCTATGCACATCAAAATGATCAACCTCAACGGCCTTATATCCTTCGGGTACACCGCCTGCAAGACCAAGCGAATAGGCATCAGCCAGCATCGCATCAATGCGCCCTTCGGCCAGCATTTCCTTTAACATCGCTGTACCGCGCGGCACCCTGATCACGTTTGCGTATTGCTCAACAAGCTTGGTGCACCAGGTCGCGCCAAGCGGTACGCCAAGGACCTCTGTGGTGAGATCTGAAATACCATTGACGGGACCGTCGCGCACAACAAGATATCCAGCCAATCGACCAAGCAGCACATCACCGGAAATCAATGGCACGCTAACAAGTTCCGGCAGATCTTCACGCGATGCAAAAACCCCTTCAAGTTGCCCGGAATTCAGTGCTGCCACCGCACGTGTTTGCGGCATGGCTTCGGGATGAACGCACAGGCCAACGTCTGCCATCGCCTTGCGATAGAGCTCGATTTTTTGCTGATCCACGTAGATTTCCGGCATCGCAATACGAATACATTTCTCATCTGCACTGGCAGCGGGCAAAAGCCGGAAAGAAAGCAATAGGGCAATGAAACATATCACTGCAAAAACACAGTTTCGGGCAAACCTGTGGCTTGAATAGCGAGCCATACATACTCCCAAGAGGCGTTGGTCTATTTTCTTTTTTGTTCGCCGACGTTCCGCAATTTCGGAATGCTCTGGAACTTGTTTGTTCTGGCGTTTGCACCGCAACAGACCAAACGATACGTCTTATTGTATGATGTGACCAGCGCCGAATGCGCATATCCTTCATAACATCAATACATCTTGTCCCGAGTGCGACATGCTGCAACCCCCGATGTTTTGGAATTACAAGCATTCCTCGCTTGACCGATGAAAAAATGGCGCGCACCATCTGCGCGCGGCTGGCCCGGAAATCGGGAAAGCAGCGCCACCAAGCCACCAGAATTTTCAACCGTGCCGCCCTGCATCCCCCTTGGATGCACCAAGCCCCATATTCCGGACACCCTCGATGAAACCAGGGGATATCGCCCGCTACCTGTTCCTTGCCATCGTGTGGGGACTGTCATTCCTCGTTGTTGTTAAAATTGTCGAGGCCTTTGGCTGGGTCGGTGCCGTCACCTTCCGCGCCCTGATTGCCGCGGGATCGCTTTACCTTCTTGCCCGGTTGTTTCGCCGCAAACTTGATTTTTCTGCTGGTTGGCGCCCCTTTGCCATTGTCGGTGCCACCACGGTTGCCGGGCAACTGATCGGCCTTTCTTATGCCGCACCGCGGATCGGGACCGCGATGGCCGCCATTTTCGTCGCAGCCATTCCATTGTTTTCCATGATCATCAGTCAACTTTGGGGCCTTGAACGCACCACAAGACAGGGCTTTGCCGGCTTGGTACTTGGCATCAGCGGCATTGTCTTGCTGGTCGGGTTCCCCGCCGTCCCGGTCACGTTCGAATTTGCCCTTGGCTGTGTGGCATCAATCCTTGCCGCCCTGTGTGCGGCCTTTGGCAGCAACTATGCCAGCCGCCATCTGCGCAACAGTGGCAACTGGGAAACCACCATCGGGGCGTTTCTGTTTGGTGGATTGATGACCTTTCCGCTGATCTTTGCCGTGCCATTGGAACGCACACCCGTTGCCATGGACTATCTGTATCTGATCATTGCCGCAGTTTTGATGAGTGTGTGCACCTATATCGCCTATTTCCGACTGGTCGCCTCCATCGGGCCGACGCGGGCAATCAGCGTGGAGTTTCTGGTCACCGTGATTGCCGTCTTTATCGGGGCAACCGTTCTGGGTGAAAAACTTTCCGCCATGCAGTTCATTGGCGGGATCACAATCATCTTGGGCTGTGCGCTGGTTTTGAACCTTGTACCGGCATGGCTGCGTCCGCGTCCGAGCGTCCCTGAAATCCCGTAAGCCACGCGCACCACATCTGCCAAGGAACAAGCACGCCTGTGAGAAGTTAGACTAGATAGTCCTCTCTGATCACGGAAAGCAGCGCATGCCCTTTGACCTTGGCCAGCAGTCGCTCGGCATAATTGTTATGACCTTTGCGGTCTGCACACTGATTATCGGTTTTGCCGGGACCCGACTTGCAGGGATTGCCGTCAAACTGGCCGAGCGTACCGGCATGGGGCAAATCATCGCAGGCGCACTGTTCGTCGGCATGTCGACCAGCCTGCCGGGCAGTGTCCTGTCGGTGACGACCGCATGGCAGGGCCATACTGATCTTGCGATTGGCAATGCGCTTGGCGGGATCGCCGCCCAGACAACCTTTCTGGCAATTGCCGATCTGGTTTATCGTAAGGGCAATCTCGAACATGCCGCGGCCAGCGCAACCGGCCTTGCGCAAACCACCCTTCTTTTAAGCATGCTGTCCGTGCCGCTTCTGGCCTATGCCGGGCCGGAATGGATGATTTTTCACATTCACCCGGCATCGATCCTTTTGTTCATCATCTACGCGTTTGGTCTGAACCTGCTGTCTGAGATCCGTGATGAACCGATGTGGCATCCCAAGAAAACCGACCTGACCGAAGAAGACGCCAAACATGACGAAGCCGACACCCACCCGGAAAGCTCCGTTCGGCTATGGGTTGAATTTCTGGCCTTCGCGCTTCTGACCGCCATTGCCGGCCACGTCATCGGGCAGGCTGGCCTTGCAATCGTTGCGGTTACCGGGATCAGCGAGACCGCCGTCGGCACCTTCCTGACCGCGATTTCAACATCCTTCCCGGAATTTGTTTCGGCCATTGCCGCTGTGCGGATGGGGGCGGTTAATCTGGCGGTCGGCGACATCATCGGCGGCAATGCGTTTGATGTGCTGTTTTTGGCCGCATCCGACTTTGCCTATCGCGAAGGTTCCATCTACGCTGCCTTTACCGATCAGCACATCTTCACGATCGCGCTGGTTATCCTGATGAGCGGGGTGTTGCTGTTGGGGATGCTCAACCGCGAACGCCGTGGCATTGGCAATATCGGCTGGGAAAGCTTCGCGATGCTGGCACTTTATGGTGGATCAATATTCTATCTGGCGGGCTAGATTCTATGCGGCGGGCTAGCCTGTGGCGTAAACGCCTCAAAGCACTTCCTTAACCTTGGTCGCAAGGTCTTTGAGCGAAAATGGCTTGGGCAGAAAGTGCACACCGTTTTCTTCATCAAGCTCGTCGCGATAGGTATCCTCGGCATAGCCAGAGATGAAGATGACCTTCAGTTCTGGCTTTTTCTCGCGCAGCATGCGGATCAGGGTCGGGCCATCAATGCCCGGCATGACCACGTCCGAAATCACCAGATCAATGACCTTGTCGGTGTTGTTTAGCACCTCAAGCGCATTGTCACCGTTATTGGCCTCAAGCACGTCATAGCCCTTGCTGCGAAGGGCGCGGGCACCAAAGGTCCGCACAGCGTCCTCATCCTCGACCAGCAAGATCGCGCCGGTGCCGGTCAGATCGCGCGACGGGGTTTCTTCGACAACGGCTTGCGTTTCGGCAAGTTCGGCCTCGGACGCCTCATAGCGCGGCAAATAGATGGTAAAGGTCGTGCCTTTGCCCTCTTCGCTGTTGACCGCGATAAAGCCGCCGGTCTGTTTGACGATGCCATAGACGGTCGAAAGCCCAAGACCCGTCCCTTCGCCGCGTTGCTTGGTCGAGAAGAAGGGCTCGAAAATGCGGGTCAGATTGTCCTTGGGAATGCCGATGCCGTTATCGGTCACCTTGATACCGATATAATCGCCCGGCGGAATGACCTCGGTGCCGGTTGCAGTCGGCTCGTCAATAATTTCGGTGCTGGTCTGAACCGTAAGTGTCCCGCCCTCGCCCGCCATGGCATCGCGCGCATTGACGACAAGGTTAATGATCACCTGATCAAGCTGGCCCGGGTCGACCTTTACAAGACCTATGTCGCGACCGTGACTGACCTTAAGATCGATCTTCTCGCCGATCAGACGGCGCAGCAGGTTGGACATTTCGGCCAGCGCATCGGTGATATTGATGATTTTCGGCTGCAACGTCTGACGACGCGAGAACGCCAAAAGCTGCCGGACAAGATTGGCCGCACGGTTGGCATTCTGTTTGATCTGCATGATGTCGGCAAAGCTGGGATCACCCGGCCCGTGACGCGACAGCAACAGATCACAGAAGCCGATCATCGCGGTCAGAAGGTTATTGAAGTCATGCGCCACCCCGCCGGCAAGCTGACCGACAGCCTGCATTTTCTGGGACTGGGCAAATTGTTCCTCAAGGTTCTTCTGTTCGGTCGTATCAAGGAAGTTCAACAGCAACGCACCGGCTTCGCCCGAACGGCCCGCCACACGTTGCAGATAAATCTGGGCGGCAACCCCGCGTGATCCCGAAAGGCGGGCTTCAATCTGCCCCCCCTTGCCCATGCCCATCACGGCCTTGGACAGGTAACGCGCCACTTCGTCACGGTCTTCGGGCACGATCAGTTCCAGGATCGAACGACCAACAACCTTGTGATGCATCTGACCGGCCGTATCGATAAAGGCGCGGTTGGCATCCGTTACTGTGCCAGACATATCGGCAAGAACGATCGAAAGCGGGCTTTCATCAAAGAACCAGCGCACCCGACGTTCGGTTTCGGCCAGTGCATGTTCCCATTCGTGGGCCGGCATCGGATCAGGGAAGATCACGGCCTGACTGCGCACAGGCCCGGTGCCCGGCGCATTGATCGAGTGAGTCACGAAACAACGAATGGGTTCGCCCCCGGCAACCTTGAATTTGACCTCGCCATTAACGCCGTCACCAACGATCAGATCGGCAAGTTCAACCGACCCGTTGTTGAAATCTTCGGGCTCTCCACCCAGCCAGCTTGCCAGACGGCGGTTGAGGTAAAGAATGCGGCCTTCTTCATCGAGCCCGCACACCCCGACCGGCAGGCGTTCGATCATCTGATCGGCGTGCTCAAACCCACCCTGTGCCTCGGCAACTGGAAGGTTGGCGACCATTTCACTGGCCTGCGGCCCCGACAGGGCAAATCGTTTCTCGGTATCTTCAGCCGGTAACAGCAACGAAGATCCGCCATCGGCCATCACAGCGCTGTCGACACCATCAACAGTCCAAAGCATCTTGCCGGCACGCACATCGGCCGCAGTGACAGAAATGCGAAGACAGGCACCATTGGCGACGTTGTTCGTATCAGGCGTGCCGTCGGCTTCTTTGTCAGCCTCTTCGCCGTCTGTGGCTTCTTCGGGGGTTTCGTCATCCGCATCCGAAGGGGCGATATCGGCCTGATACTTTTCAGAACGCGACAGATCGACAAACATCTGCCCGCCCTCACCGCGCATTGCACGTGTGCGCAATTCGGCCAGTTCCTCACTGCCAATCCCAAGGAAGGACAGGCGCGCCTCAAGCGCGGACAGCATGTCCGATCCGGCTTCAATGCCGAGCTTGGATGAAAAGGCCGGGTTGGCGTAAAGCGTGCGGCCATAGGCATCAATCAGTGCAACACCAATATCGGATTTGGCAAAGCCCGAAATCAGCGGGCCAAGCCCATCATGCCCGCCATTTCGAAGCTTTGCTGACAGCGACAATGACGCAACCGCGACCACCGCAACACCGGTGACCATCGCACCGATGATCCACATTAGACGCGCGTCAAGCCCCGCCTTTGCCAATACGTCCATTAGGACGAAGACAAACGCAACGAATGCGACACTTACAGCAAGGATAAGCCCCCGAAACAGCACGCGACCGCCTTTAACGACAATAACTTAACAAAATAGTCTATACTTTTAGCTGCTTATCGCCCGACTGGCTACCGGCAAGTTTATCGTCGATTGGACTGCCCGGCAATCGCGACAAATAGAACGCAGTTCCCACAAGATATGCCAAAGGCAGGAACCAAATCCGGCCCTGCCTTTCGAAGAATGTTGCCCCCGGAACACGTCATTTTTGTGATCGCATGACACGCAATATTTATCCGAGTTTCTTGCCGCGCTGACGGAAGACGAAGGAGATGATCTCGGCAACGGCCTTGTAGTGTTCTGGCGGAATTTCCTGATCGATTTCGACGGTGGCAAACAGGGCACGCGCAACTGGCGGATTTTCCATGATCGTGATGTTGTGTTCCTCGGCAACTTCACGAATTTTAAGCGCGACATTGTCCTGCCCCTTGGCGATACATACCGGCGCCCCCATGGTATCGATGTCATATTGCAGGGCGACGGCAAAGTGCGTCGGGTTGGTGATCACCACGTCGGCCTTGGGCACGTTTGACATCATGCGCTGCTGGGCGCGTTCCATCCTGATCTGGCGGACCTTTGCCTTGATCTCGGGGCTACCCTCGGTCTGTTTGTATTCGTCCTTGATCTCCTGCTTGGACATTTTCATTTTCTGATTGAACTCGTACTTCTGATAGGCAAAGTCGAGCCCGGCAATCACAGCAGTAAGCGAAATAGTCGCAATCAGCAGGATCACGATCATGTCGTAGAGGCGCTCAAGCGTCAGGCCGAGTGATAGCTGCGGATAGAGTTCAACGTCCATCAGTTCAGGCACGATCACGAGGCCAAGCACAACGCCAACAAGGATGATCTTGCTGACGTTTTTGACAAACTCGACCATGCTTTTCATCGAAAACAGGTTCTTGAGCCCGGTCAGCGGGTTCAGTTTATCGGGCTTGGGTTCGATCCGTTCCATCGCAACGACGATACCGTTCTGAACGATGTGCCCGGCTGCGGCAAAAAACATCAACAGCACAAACGGAATGCCCAGCACCCAAAGCATGCCCAAAATTACGTCTTCAAACAGACCAGGAATGCCCGCCTGGGTGACATCAAATCGATGTGGATGTTCAAGGAAACCGACAGCAAGATCGCGCACGCTTGCGGCCATGCTCGGCCCGAGCATGGTCATGACAAGACCACCGCCGAACAGGATCATGAAGTTGCCGACTTCCTTGGAAACCGGTACCTGACCTTTCTTTCGCGCGTCCTCAAGCTTTTTACTTGTGGGGTCTTCTGTCTTTTGGCTGTCGTCTTCTTCTGCCATTGGCAAACCCATGCTTGGCAATGCGAGTGAAAATGCTGCCCGTCATTGCCTTACGGACTAAGAAACGCCTCAAGCCCGTTCTCGAAATATGCAAGATAAACCATCATCATGGATGGCAGGGCCAAGGTCAACAAAAGCAGTGCGATCGCGATCTGGACCGGCATCGCGACAAAGAACACCGGCAATTGCGGCATCAACTTGTTGAGCAGACCCAACGCAATCTGCAAACAGATTGCTACCACCAGAAACGGTGCCGACATCTGCATCGCAATCGCGAAACTGTCATTCAGCGCCCTTGCAAAAAACTCACTCATATCGCCCACCGGCAAAACACCGCCCGGCGGAAACAGGGTGTAGCTTTCAAACACCGCCTGGATCATCAGGTGATCCATCCCAGTGGCAAACAGCAACACCAACCCGACCTGCATCAGGAAATTACCCGTCACAGCACTTTGTGCCCCGGACAACGGATCGGCGGTAAAGGCGTTCGCCATCGATGACAGATAGGCAATAATCGACCCGGCAGTCTGGATTCCGGCCATCATCACCTGGGCAAACAGGGCAAAGAACAATCCCACCGTGACTTCATATCCGATACCAACCAAAAGAGACGGCGCATCAGCGGGCTGTGGCGGGAAAAGCGGCCCGGCCAACGGTGAAATGACAACCGCCACCCAAAAGGCAAACAACAGGCGCGCGCGTGCCGGGACTGAACGCGCCCCTATACCCGGCATAAAGGCAAAGGCCGCCCCCACCCTGGCGAAAGTCATCAGGACGACGTAAACATTCAGCGTAAGAAGTTCTTGAAGATCCATGTCGTCTTCGACTGCCTTACTCATCCACGCTGGCGGGCGGCGGGTTTATCGCTAATTCGGTAGCCCGATAAAGTGGTCAACCATTCGGCCCATAAATTCAACCATCTCGGTCATCATCCACGGAAGCAAAACCAGAAGCGCGATGAAGATCACCAGAATTTTGGGCACGAAGGTCAGTGTCATTTCCTGAATTTGCGTCAGGGCCTGAAACAGGGCGATGATCAGGCCAACCCCAAGCGCAATCAGCATCAACGGCGTGGTGACTTTCAGCAGTGTCCACACCGCGTCATAGGCCACGTCCATGATTTCAGCTTGATCCATCGGGTCTTCCTGTTTCGCCGTCTTGTCATGCGGGCCGCTTCGGGCCTTTATCCTTCATACAGGATTTATCACGGGTTTTGCCATGATTTCCTGACTTATCAAACGCTTCCTTGCGGATTTCCCCAAAAACACAAAAACCGCGCGAATGATCGCGCGGTTTTATCAAGGGCGTCTGAAAATGCCGATCAAACCGGCATGTTGAGAATGCTCTGATAGGCTTCAACGGCCTTGTCACGAACCGAGACAACGGTACGCAGGGTAACTTCGGCAGCAGATACCGCAGTCACCACTTCGTGCAGTTCGGCATCACCGGTAATGGCCTTTTGGGTCATCTGTTCGCTGACTTTCATGGTATCGCGGGCATCATATGCCGCCCCCTTGACCATGTCGGCAAAACTTTCCCCCGGGTTCACGGACTGGCCCGAACCGGTTACGCTCTCCGTAACGGTGTTGGTCTTGCCAGCGGCCGCATTGCGGTAGGCAGAAATAGCATCGTTGAAGCTTGCGACCATGGGTATCAATCCTTAAGCGTGTTCTTGTCCCGTTATATCGACTGCCTATTGCAGGATATCAAGGGTCTTGAGCAACATACTGCGCGATGACTGGATCACATTGAGGTTGGCCTCGTATGAACGCTGTGCTTCGCGCATATCCATCATTTCGACCAGCGTTTCAACGTTCGGGGTCTGAACATAGCCCTGATCGTTTGCTGCCGGATGGCTTGGTTCATATCTCATACCAAAATCAGAGCGATCCGGCATCACCTTATTGACCTTGACCATCTCGACACCGACTTCGCGGTCCATGACGTTTTTAAACGTCAGAAGCTTGCGGCGATAGGGTTCCTGCCCCGGTGCCGTTGCAAGGCTGTCTGCGTTGGCAACGTTTTCAGCCGCAACACGAAGACGGGTACCCTGTGCGCGCATACCGGCAGCCGAGATTTTAAAAGCCTTGTAAAGTTCCATGGTTCTTACTCTCTAACGACAGGTTAAATGCGGCCAAGGGCCGAAATGAACATTGATTTCTGTTTGGCATACAGACGGGTCATGGTCTGATAATCGACCTGGTTTTCGTTCATCTTGACCATCTGTTCTTCAAGGATCACGGCGTTTTTGCCCGGTGCGACTTCATAGTTCTTGCGCACTTCCTCGTCCTTGAAGTTCTGCGGTTTGTTAAGACCCTGACTATGGCCCGGCGTGGTCGCCTGCATCGCAAGGATGAACTGGCGGTCGCGGCCGATATTCTTCGGGTCGAATTCCTTAAGATCGTTGGCGCGGTAGTTTGGCGTATCGGAGTTGGCAATATTCTGCGCGATGACTTCCTGACGCTGTGTCAGCCAGTCCATCTTCTCTTTGAGGTTGGCGAACATGCCAAGTTTGCCGATATCCATTTCCTGCTCCTTGTCTGCGCGTCTTGCAGTATTGAGTGCGCGGGTAAAGCCGAAGTTAACATCACGCCCTGATCGGACCCGGATCGTTCGAAGGGCCGTTTTTGCCGCCCCGATAAATCCTGCCAACACAAATGCACGTAGCGTGCCAAACATAAAAACAGCGTTGAATTTGCCCGCATTTCGTTCTAATCACTGCGGGTACTAGACCCCGAGTATGAAACCGGGCATATTGAGCTCATCTGACGAATTATATTTGTCATCTATCTATCGAAACCGGGACATTGCATGCTCTATCTCACACGAAAAGTTGGCGACTCCGTTGTCATTGATGACAATATTGAAGTCACTGTCGTTGAGGTGCGCGGCAAGACCGTAAAGCTCGGCTTCACCTTCCCCGAAGATGTGCAGGTTCTGCGTCGCGAACTTTATGATCGCATTCAGGAAGAAAACCGCTCGGCCGCTGTCAGCGAAGATCTTATTCGCCATCTCGGCACTGTCGGATCATCCGACAAGACCACCTCCGAGAAAAAGAGCGATTCCAGCGACGATTAGGCCGTATGCCTCCGCCCTGCTTATCGCTTAAATCCCCACCCCACTGACATCCCGCTTACAGACCATCTCAGCTCGATGATTATCGACTGTGTCATCTGACTGTCGTTTGCCCAACTACTCATCGCAGCGCTCGGCGACAACGATTTGTTGACCATCTTGGGTCTATGGTCGACGCTATCGAGGTTGATCGCCGCAGACTGGCACGGCAAACCGTCCTGAGTTGAAGAACCGAATGAGCGGGAAAAAGCCCACCTATGACATTACCGACACCCCGGCAAGCAGGACGGAAAATCTTGCCGCACCGGGTGCGCATGACCAAAAGGCGGTCGCGCTGCGGTATCGGCATGGGAAGGATAATGCCCCGACATTAAGTGCCAAGGGCGAAGGCAACGTTGCGGAACAGATATTGCAAGTCGCCTTTGCCAACGGCATCAAGGTCCGCAAGGACAGTGACCTGACCGAAATTCTGATGGCTGTCGATGTTGAAAGCGAAATCCCGCTTGAAGCCTTTGCCGCCGTCGCCGAGATTTTGAACTATATATACCGGATCAATCGCATCTATGGCGGTTCGTCGCGCAGCCAGTCCGATCCCGAAGATCAGATCATGGCCACACCAAATAATGACGTAAACGGGGAAGGCCCATCATGAGCCCAGAACAGTACAAGCCCGATCAGTTCAAGAACGACCTGAAGCGCGTCCTGTCATTGATTCGCACGGGACAGCGATACCTTGAAGACGGCAAGGTGGTTGAACTGGCAGCGCTTGAAAGCCGCATTGCCGATCTGTGCGAGAAGGCCCGTACCATGGCCCCGGACCAGCGCCAGGAAGTTGCCCCGTTGCTTGCTGCCCTGAGCGAGGAACTGGCAGAGTTCGAAACGCGCATGCAGCAGGAATATAGCGACATCCAGCGCCAGCTGCGCGGCATCAGCAACACCGCACAGGCAACAAATGCCTATGCGCAGGCCGCCCGCACGAAATAGGCCCTGGCCACTAAGGTGCTGATTTAAAACCGGCCCTTGAAACAGACCTTTGGCGGCAGCGCATGTGATGCTGCCTTGCCTGACCTTGCACGGCACGGTAAACAGAAACATGAAGACAGGTGATCGTTTCAAGATCAACCTGCCAACTGAGCGTCACAGGTTGTCGACGGGGAAAACTGCCTGATGGAACTAAGCGCCTATTTCCGGTTTGTGGCCGCCCTGCTTTTTGTGCTGGGGATTATTGGCGTATTTGCCCTTCTGGCACGACGGTTTGTACCCGGTGCGCGCAACATCAACCGCCGTGGTGTGAAAAGACGCCTGTCCGTTGTTGAAGTCGTCCCGGTCGATACCAAACGCCGTCTGGTTCTGCTCAAACGCGATGATACCGAACATCTTGTCATGCTTGGCCCGAATGGCGACACTGTGATCGAACGTAATATCGGCACACAATTCAGCGAAATCCTTGGCAATCAAAGCCTTGCTGATGAAATCCCCGCATCTTCGGATAGCTCAATCACAGCCAACAGCCCAAAAGACACCGATCAGACTGACAGGAATGCGCCTGCATGAACCGTGGCATCCCATCACCATCAGCACGCACCCAGGATGTGAAACCGGCTAAAACTGGTTGGCGCGCGCCGCGCTGGTTAACGCTTTGCGCAATCTGGTCGCTGATCCCGCTGATCGCCATCATGGCCGGCGGCGACACCGTTCATGCGCAATCATTCAACTTTGATCTTGGCGATGGTCCCGGGGTGACATCATCGGGACGTCTGATCCAGTTGATCGGCCTGATCACGGTTCTGTCCATCGCGCCGGCCATCCTGATGATGGTGACGTCCTTTACCCGTATTATCGTGGTTCTCAGCCTGCTTCGTACCGCCCTTGGCATTCAGCAATCGCCACCGAACCAGGTTCTGATCAGTCTGGCGATGTTCCTGACCCTGTTTATCATGATGCCGACCTTGGAACGCGTTTGGGACGAGGGTCTGGAACCGATGATCAATGGCAACATTGATGAATTCGAAGGGTTCGAGCGGTCCGTCAAACCGGTTCATGATTTCATGATGACCCAGGTCCGCGAACGTGATCTTCAGCTGTTCGTTAATCTGGCCGGGATCGAGGAAATCACATCCCCTGACGACATCCCGCTGCGCTCGCTGATCCCTGCCTTCATGATCAGTGAATTGCGCCGTGCGTTCGAAATCGGCTTTTTGCTGTTTATTCCGTTTCTGATCATCGACATGGTTGTCGCCAGTATCCTGATGTCGATGGGTATGATGATGCTGCCGCCGGTCATCATTTCCCTGCCGTTCAAACTGATCTTCTTTGTGATGGTGGATGGCTGGTACCTGATTGCCGGATCACTGGTCGAGAGTTTCGGCGGATAGGCCGACGGGCCAAAAACGTCGCATCTCAGACAACAGAAAAACAGCTTACCTCAGCTTTCGAGGTAATCCCGCAGGCGATAATACCAGATCGCAATCGTCGCATAGGCACGATGCATGTCATGGGCAATCAACGGGCTGATGTCACTGAACCGCAGGGGCAACGGCGTATCGGGTGCCAACAGGTTATCGGCAATTGCCTTGCCCAGTGACGTCGACAACGCCACCCCGCGCCCGTTATAGCCAACCGCCATCGTCATATTGTCCACCGGGCGATGAATATGCGGCAAATGGTCATAAGTCATGGCAAGACGGCCCGACCAGCAAAACTCAATCGGAACCGACTTCGTCCACGGATAATAGGCATGAAGTTCCGAGATGATCCCCTTGAAGGCCGCGCGACTGACGGGATCGGCAAAGGATCCCCGCCCCCCGATCATCAGGCGTCCGCCCGGACCAATGCGGAAATAATTGCCAATCCGGCGGCTATCGGAAACGGGTGTTTTGGTCGGTAGCACTGTCGCAAGCTGTTCTTCACTCAGTGGCGCTGTTGCCACCTGAAAGCTGTTTACCGGGATCAGGCTTTTGCGCAATTTCGGAAACAGGTCGCCGGAATAGGCGTTTGTCGCAACCACCAGATGGTCGCTTGTGATGGATGCCGTGCCATCACCAATCTCGGCATGCCATTTCCCGGAAATGCTTTTAACGCGCTGAACCGGTGCCGGTGCAAATACCCGACACCCTGCCGCTTGGGCTGCCCGCGTCAGACCGCGAATGTATTTCAACGGATGCAACTGGCCTGCCCGGTTATCGAGCCATCCACCGACAAGGCGCTGGCTTCCTGTAAGGGCCTGAATTTCGGCGGTATCGAGCATTTTGACATCTGCCCCGCGCGTCTGCCATTCGCGCATGCGGGTTTCCAACCAGCCAAGGTGATCGCGCTTGACCGCCCCCTGTATCCAGCCACTTGGCGTGGCATCGCAGTCTATGTCGTGTTCCTTGATCAGGTTGAATGTCGTCTCGGCGGTTTTACCGGCAAACGCGGTTGAGGATTCGCCATAAAGCCGGTCTATCTTGTCCGGATCGTGTTTAAGCCCCGGGATCACCTGCCCGCCATTGCGCCCGGACGCGCCAAAACCCGGCCGGATGGTATCCACCACAGTCACCGACGCACCGCCCTTGGCAAGCTGAAGCGCGCAGGACATCCCGGTGAAGCCGCCACCGATAACCAAGACATCGCAAGCGTATTCGCCTTCGGGCTTTTGCGTTTCGGGCGCGTTATTCGCGGTCGCTTCCCAGACCGACGTCAGATCATCTTGCATTTGGACCTCGGTCACGAAGCATTGAGGCGGAACTCGGAAATCAATGGGGTTAACGAACTGATTTTAAAACCATAACTCAATTCCAGATGGCATCAATGGATTAGTTCTGATGTATCGCGCGCCGTTGGTAACAACACCATCCCTCCAACCCGATCGGCAAATAAAAAAGCCGCCTGCAGCGCAGGACGGCTTTTGGTCTTCCCTAGACTTGGGCTTTGGCGCCCAACGGATATCCGGTCCTAGCCTTGGCGGCGGCCGGATTTGAAAACATCCTGTTCAAGCGGCTTGAGGCCGAAGCTGCCGCGACGCGGGCCGGGATTTTCCGCCACGTATTTTTCGGCTACCTTGCGTTCATCCTCGCTCATGCGGGCGTGGATTGCCCCCATTTCGCGCTGCGCCTGACTGCCTTCGGTCGGTGCCGACATTTTCAGCCAGTAATAGGCCAGAATATTGTCCTGTTCGACGCCACTGCCAATCGCATAAAGGCGTCCAAGTGCTGCCTGACCATTTGCCGATCCCTTGCGGGCGGCACGTTCATACCAGGTCGCCGCACGCACCATATCAACCGGTACACCAAGGCCATGTTCGTACATCACACCGATCAGGTGATAACCGCCCGGATGGCCAAGCTCGGCCAGATCCATGGCAAGGTCCAGTGCATTGGCGTAATCGGGTTCACGGTGCGGCACACCGAAAATCTGGATCTGGGTCATCTGATATTTCGCAGATGCATCCCCCTGATTAACCGCATGGCTCAACATCTTCCAGCCGCGGTCAAACAGTTTCAAATCCGATGAATGGCAGAAATACATCGCAAGGTTGGCCTGGGCATAGGCATCGCCTTCGCTTGCGGCAAGTTCAAACCAGCTGATGCTTTCGGCGATATTGCGTTCCGCGCCAAGCCCGACACCGAGGGCATAGCCAAGGGCCGATGCGGCCTCGACACTGCCGGCACGGGCCGCGCGCATGTTAAACTCGAACGATTTCGACGGATCGCGACGAACCCCGCGGCCTTCAAGATAAAGGTATGCCAGAACGCTGGCAGCAGACGGGTCATTCAGTTCGCTTGCGCGTTCGAAATAGGACACAGCCTTTTCGTCGTCCTGCGGCACGCCCCAACCGTTCAGATAGCAAACACCAAGGTTGTAAAGCGCTGCGACAGAGCCGAACTCGATCGCCTCTTCAAACCAGTGCGCCGCCGTTTCGGCATTCTCCTGAACGCCAAGCCCCTTGGCATAGAGATAACCAAGGTTGTTTGCCGATACCGGGCCACCAGCGGCAGCTTCTTCGTTAAACCAGTAGGCCGCTTCGCGGTACCATTGCTGGCCTTCGCCAAGATCCTCGGCAACGCCGAGTCCCTTGCTGCGCATATAGCCATAGCAAACGGCCGCAAAAGCACGGCTCTGTCTGTGAATTTGGTCAAGGATGCGGCGGGTCGCGGACTCATCACGCGGCATGCCGTCGCCCAGATAATGCTTTTGGGCAAGCGAAAGCTGGGCGAAAATGTCTTTTTCGACATTCGCCTCATCGTAATAGACCATTTTAAGTGCACGATCCATCACAGCACTACACTCTTCACCGCTCAAAAAAATCCAACAGAATCATAGCGCTTACACCCACTTTGGGCGAAAAAGGCGCCACGATATAGTTATTGAACGTTAATTTATAGCACTAAGCTGCGACTTTTCCAACTGGTCTCGATAGGTTGCAAGGAAACCTTGGAACTCTTCTACTTCGTCGACGCGATCGGCAAGCGTCCGGTAATCGATCAGGCCCTGTGTCGGCGAAGACGTGATCAAGCTGAACGCCTCGGCATAGGGGCTTTGGGCCATGACTTCGCCATAGCGCCGCTTGAGCATGTTAAGGGTGCGTTCCTGCCCGGCCATCGCCAGATTGACCGCCCAATTAAGCATGTATCGGCCACGCTCATCCGAGATACCGTTTTCATCGAATGGTTCTTCACCGACCAGACGCTGGAACGTCTCGGCGGCGGACATGTAATCGCGGGTGTTGCGATAATGGTCGATCCGCAACAATTCGGCATTGCGCGAATAGTCGCCTTCAAGCGATGCAATCGCCTCGACACCGCGATCCGTATCAAGCAGGGCACGCGCCCGAAGGTGTCGACGCTGGGTGGCAAGTTCGTCGGAAACGCCGGGCACTTCGGTCTCGTCGATGATGCGGATGGTTTCCTCGGGCTTGCTATCAAGAAGATACACCAAGGCCAGTCGCGCCCCGACCCGGGCTTTTTCCACACCGGTCAGACGGAAGTCGACCTGATGTTCCAGGAGTTCTTCGGCGCGTTCAAACAGTTCGACATCGACCATGCGGTCAGCGAGACGGCGAATAAGTTCGTCGCCCTTGTCACCTGCCGGGGTCAGTTCGCGGAACTCGTCATAAAGCGCAACCGCCTTGATCGCCGAGATATTATTGATTTCCTCGCCGAGATACAGGTTTTCGAAAGTCTTGTGCATCATGTCGGTCGCCTCGGTCGCCACCGGCATATTCGGGAAGAAGATCGCGACCTGACGCAGGGTATTAAGCCCTTCGCGGAAATCCTTGTTCTCGATCTGCAGTTCACCGATCCGTTTGAGCAACGCCATCTCGAACGCATCACCGCGCCACGCAAAACGCAGCTTCTGAAGCTGTTCGATCGCATCTTCGACCGTCAGGCGTTCAAGCCGCATCAGAAGTTCGGTGCGGTCAAAGATCGCATGCGCACGCGCCTTGCGGTTTTCACCCTCTGCCACCTGATCCCAGGTCGCAACAGCCTGTTCAAGCTCGCCGGCTTCTTCTTCGAAAATCCCCTTGAGGTACTGGATATCCATGATCTTGCTTTCGGAAAGACCCGGGGTCACCAGCATCTTTTCGATCATGTCCATGCCCGCTTCGGGGTTGCCGACGATCAACGCTTGTTCGGTCGCAATCGGCACCAGACGTGACAGCAATTCAGGCGGGTAGTAATCAAGGATATGAACACTTTCAAGAAGATCGCGCGCACCTTCGTTCGGACGCCCGCGCGCCGCCAGGGTCACCGCCCGCCAAAGCTGCATCTCGGGGATCTTGCGCAGGCGTTCATCTTCCAGCAGGCGTTCAGCCTCTTCATATTCCCGGTTCAGGAACTTGACCGCGGCCTTAAGTGCACGGAACTGCAAGCGCTGGGCAATCAGCGGATCATCGTGTTCCATGGCGGAAATCACAGCATCGGCTTCGGGGCCCAATCCGTTTGCCAGGTAATACTGGGCCAGATCAAGGCGCGCCTTGTTGCGATGCTCGTCACCGGATTCTGCAATCTTCCGGCGCAGCCCACGGATGGTTTTATTGTATTGATCCAGACCACCGCGCCGCCAGTCATCCAACTCGAAAATAAGACCTTCGCGACCATCGCCTGTCTGGGCGCGCACCCCGGTTGCCGAGGCCAGCAAACGTGCACCTTCCGGTGAGATATTAAGACCATCTTCGGCGGTAACAATCACGGCCTGCCCATCATCACGCCCTGCGACCTGCACGCTGTCATTCATCGGAGCAACAACCACGCCCTGAACGGATGGCAGAACTTCAAATTCCGGATAGCGCAGCGCAACCTCGATACCATAGCCGTTCTGGGTTGTGGTGGTCACACGCAGGGTGTCGCCGACTTCGGGATCATCAATCGGGATAATCGGCCCGACATCCTCAAGTGGTACGATCAGGCGCGCACGGGTCTGTTCGTCCAATTCAATCGACGGACCCAACTTTTCAACCGGCTGCATGATGCCTTGCTGCATGGTAATGCGCCAATCGCCCGTTTCACTCCGGCCGGTGTAAAGGCCGATGCCCTCGGGGATTGTCATGCGGACAATCGTTGCGTACGGGCTTTCGATCTGTTCGACAACGCCGATGATCTGGGCGGCCTGTTGGCGCACATTATCAAGGTTGAGATTGGCACGGACATCAAACGCCAACCACAAGAACCCGGCGCGCGACCATACCGCCGCCCCGCCCGGCTGACCGAACGGGAAACCAAGCGTCAGTTCGGTCGCGGTCTGATCAACAGAGACAACAAGATCGCCAATACTTTGCCGTTCGATCGGTGCCTGCCCATTGGTTCGAACCGTGCTTCCTGCATTCTGCGCGGCCTGGGCAAGGGCTTCGGGTGAGTTGGGGTCAAGCGCGCCCTCTTCAGACGTTGGTTCGGCTGCATCGGGAACGTCCGGCGCCGCATCTTCGTTCTGCGCAGTCGCAGACGGGGTTGCGGGCGCAGGCGGCGCTGGGGTTGTCACCCCGGCCTGTGGCGTGTCTGTCGTGCGGGTTTGTGCGGTGGTGGTTGCCGGGGCGCGCTGCACGCCCATGATATCAACCACGACCTTGTTACCAGACCGGAAATGGCGCAATTGTCGCGCCGGGGTCGTTTCGACAACGACATCCAGCGGATTGGTGTCGCCCTGGCGCACACGCACACCTTCGGGCAGGCGTCTTGAAATATCGTTGGCATTGATCCGGGCCGGCGCATCAAACGCGATGGTCTGCGCGCCTTGCGCCCCTTCAAGAACGTAATCGGTGCGGTTTGGCCAGTCAAACACCAGACGATAGAAGGTCGGATGGCGTCCGACCCGCACGTCAAGCTCCGCCAGTTCTGCCGGGTTATCGGCAACTGTTTCAACCGGCGTTGTCGGCGCCGGGGTTATTTCAGGGGTTTGGGCATCCTGCGCGGGACGCGCCGGGGGTGTCGGTACTGCGGGTGCCGGTGCGTCGGGTTTATCAAGGATATCCAGGACGACGTTGCTGCCGACGTTAAACGCGCGCACTTCGTAATCGTCACTCAGCACAAAGGCGATAGTGCGACCATCGGGATCAAAGAATGCATCGGAAATATAGCGCGAAACCGGCGTTAGAACACCGCGCAACGAAGCCACCAATGGCTGATCGAACCGCACGACCAACTGGTCGCCGATGATCTCGGCGGTGTAATTGACCGGCTCGTTCCATTGCAGAACAATTCGGCCATACCCGTTATGAAGCCCGGAGCGGATGATAACAGGGTCCGCCACCTGGGCTATTGCAGGGCGCATTCCGCTATAAGGCAAAACCATTGCCGTGGTGGTCGCAATTGCAACCGCCAGCAGGATGCGCACGGCAAGTTTCGCCATACTTACGTGCCTCCGATCCCGCTTCCCCCGTGAGGCTCGATTACAATGTCGACCCGGCGCGCCATTGCAAATCGCGCCTCCTCATCCAAGAGTTTGGGAAGCTGGTCGTATCTTGATGCCGCAAATCCGTAAATATTTATGTAATCTGTGTAACCGGATTGCTTTAACTCGTTGGCAACAGCCCCGGCACGGGCCAGCGAAAGTTCCCAGTTCGATGCATATTGCCCACGCCCGCTAAGCGGTCGCGGATCGGTATGCCCCTGAACACCGATACGGTTACCGATATTGCGCAACACCCCGCCCAGCACAAACAGCGCCTGTTGCGCCTTGGGTGTCATATCCGAACTACCGGCAACAAACAGAATATCACCCGGCAGGGAAATCACCAGTTTGTCGGCTTCGCGCGACATGCGCGCATCCCCAAGGACCGGGTTGTCATCAATCGCGTCGTCAATCACGGCACTGAGATAATCAAGGTTCATTGCCGGTTTGCGATACACACGCGGAATGTTCATGTTCGCCATCGGCTCGTCCGTATCTTCGACCGGCGACGGTTTGATCGATTGCGACAAGGCATCAACAACCTCGTCCCAGCGATCGATCTTGACCTTGGACATGGCGAACAGCATGACAAAGAATGTCAGCAGCAGCGAAATCAGATCCGCCAGACTAAGCATCCAGGGCGGCGGGCCCTTGACCTCTGGCTTGCGTGGTGCGTCTTCGCTCATCCGCCACCTCCCGATGCTTGTGGTCCAAGCGGGATCGGCTGGGAAATGGATGGCTGCGCGCCACCATTTGCCGGCGGGATCATGAATTGTTGTGGCGCGACAGCACCCGTCTGACCGTTCGATCCACCGCCATTCGCGCCAGAGTCCGGCGTCGTGGAGGTCGGCGTTGCGGCGGGCGTTTCATTTCCGTTGCCGTTACGATTGATCGGTTCCGGCGCTTCCTTGGGACCGAAATTCCAGAAAAAGCGGAACGTCACGATGAACGGGTCGGCACCCGGATCAATCCCGACAAAGAAACGGTCTTCGGGTGCGCCGACATCGGTCAGCTCGCGGGCAAATGATCCGGCCTGGGCGATCTGAAGATTGTTTTCGATCTGGATCGTGCCTTTGTCTTCGATCTGGCTGCCCATGACCATTTCCATCTCGTAGGAGGCATAACCATCGTCATCAGCCAGCACTTCGGCAAGCTGGCGCATGAAATCGGCCTGTCTTTCGCGGACCAGAATGGAATTGGTATCAAACAGCTGATCGACATGCATGATGACTTCCATCAGCTTGCCCGGCTGAATGACTTCAACCCGGACCACTTTGATGGCGGTCTCAAATAGATGCCCCAGCTTGTCCTGGGTTTCCTGCGCTGATACCGTTGGCCCCTCGATGGAGGTCACGGTCTGCAGACTGGTTGTCGGCGGGAGAATGGCCGCAAATGCCGAGGAAAGGCTTTCCTGCACTTCGCGGGTCTTGACCTCTTCAAAGGTCGAAATGGTATTGAGCAGAATGAAAAAGGCTAGCAGAAGAAGATAGAGCGCCAGAAACAACGCCACTGCCCCGTTTGTAGGGGGGGAAGGTGGTGTCGGTCCATCGTCCTCTATCTCCGCCATGATAACGCCACTTAGTTAAACATCGCGTCGATGTCGGCCTGCGTTACGCCTTTTCCTTCAAGCTGCGGACCGTTCAGCAAAGCCTCTTCGCCTTCCGGTTCTTTTTTCTTCCGCGGGTTGGCGGCAGCATATTTGGCGATTTCATCACCAAATGCCGTCACAAGCCCTTCAACCCGTTCTTCGATGGATTTCAGGGCCTTGATCACCTTGGTGGTGCGCTGGCCGGTGATATCCTGGAAGTTACAGGCTTCGTAAACGCGCATCGTTGCACTGGTCACGATTTCGGCCTGTTCTGGCGGCAGGGTGCTTGCGAATTCTTCAAGCGTGTCCATGGCATCAAGGATTTCATGCGTTGCCCCGGCGGTCGCATCGACGATGGCATCAAGCTCGTCGGTTGCGTTGGGGATATACTCGGCCTTGATATCGTCCGGACGAAGCGAGGCGATTTCCGATTTCATCTTGCGAATGATGCCGGAAAGCTCATCGAGCTCGCCAAACAAACGTTTCTGATCATCGGTCGGTTTATCGCCCATAAAGCGCGACAACTGATCCATCAGATCGGACAATTGTTCGACCTTCAGGTCATCACCGTCAAGGCGAGCCTGAAGATCATTCAACAACTGACGTAGTTCGTCTTTGGTCGCCTTAGACATAGCGGTATCGCGGGACACCTGCCCCGCGCTCCTGATCAGAAATCACCAATGACAGTCTTCATCTTGCCTTTCAACGTCTCTGCGTTGAACGGCTTGACGATATAGTTGGAGACGCCTGCCTTTTTCGCCATGACCACGTTCTCGGTCTTGGCTTCAGCGGTGATCATGATGAAGGGCATATCCTTCAGTTTTGCGTCTGCGCGGACTTCCTTCAGAAGCTGAAGACCGGTCATCGGCTCCATGTTCCAGTCGGAAATCACAAGGCTGAACGGAGCCTCACGCAGTTTGCGAAGCGCCATGCTACCATCGGTCGCTTCTTCAATATTCGTAAAGTTGAGCTGCCGCAGAAGGTTACGGATGATACGCAACATGGTTTTGTAATCATCCACAATCAGGATCGGCATATTCGGATCGACGGCCATTCACAACTCCATCAGCTATCTGATCTCCCACCCTTGCCTACCATACTTCCGCATAGTAACAAGGCCCCTAATAATCGTGATGTACCTATTTAATATTGGTTAATCAAGATGTTTAACCCACGATTAAATTCGCCACCACGTTGTCTTCGCTCAAAAATTCTCCCCCAACGGCCACTCTTTCCCATTCGGGCCGTGCGGTCAATCCTTTGCAGCATTCCGCTATTGAAGCGGTAACATGTTGATATCCTGCTTGTAGGCCAGCTCGGACGTCAGCGCGCGCGCACGGTCCGGCGTCATTTCTGACAGAACCGCTGCGGTGTTGGCTTCGCGCATGCCCAGTGCGACCTGCAGAAGAATATCCATATCAAGATCGTTCCAGATGCGTGCCGCATCTTTCGGCTTCATTTTTTCATAAACGCTGATCAGCTTTTTGATGCGATCGTCTTCCTGCGCTTCCTTGGTTTCGACCAGACCTTCGATGGCCGATTTAAGGGATTTCATTTCCTCGATCTTGGCATCGATGCGCGCTTCGGCGGCGGCAATCAGGCTTTCGCGTTCGTCAAGGCGCTGCTCCTTGCGGTCCAGCTCGACGCGGCGGACCGACAGGTTCTGCAACAGGTCAATTTCTTCCTGGGTGAAAAGGGTCGGGTCACCGCCCAGCATCGGCGGCACGTCGGGGTTACCCGTGACACCGTCAATCGGCTCACCTTCCATAGTAAGCCCTTCCGGGTTATCCAGACCCGGATCGCCATTTTCCGGTGTCGCGGCCTGTTCGGCGGCAGGATCGGGTGCCGGTGCCTGCGCCTGGGCCATCTGCACCACGCTGACACCTTTATTCTCTGCCGTTTCCGGCTTGGCGGAGTCATACGAAAACAGGTTGACCACCCGCATCGAAAGCACCATCACGCCAACCAGAACGACCAACGGCAGAATACGCACACCTGACATTCACACACCCAAGCATGTCGGCACAAAGTGCCCATGCTCCTTCCCGATTGATTTCTGTCCGTTCCAGTGGAACGGGATCCTACCCATTAGATATATAGAAAACTCGTAATCTCAAGACCGACAACAACGCAAATTCGTTGTTTGAAACTTCTTATCGAACCGACCGCAAGGCCGCCAGCAATTCACGTTCTGCCTCGGACCGACCCGCATCTTCATCCTGATCATAGGGATCGGATACATCCGCCCGACTGCCATATGATCCCCCCGAACGCGCGGGCTCTTCACGGTCATAACCATCATCGACCGGGCCATTTCCTCCGCGCTCGATCTCGCCGACCATTCTGGCGGCAAGTTCTTCGGCACGGGTTTCAACACCGACACGATCACGGTCGTCAATTACATCATTGCGGTCTTTGGCCGCCTTCATCCGCCCAAGACCGGCATTACCAGCCCCGGCCGATTTTCCGCCATCACCGCCAGCAGCAATGCCGTCGGCCGCATTTCCAGCGGTACGGCGCACAGAATTAACGTCGCGCGCAGCCTTTTCCAGACGGTTGGCGATGCTTTCACCGCGATCGACCATAAAGCTCAGGTCTTCGTTCAGTGCGCTGGCCTTTTCAATGTCCTCGCGCAGCCTTTCGCCAGACTGCTCCGCCATTTCCTTAAGGGCGGTGATCGACGTTTCTGCACGCTCATTGGCGGCATTGAACGCGGTCAGGAAGTTCTGCATGTCTTCGCGGCTACGCCGAAAAGCTGCCAGCTTGCGGTTCAGAATAATCGCATAGACAATCGTTGCCCCCAACAGCACGATCATCACAAGATCCAGATAGAACGCGAAGTCCATCAGCTAGTCTTCCTCGTTTATGCGCGCACGATCACGAACCTGAATGGCAATCCTGTCACCCTTGCGCCCCATCAACCCCTTGAACAACGGCACATCCCCGCAGCGAACCTCGACAGGCGAGGTCGGACCAGTATTAAGAACCAGTCTGTTCCCAACTTCAAGGTTGAGGACATCGCCAAGGGCCATGATCTGTTCATCAAGAACAGCCAATAGATTAACATGGGTCTGCCACAGCTCATTTGCGAGGTGGTTTTCCCAAATGGAGTCACGACCGAACTTTTCCCCCATGAACATCTGAAGCAGAAGTTCACGCACCGGTTCCAGCGTCGCATAAGGGATCAGAAGTTCAAGTCGACCACCACGGTCTTCCATGTCAATGCGAAGCTTCGCCACGATGGCGGCGTTGGCATGACGGGCAATGGTGGCAAAACGCGGGTTGGTTTCAAGGCGTTCAAAGCGGAATGTCACCGGGCTTAGCGGGTCAAACGCAGCCGAAAGGTCGCCAAGAACCACGTGGATCATACGTTCCACAAGGTTACGTTCAATCGTTGTGTAGGGACGACCTTCAATACGCATGGCCGCCGTACCGCGACGACCACCCAAAAGAACGTCCACGATGGAATAAATCAGCGCTGAGTCGACTGTCAGCAGCCCGTAGTTATCCCATTCCTCTGCCTTGAAAACACCAAGCATGGCTGGCAACGGGATCGAGTTCAGGTAATCACCGAAACGCAGCGACAGGATATTATCAAGCGAGACTTCGACGTTATCGGATGTGAAGTTACGCAGGGATGTCGACATCATACGCACAAGGCGGTCGAACACGACTTCAAGCATCGGAAGTCGTTCATAGGCCACCATCGACGAGTTGATGATCGCCTGAATGCCCGACTGATCGCCTGCACCCGAACCGTCATCAAAGCCCAGAAGACTGTCAATTTCGTCCTGGTTCAGAACGCGCGCAGATGTACCGCCGCCCATGGCTTCGGCCATATCGTCGCCGCCGCCATCATCGTCGCCGTCATCATCGCCGAGCATGGATTCCCATTCGGCGGCCATATCCTCGCCGCCGTCGTCTCCACCCTCGTCATCGCCGCCTGCCATGGCTTCCCATTCAGCGGCGAGAGCATCATCATCTTCGTCTTCATCAGCCATCAGCGATTGCTTCCTGAACTTGGCACTCGGGCTGCTACAAGATTATTGTACCAGCATTTCCTTGAACAAAACGTCGTTTATTTTTGCAGGCTTGGCCGCGGCACTCACCCGGATCAAAAGTTCTTCGCGCAATCTGAACATCCCTTCGGAGCCGGAAAGATCCTCTGGACGCAGTTCGCGAAGATAGACCTGAAAGTTGTCAACAATGCGCGGCATCATTTGTTCGACCTGCGGCAGCATGCCCTGGTCGGCGACTTCCAGGCTGACACGAATTTTAAGGTAGCTCTGCTTTCCGCCACCGGTATTCAGATTGACCAGAATTTCCGGCAAGTCGACAAAGCCGACATTTTCCGGAACGCCCGGGTCATTTTCAATCGAATCTTCGGTGATGACTTCCTCGGTCTGCTCGCCACCGCCACCGGTCAGCATGTCTATCACCGGCTGAAGCATGCCGGTGAAATACGCCGCCGCAGCGCCACCCAGCAAAAGCAGCACAAGCAGAATGACCACGACCAGCATCTTCTTGCTTCGGCCACCGCCACCCTCGTCCATTTCGATTTCGTCGACGTCGTCACCCATCGCTTCGCGAATTCCTGCGTTTGAAGTTCTATCTTCCTGATCCAGCAAACACTGTGCCGGATTAAAAGCCATAACGCTATCACGTTAAAAATATGTTGCGTTTCGGTCTATTGGTGATTTGTCACAGCGGCAAATATTACCATCTCAGCGCCATATGTTCAGCCCGGGCACGCAAAGCAATAGCCTGTCGTGGCTATCCCGGAATAAATTGCCGGATCGGAGTATCCGGCTTGTGGCGCAATTGTGAGATGGTCCTTTACCACCCTGCAAACCGGACATGTTTTGCCGACCTCCCCGACCACCCGGCAATCCTTTGCCCATAACGGCAGTCGGCAACGGCACTTTCAGTCAAACTGTTGCAGAAAACGACCGGCAACAAATGCCGAACTTAAAATTTATTACTTTAAATCAATTACTTAATCAAACTGGCACGCAGATCGCATTCCTGATGGTCAAGTTACAGTCCTGAAAGGGAAATTCGACCATGGAAAACGTTTCATACATTGCACTGTCCCGTCAGAAGACGCTGCGCAGCATGATGAACAACCTGTCGCAGAACATGGCAAACATGAACACGACCGGTTACAAAGAGCAGCGCATGATGTTCACTGACTGGATCGCAAAGAACAAGGACGCGCCGTTCCGTGGCGAACGCGAAATCTCGCTGGTTCAGGACATCTCGCAATACAGAAATACCACTGTCGGCAACATTGAACATACAGATCGTCCGCTTGATGTGGCGCTTAGCCAGCCGGACATGTTCTTTGCCGTCGAAACGCCAACCGGTGTCCAATATACCCGTTCGGGCAACTTTTCCCTCGATCCGGGCGGCCAGTTGATCACCAATGACGGTTTTCCCGTGCTGAGTGATGCTGGCCAGCCACTGTTCTTTAACGAGGCAGATGGCCAGATCGAGATCAAGGGCGACGGATCCATTTCCACCGATATCGGCCAGATTGGCAAACTTCAGGTCGTTACTGTTGATAACGTGCAGGAAATGATCGTCACCGGGAACACCCTTTATCGTGCGCCGGAAGATGAAAACAACGCAGATGCCGTCGAGCTTGTCGAAAACCCCGGCATTGTTCAGGGCGCTCTGGAAAAATCCAACGTCAATCCAATCAGCGCCATGACGCAGATGATCGACGTTCTTCGCACGTATCAATCGGTCAGCCGTTCTCTTGAAAGCGAGAACGAGCGTATGCGCAACATGATCAACAAACTCGGGGATGTCCGCGCCTGAACCGGCAGTGGCACCCGATAGATAACATCGAATTATAGCGCAAAATCTGCGCAATCGAAGGAGAAGACAGATGCGGTCACTTGATATCGGCGCTTTGGGCATGCAGGCTCAGTCCACCAACGTGGATGTGACCTCGCACAACATCGCCAACATGACCACCACCGGCTACAAGCGCCAGCGTGCTGAATTCCAGGATTTGCTGTATCAGGATTTGCGCCGAGCAGGTTCGCCGTCCTCCGATACAGGCACGATCGTGCCAACCGGTGTTCAGGTTGGCCTTGGTGTGAAGACCGCCGCAATCGGCCGTTACATGGGTCAGGGTTCGCTGACCATGACCGAGAACGAGCTTGATATTGCCATTCAGGGCCGCGGGTATCTTCAGATCGACCTGCCCAGCGGGGAAACCGCTTATAGCCGCGATGGTACGCTTAAACTTGATGCCAACGGTGCGCTTGTGACCAAGGACGGCTTTGCGGTTCAGCCAGGCATTACGGTTCCGGCCAATGCGCGCTCGGTAACCATCAACTCCAACGGTGAAGTTTTTGCCGAGATCGATGGCCAGGTTGCCCCGCAGAACCTTGGTCAGCTTCAGCTTGCGACCTTTATCAACCCGCCGGGCCTTAATGCCCTTGGTGATAACCTGTTCCTTGAGACCGAAGCATCCGGTCAGGCCAATGTCGGCGCCCCGGGGGATGTCGGCTATGGCACGGTTCAGCAGGGATATCTTGAATCCTCGAACGTTAACGTGGTTCAGGAAATCACCAACCTGATCAAGGCGCAGCGCGCTTATGAAATGAACTCCAAATCGATCTCGACCACGGACGAGATGATGAGCGCCGTCAGCAACCTGCGATAATTTCCGGTTCTGAAGGCATTTCGTTTGCGCAAGTCGCGGTCACATGATCTGCGAACTTGCGCAAACTGTATTTACGCGATTTATACCGTTCCGTGGTACAGTAGGCGGATGAAGATAAAGAACATAATCCTCGCGCTCGCACTGTTGTCCGCAATTGCATCTCTGCCCCCATTGACAGAGAGCGCTTTGGCGCAATCATCGCAAGGCAACAACCTTCGCAACAATCAGCCGAGCAGTTCTTCTGTCTTTCTTAGACCCGATGCTCTGGTCGAAGGTCAGTATGTGACCTTGGGTGATCTGTTTTCCGGGCTTGATCCCCAACAGCAAGATATTGCCGTCGCCCATGCGCCACAGCCGGGCAAACAAACCGTTCTTGATTATCGCTGGCTATACGGGATTGCCCAGCGCCACAATGTCGAATGGCGTCCGCGCACAACAGCCGATCAGGTCCTGATCACCCGCGCCAGCCAAGTGATTACCATGGATGAAATTCGTGAAGCGGTCGAAATTTCCCTGGTTGACTATGGCATTCAGCGTCCCTTCACGGTCGACCTTTCGAGTGACAATTTCCAGATTCATCTGCCCGTTGACGCCCGCAACAGTGTTGACGTCAGTGCCATCGAGGTCAATTCACGCACTCAGCGCTTTGTTGCCAGCGTGACAACCGGCGCCCAGACTGCCCAACAGCGGACATATCGGATCAGCGGCAAATATTACCCGCTAACAAGCGTTCCGGTGTTGGTCGAGCCAGTATCTCGCGGTTCCGTCATCCGTGCCGATCAGGTTGAATACCGTGATTTCCGGTCCGAACGCGTTCCAAACGGGGCCATTCGCGACATCAATGATGTTATTGGCAAGGAAGTCATGCGGCCCAGCAATCCCAATGAACCCTTGATGTTCCGGGATCTGAGCAACCCCATTCTGGTCCGTCGCGGATCGCTTGTGATCATTCGTCTGGTCACTGCCAACATGTCCCTGACCGCACGCGGCAAGGCAATGGAAGACGGATCTCTTGGGGATGTCATTCGCGTGGTCAACCAATCGAGCAACAAGACCATTCAGGTCGAAGTTGTGGCCGAGAACGAAGTCCGCGCACTGCCCGCTCTGTCGCAGTAATCCGCGCCCCCAAAACGCCACACAACCCGGCAAGCTTTTCCTCTTATACCAGCTGATAATTGGCACGGTACTTGCGTTAAGAAATGCAGGAACCCAGGAGGAATTCATGCCTACTAAAATCACCCAGATGTCATGGCGGCGCATTGCGCTTGTCAGTTCGCTCATCGGGGCCACAGCATTGCTGTCAGGCTGCAACGCGATGAAACGGCTTTCCGAAGTTGGCGAACCGCCGAAACTGTCGTCCATAGATAACCCGACACAGTCAGAGGCCTATCGCCCGGTAAGTTTGCCGATGCCGGCCCCGCAGGTTGCTGAACGTAACCCGAACTCACTATGGCGTGCCGGCGCACGGTCCTTCTTCAAGGATCAACGCGCAAACCAGGTTGGCGACATCCTGACCGTGGTTGTTGAAATGGAAGACCGCGCGGCCCTTGCCAACACGACAGTTCGTTCGCGCACCAATTCCGAGGATCTCGCGGTTCCGAACCTGTTCGGGCTTGAGGCAGAAATGACCAAAGTTCTGCCCGAAACCATCGATCCGACCTCGATGCTTGATTTCGACAGCAACACGTCAAACCGGGGTGCCGGAACTCTTGATCGTAACGAAGCCATTGATTTGCGTGTTGCAGCCATCGTTATTCAGGTTCTGCCGAACGGCAACTATGTCATTCATGGCCGTCAGGAAATTCGTGTGAACAGTGAAATTCGCGAAGTTCAGATTGCCGGTGTTATTCGCGCCGCTGACATCAGCTCCGCAAACGAAGTCAATTACGACAAGATTGCCGAAGCCCGTATCTCATACGGTGGTCGCGGGACGATTTCCGATGTTCAGCAGCCACGCTATGGCAGTGAAGTTCTCGACATCATTCTGCCGTTCTAACATTTGAAAAGTCTTGTGGCTCAATCCCGTTTTCCGGGTTCCGGTTGACCACATGGCGAAGCGTTCAAAGGTCACCTTCGGGTGGCCTTTTTCGCATCAGAGCGACACAAAAACGAAAAGCCCGGCCAGAAGGCCGGGCTTTTGTGATTTTGGTTATCCCTAACCAGTAATCTCCCACCATGTCATGTCGTTGCATGACGGGGATCAGCCAAGCCAAATCCCAAGTATTTTTTCCACCCGGCGCGATCAATCGTCGCGACGTGTGCGCTCCATCCGTTCGTGGCGTTCCTGGGCTTCGATGCTCAGGGTCGCAATCGGACGAGCTTCAAGTCTTTTCAAGCTGATCGGCTCGTCGGTTTCTTCGCAGTAACCATAAGATCCGTCTTCAATTCGACGCAATGCAGCATCAATTTTTGAAATAAGCTTGCGCGCCCTGTCACGAGTACGAAGTTCAAGTGCCCGGTCAGTCTCTGCCGACGCGCGGTCGGTAAGATCCGGTTCCTGAAGCCCGCCATCTTGCAGGTTCGCTAATGTTTCTGAAGATTCATGCAGAAGTTCTGCCCGCCAGGTCAAAAGTTTCTGGCGGAAATATTCCCGCTGACGCGGGTTCATGAACTCTTCGTCCTCAGCAGGACGATAGTCAGGTGGTAAAGTGATAGTCATGTATGCCCTCTATACAGGACTCATCGATCGCGCGGCAATATAGAGGCCACGCGCCAACGGTGCAAGCCGATTGAACAAATAAATGCCAATCACCCCTCAAAGGCGCAGAATTCTGCGATATTTCTATGGAAAATACCTTTGATTAAACAATCAGATCAGGCCGGAAACTTCAAGTTTCGCCAACTCAACCCGAGCGCGAAGATCAATCTCGTCGAGAACAGAAGAGAGTTCGGGATCATCAATCATTTCGCGCTGCTGGTCGAGCAAACCGACCAGTTGCTGCAGGCGTGCGGGGGATAATTGGCCACTTAGCAAGCCGTCTCTCACAGCTTCCAGCTGCTCGAGCATGCTTTTTGCGCGCAACATCGCGGCCTTTTTAGGCGAATCCAGTGCATCCCCGCTTTGCTGGAGCGCAAGCAAGGCATCAAGGGCACTGACAGCCCCCGCACTTCGAACACCAGCGGCACCGCCAGCATCCCCGGAAGAGTCGAGCGAACGCATGGCGTCAGCAAAACCGCTTCCGCCAGATGTGCCGGACGATTTCTTGCGCGATGAAGTACTCGTACCGGCAGCCTTGGAACCGCTAACCTTCATGATCCGTGTCCGCTCAGTTGTTGTCGATCTGTTCAATGAACATATGCAGTGCATGGTCGGATGCATTCATCCAGCCCAAGCGGCCAGAGAATGAGCAAACACCAAACTTGCAGAAATGAGTCTCCCTCAATCGCGCCAGACGCGCAACGGGAAAAAAATGCCGGGTTGGCGCATCGACCGCGACGAGACAGAGGCAAAATCACCTTAAACGCGTCGTTTTCAGGGGATTTGGGCGTCACCACGGTCACCATCGGCAGAAAGCCTCAGTTGGCATGGTTTTCGCAAATAGCTTTGCAAACGCGGTTTACCCGATCAACCGCCTCATTTGCCGGATGCGCTGCATCCCATGTAAAAGCGGAATTAAGAGTATGATCACAGGTCTTGGCAAAATAGCACGCAATGCACTCGCAATGCTCACGCTGGGAATGCTTGCCCTGACGCAGCTTACCCCTGCACATGCACAATCACGCATCAAGGATATCGCCGATTTCGAAGGCGTGCGTGACAACATGCTGGTGGGTTATGGCCTTGTGGTTGGCTTGAATGGCACCGGCGATGATCTGGGCGATGCAGAATTTACCCGCCAAAGCATGGTCGCGATGCTTGAACGCCTCGGCATCAACGTCCGCGACCAGATCGAAGACCTTGAGTCTGATAACATCGCGGCCGTGATGGCCACTGCAACCCTGCCGCCGTTTTCGCGTCAGGGGTCGCGCATTGATGTTAATATCAGCGCGATTGGCACTGCCGAAAGCCTCCAGGGCGGCACGCTGCTTGTGACCCCGATGGTCGGTGCTGATGGCGAGGTATATGCTGTGGCCCAGGGTAATCTGGCGGTTGGCGGTTTTTCCGCAGGTGGCAATGCTGAAACCATCGTCAAAGGCGTTCCGACCTCGGCACGTATTGCCAATGGCGGCATCGTTGAACGCGAAATCGACTTTAACCTGAATTCCATGCAGGACATGTCAGTTGTCCTGCGTAACCCGGACTTCACCACTGCGCGCCGTGTTTCCGAAGCAATTAATGCCTATCTGGGCGAAGTTGCTGCACGCGCCAGCGACCCGGGCACCGTGCGGCTGAACATTCCGGAACGCTATAACCAGAATATTGTCGCCCTTCTGACCGATATCGAACAGCTTCGTGTTGAACCCGATCAGATCGCGCGTGTGGTGATTGACGAAAACACGGGCACCATCGTGATGGGCGAAAACGTCCGGATCAATCGTGTCGCGATTGCGCAGGGCAACCTGACGATCCGTGTCACCGAAACGCCGCAGGTTTCCCAGCCCTCGCCCTTCTCGCAGGCCGGCACAACCGAGGTTGTTGACCGCACCAATATCGAGGTCGATGAGGGCGAAGACAATCAGTTGGGCATCATGAATGGCGGTGTCAGCCTTCAGGAATTGGTCAATGGCCTCAACAGCCTTGGCGTTGGTCCGCGCGACATGATCACCATCCTTCAGGCCATCAAGACGTCTGGCGCGCTTCAGGCCGAAATCGAGGTGATGTGATGATGACCGACAGCACCGCCGCTCTGATGGCGCAGGCACAGGCCAGCGCACAATACGGCAAGCAAAACAATATCGCGGCCCGGATGGATACACTCACAGACGGGCACATCAAGACCGAAGCACAGGCACGCAAGGCTGGCGAGGAATTTGAATCGATGTTCCTTGGCCAGATGCTCAGCCACATGTTCGCCGGCCTTGAAACCAACGAAATGTTTGGCGGCGGGCATGGTGAAACGATGATGCGTTCCATGCTTGTTGATGAATACGCCAAAGAAATGTCCCGCGCAGGTGGCATCGGAATTGCAGATGCCGTTACACGCGAAATCCTTAAAGTCCAGGAGGGATGAAAATGACCACCCAAGAGCTGGTTACAGAACTTAAAAGCGTCACCTATGACCTTATGTCCCTGCTGGAACGTGAGTCCAGTGAACTGCGCAGCCTGACATCTGCTGAATATGAGCAATTCCTGTCGGAAAAATCTGCCCTGGCAATGCAGTACGAGCAACTGGTCGTGAAACTGCGTAGCCGCGGCGACGAACTCCGCGCCATGTCCGAAGAAGAACGTGAAGAGCTGCGCGAATTGCAGGCAGAGTTCCAGCAAGCTGCGCGGCGCAATATGAACACGCTACAGGCGGCCAAGGCAACCAACGAACGCGTGGTTCAGGCCATCGTCCGCGCGGTCAATGACAAATCCAAAGAAGAATGCACGACCTATACCCGCTCTGCCACCACCAGCAAGGCATCGCTCGGAGGTTATGGTCGCACGATCAATAAGTCCGGTGGCGCCTATAGCGTCAACGAAACGCTCTAAGGGTAAAGGCAAAAATCATGTCACTTACTCAGGCACTCAATACTGCGATCTCTGGCCTTAACACGGCACAAGCCCGCATTGCGATCACGTCTTCGAACATTTCGAACGTGAATACCGAGGGCTATTCCAGAAAGATCGCCGGTCAGGAGACCCTGTCGCTTGACGGTGTCGGTGCCGGCTCCCAGGTTGCTGACATTTATCGTAACGTCAACGAGGGCCTGGTACGTGAAATGCGCGGCGAACTGGGTAAAGCCGGTCGCGAAGAAGCCCGTTATGAGTTTTTCATGCGCGTTCAGACCCTGTTTGGCACCACCCAGTCTGATGCTGCGATCAGCCAGCGCATCAACGATCTGGCCGACGCGTTTGAACAGCTTGGCGTCACCCCTGACCAGAATTCCCCGCGCGTAGAAGCCATCGAAAGCGCAATTCAGGTCATGGAATCGTTTGAGCGGCTCTCAAGCCAGCTTCAGGATCTGCGCGATGACATCGACGACCAGATCACTGATGAGGTGAATAGTGCCAACACATTGCTGACGCAGATTTCTGAGCTCAATACCGGCATCATTCGCCTGAACAACCTTGATCAGCCAACCACAGAGCTTGAAGACCAGCGCGATCAGAAGCTTAATGAGCTGTCAAAGATCATAGATATCACGACCTTCAGCCGTAGTGATGGTTCGATCGTTGTATATTCAGCAAACGGCGCGAACACGCTTCTTGATCGCACCCCCAACAAGCTCTCCTTTACACAGACTGCCGGTTTCGAACCGGGTACGGGTGGCTCGGGTGTTTCGCTTGATGGCGAAGACATTACGGACACGCTGCGCACAGGCACCCTAAAGGGCCTGTTTGAAATGCGCGATTCCGAAATTCCGGCGTTGAATGACCAGATCAACGAACTGGCCACTCAACTGCGCGATGCCATCAATGAAGAACATAACAAAGGCACGTCGTTCCCGCCGCCTGCCAACCTTTCGGGCACACGCACGGTTGATGGCAGCGATCCGTTAACAGCGACCGGTGCATTTCGCGTTGCCGCACTCGATCAAAATGGTGACCTTGTTGCCACTGACAGCTGGGCTGATATTTCCCTGCCAACAACACCGGCAACGGTTCAGGGCATCGTTGATGCGATCAATGCCTCGGATGCTGGATCGTATCTGACGGCATCACTGGTGGACAATCGGCTGGTTATCGAAGGCCAGGATGGTAACCGCGTTGCAATTAACGAATTAGACAGTGAGATCACGCTGAGCGATGGTCGCCAGCAGGGCATGTCGCACTATTTTGGTTTGAACGACTTTGTCACGACCACCAAAAGATCCGATGTCATGACCTCTGCCGCGCAACAAAGTTCGACCAGTGCGCTGGGTGTGACGGCAAGTTCATTTACAATCAGTGCAGGGACGGGTGCGCTTGCCGGAGCGGGTATTACAGTCAACTACACTGCAACAGACTCGCTTGAAGATATCCGCGACAACATCCGTACAGCACTTCAGGGTGCAGGCTTCACCGCCGCTGCCGCGGAAGAAGCCGCCTTCATTGTCGAAGATGGTGACCGTTACCGTCTGGTCATTGAATATAATGCCAACCTGACGATCAATGATTCGGGTACGTTGTCGTCAAAGATCGGCTTCACTGAAGATCGTCCGTCCCTGTCCGGCAACATGGATGTCGCCGCGGCAATCAAGAATGATCCGTCGCGGATTGTGCGCGGACAGATGAATGCGGACACTTACAATACCTCGACGGCAATCATCGATCCGGACGCGGCCATTCCTAACTTGGGCCCGCTTGTACCGCCGCCGGTCAACTATACATTGACTGTCAGTGGCGATTTTACAGATGTTGATATCGATTATGATACCAACACTTCGCTACAAGACATCGCTGATGCCATCAACAACAGTGCGACGCTGACGGACAACAATATCACTGCTGAAGTCAAATTCGACAGCCAGTTGGGTGGTTATAAACTCCATGTCATAGATGCGGATGGCGATCCGTTCTATTTCAGCGACGATGGCCTACCCAACGCCGATGCACTCACGACCGTTCTGGGGCTTGGCATCACTTTCGGCGTTCATGAAGGCGACAACAGTGCCGCAAACTCGATCAGTAATGCATTTGAACGCACCGATATTGATTTCGGGGCAACCGATGGTCTGTCGGGTGAACGCACATCGCTAACCGATTATGCAGCAGGGATCGTGGCAACCGCAGCGACAAAGGCCAGCATTGCCGAAAGTTCCTATGATTTTCAGGACAATCTGGTGGTTGACCTCAGCACCCGCATTCAGAACGAAGCCGGCGTCAACCTTGATGAAGAGATGTCAGATCTGGTGATTTTTCAGCGTGCCTACACCGCCTCTGCCCAAGTGATTACCACGGTTGAGGAAATGTTTGATGCACTGCTCAATGCAGTTTAAACTGCATGCTTATGAAATGAGGCTGTCATGGTAACTCGTGTCGCGACATATACAAACCACACATTACTTTCGGACTTGGCACTCCGCAATGCTGCGCGTGTAACAGACCTTCAGAACCAAGCGTCCAGCGGGTACAAATCGCGCAACTACGCAGGTATCGCTGACAGCACACAGCGCCTGCTTAATCTTGAAGGCGAATATAGCCGCACGGAACAGTACCTGCGCAATACAACGCAAGGTAAATTGCGCCTGCAAAGCATGGAAACCGCCGTTGACAGCATGCTGACCATCGCGACCGAGATGAAGAGCTTGCTCATCCAGGCAAGCTCCGCTCAACAGGCTGATGACGTCAATATCCGTAACGAAGCAGACCAGGCGCTGCAACAGATTGCCAACTTGCTCAATACCAACCTTGACGGACGCTTCCTTTTTGCCGGCGGACGTTCCGAAGAACCGGCAGTGGATATCGAGAAAATCGGAGCGCCGGACAACTATATCAGCAAACTTAATACGTCAGTGACAAGCGGCGCACTTCTTTCCTCACTTGGCGTGACAACTAACGGCACGCTCCAGATCGTCAGCACAGATGTCAATGGCAACAGCTCGACCTCTACCGTCAACTACAACGCCGCCACCGACGATATCGACGACATCATGGATGCCATCAATAACGTTACCACCAACCGCGCCATTGCTTCGCTGCGGGGGTTAGGCGGTGAAGGCACAACGCTTTTGAATATTGAAAATGTCGGGAATGGCTCAATCACTATTACCGAAACGGGTGGCGGAGATTTTCTCTCAAAACTTGGTATGGAGAAAATGGGAAATCCGCGCCCGGATGCCGATTATTATATGGGCGATCACCAGATCATGGATCTGCGGGTCGACGACAAGTACGACGTATCCTATGGCATTCTGGGTGACAACCCGGCATTCCAGAAATTGATCCAGGGCCTTGGCATTGCTGCAAGCACTGAAAACCAGGATGCGCTGACTGTCGCACTCGGCTTTATCAACGATGCAATCAACGAACTTCCAAACGTTCAGGGGCAAATCGGTCTTGATATTGCCAATGTCGAACGGTTCGAAGAACGCCATCAGGATTTCAAGGTTTTTGCGGCCCAGGCCATCACCGACATCGAAACTGTTGACGTTCCCCTGACCCTTGCGGAAGTCAGTCAGTATACGACTGCCCTGCAGGCCAGTTTTATTTCCATCTCGCGCGCCGCAGATTTATCTTTGGCTAACTATTTGCGTTGATTGTGATATAAATCGTATTGCGTCTTTAACTGTTTTGTTCGCATGATGCCAAGGGTAGTATGCGACACAGAACCTTTCGACCGTCGGAGAATTGCGGGAATGGAAACCGAAAACGTCGCCGAGAATGAAACACCTGAATCCGTTGTCGTGGAAACACGCTTCGGCGACATCGAGTTCAGCTGGGACAAAGGCATCTACATGCCAGTCGGTCTCCTTGGCTTTCCTGAACACCATGTTTTCGGACTGGCTAACATCCCCAACACATCACTTGATCAGTTCAAGCTTTATCAAAGCCTGACGGATGCAAGCCTGTCCTTTATCGTCGCACCATATAACATGGAGAGCGGCGTTTACGCGGACAAAGACCTGATGACTGCGCAGAAAAGTCTCGCGATCGAAGCCGCAGATATGGCCATCCTGATGGTTGTCACCATCCGGAGCGCGCCAGGTGGTCAGGGCATTACGATGTCGACCAATCTGCGTGCGCCCATTCTTGTCGACACTGCGCGCCAGGTCGCCTGGCAGCATATTTTGCCCAATGAAAAATACTCTGTGCAGCATGACCTGTAATTTTTGCCTAGCATATTGGCACGCGCATTGCTTTGATGTCCCCCAAGGCAATGTCGCCGAAAGATTGAATGGCCTGAGCCATTCTATCTTATCCGTGTAGGAGGAATAAAATGGCTCTTAATATTATTTCCAACTATGCAGCGAACGTAGCCCATCGAAACCTGACTGCTTCGGACACGATGGCGACGCGCTCGCTTGCAAAACTTTCCTCGGGTACCCGTGTTGTTTCTGCACGTGATGATGCTGCATCCATGGCCATCGGTGCACGTCTGAACGCAACAACGGAATCCCTCAAGACCGCAACGGTTAACGTCAACCAGGCCAACTCGATGCTCCAGATCGCCGATGGCGGCATGGCAACCATCGATAACATCCTGGTGCGCATGAAGACGCTTGCCGTTCAGGCATCCTCGGGCAACCTGTCCGACACTGAACGTGGCTTCCTGAATGACGAATTCGTTCAGCTGCGCGAAGAAATCGACCGTATTGCGTCCTCGACCAACTTCAACGGCATTCAGCTGCTCGGCGATGGTGGTGACGTTGCGCTCAACTTCAATGATCTTGCTTCGGGCGGCGGTGGCGCTGCACTGGTCCCAGCTGCCGGTTTTGATCGCTTTGCCATTACCGACAATAACTATTGGGCAACGGATACCAACGATAGTGGCGTAACCGATAACAGCTTCCAGGTCAGCATCAATGAAGGCACTGCTGGTCAGGTTATTATGACGGTCAGTGCGACCATTGATGGCACGGTTAACCGCACGCAATCTATTGACGTCACCGACTATGCGTCCGGTGGCACCACCGCAATTGGCGCTGGTGAAAACGCAACGCTGAACTTCGATGAACTTGGCTTGACCTTTACGGTCAACACCAACTTCTCGGCAACTGTCAGCTATGTTGAAAGCGGCACTGCCGGCAGCCGGGACTTCGGTAGCGACGCCACCTTTAACAACGGTGCTGCGACCTTTGACTCTACTGACAACATTGTCACCATGTCAGCTGACAATGGGCAGCAATTGCAGCAGACAGTTGACTTCCAAGTTGGCGCGGGCAACACAGCAAACGACCGCTTGGCAATTGAGTTTACGGCCGTAGATTCTGAGACACTCGGCTCTGGCTCGAATGGTGCACAAGACTCGATTGCGGACCTGACTGACAATGCCATTGATACGGCGGCGAACGCCCAGAATGCAGTCGAAGTCGTCAGCCGCGCAATTGACGATCTGCAACGCGCGCGTGCCAATATCGGCACCTATCAGAACCGTCTGGACTTCGCAGCTCAGAACCTTGCATCCACGCAAGAAAACACTGAGTCTGCACGTTCCACCCTGCTTGACCTTGATGTTGCGGCCGAGATGACCAACTTCACCTCCAAGCAGATCCTGGTTCAGTCGGGTGTCGCCATGCTAGCACAGGCAAACCAGATGCCACAGAACCTTCTGCGTCTGCTGCAGGGCTAAGGCTAAGCACCATCGGAATAAGAAATCCAAAGAACACACAGAACGGCGGCAATGTTATATTGTCGCCGTTTTTTTTTTAGCAACTGCCCGCAGCTGTATGAACTGCAGATAAAAGTTGCCTCTATCAATACTAATGCATCATTGATGCATCAACTGCCCCCTCCATTGGTTATGATCTATGGAGTTACAGAGCTGCGGAAAAACACACACTTAAGTATAGATTTGTTTAACGAATTCTGAATTTTCACATTTTTTCCTAGACTCTTAAGCTGTTTAAGCGTTTAGATTGTGAAATGGGCTACTTAAAGTTGTTCAAGATGAATGACAGGCCCATGTGCATGTCGTCTAAGACGTTCATTCCACGTAGGAAGATGAAAAATGGCTCTTAATATCATTTCCAACTATGCAGCAAACGTCGCACACCGCAACTTGACTGCTTCCGACGAGATGGCGACGCGCTCGCTGTCTAAACTGTCTTCTGGTACCCGTGTTGTTTCTGCACGTGACGATGCCGCTTCCATGGCCATCGGTGCGCGTTTGAACGCAACCACCCAGGCTCTCAAAACCGCAACTGTCAACGTTGGCCAGGCCAACTCGATGCTCCAGATCGCCGATGGCGGTATGGCAACCATTGATGACGTTCTCGTTCGTATGAAGACCTTGGCTGTCCAGGCATCCTCTGGCAACCTGTCTGACACCGAACGCGGCTTCCTCAATGACGAGTTCACTGAACTGCGTGACGAGATCGACCGTATTGCTTCATCAACCAACTTCAACGGCATTCAGCTGCTTGGGGATGGTGGTGATGTTGCCGCCAACTTTGGCGACCTTGCTTCCGGCGGCGGCGGTGCGGCCCTGGTTCCGGCTGCCGGTTTCGATGGCTTTGCCATCACCGACAACAACTACTGGGCGACCGACACCAATGCTGGTGGTGTTACCGATAACAGCTTCCAAGTCAGCATCAACGAAGGCACTGCTGGTCAGGTTATCATGACGGTCAGTGCCACCATTGATGGTGCTGTCGACCGTGTCCAGTCAATTGACGTTACCGACTATGCATCAGGCGGCACCACCGCAATTGGTGCTGGTGAAAACGCAACGCTGAACTTCGATGAGCTTGGCTTGACCTTTACGGTCAACACCAACTTCTCGGCAACTGTAAGCTATGTCGAAGGTGGCACCAACGGTGACCAGGACTTTGGCAGCGACGCAACGTTTAACAACGGTGCCGCGACCTTTGACTCGACTGCCAACACTGTCACCATGGAAGCCGACAATGGTCAGCAGCTGGCAACCAGCATTGAGTTCCAGGTTGGCGGTGGTAACACTGCAAACGACCGTCTGTCGATCGATCTGACTTCGGTTGACTCGGCGGCACTCGGATCTGGTGGCACTGGTCAGGAATCGCTTGAAGGCCTTGGTGCGAACGCGATCTCGACCGCAGCTGGTGCACAGAATGCTGTTGAGGTTGTGACCCGTGCGATTGATGACTTGCAGCGCGCCCGTGCTGCGGTTGGTACCTCTCAGAACCGTCTGGACTTTGCTGGTCAGAACCTTGCTTCCACGCAGGAAAACACTGAATCAGCACGCTCCACCCTGCTTGACTTGGACGTTGCGGCCGAAATGACCGCCTTCACCTCCAAGCAGATCCTGGTTCAGTCGGGTGTCGCCATGCTGGCACAGGCAAACCAGATGCCGCAGAACCTCCTGCGTCTGCTGCAGTAATCTGCAAAGCAAAACACGTCTTTACAAAAGGGGCGGCCTTCGGGCCGCCCCTTTTTTGCTTGTCAGCGAATCCCAAGGCAAGCTCCACCTAAAAATTGAAGTTTCCTGTACACCACACACTACCTTTGCGATTTTTTTTTATTCCAGCACAACCAATTACTATCCTTAAGTGACTGATTCCGCAAAACAAGTATAGCTAAAAGAATCTTATGGACAGCACACCCATACTTACGTATATTTTTATCACTTAGTTAGGTTTCGCTGATCAAGAGGATCTCGAAATCTGCTTCCGGCAAGGCCCGGGAATTTTAGGGCGGCAATGCTGTCCAGAGCTATCCAAGTAGGAGAGAAAAATGGCTCTTAATATCATTTCCAACTATGCAGCAAACGTTGCACACCGCAACTTGACTGCTTCCGACGAGATGGCGACCCGTTCGCTGTCGAAACTGTCTTCTGGTACCCGTGTTGTTTCTGCACGTGACGATGCCGCTTCCATGGCCATCGGTGCGCGTTTGAACGCAACTACCCAGGCCCTCAAAACTGCAACCGTCAACGTTGGTCAGGCCAACTCGATGCTCCAGATCGCCGATGGCGGTATGGCAACGATTGATGACGTTCTCGTTCGTATGAAGACACTGGCTGTCCAGGCATCCTCTGGCAACCTGTCCGACACCGAACGTGGATTCCTCAATGACGAGTTCACTGAACTGCGTGACGAGATCGACCGTATTGCGTCCTCGACAAACTTCAACGGCATTCAGTTGCTGGGTGATGGCGGTGATGTTGCCGCCAACTTTGGCGACCTTGCTTCCGGTGGCGGCGGCGCTGCTCTGGTTCCGGCTGCCGGTTTCGATGGCTTTGCCATCACAGACAACAACTACTGGGCAACCGACACCGACACCGATCTTACCGATAACAGCTTCCAGGTCAGCATCAACGAAGGGACTGCTGGTCAGGTGATCATGACCGTCAGCTCAACCATTGACGGCGCTGTTGACCGCGTCCAGTCGATTGACGTCACCGACTATGCGTCGGGCGGCACCACCGCAATCGGTGCTGGTGAAAACGCAACGCTGAACTTCGATGAACTTGGCTTGACCTTCACGGTCAACACCAACTTCTCTGCAACAGTCAGTTATGTTGAAGCCGGCACTGCAGGCAGCCAGGACTTTGGCAGCGACGCAACGTTTAACAACGGTGCCGCGACCTTTGACTCGACTGCCAACACTGTCACCATGGAAGCCGACAATGGTCAGCAGCTGGCAACCAGCATTGAGTTCCAAGTTGGCGGTGGTAACACTGCAAACGACCGTCTGTCGATCAACCTGACTTCGGTTGACTCGGCTGCACTGGGCTCGGGTGGCACTGGCCAGACCTCTCTTGAGGGTCTTGGCGCGAACGCGATCTCGACCGCAGCTGGTGCACAGAATGCTGTTGAGGTTGTGACCCGTGCGATTGATGACTTGCAGCGCGCCCGTGCTGCGGTTGGTACCTCTCAGAACCGTCTGGACTTTGCTGGTCAGAACCTTGCTTCCACGCAGGAAAACACTGAATCAGCACGTTCCACCCTGCTTGATCTGGACGTTGCGGCCGAAATGACCGCCTTCACCTCCAAGCAGATCCTGGTTCAGTCGGGTGTCGCCATGCTGGCACAGGCAAACCAGATGCCGCAGAACCTCCTGCGTCTGCTGCAGTAATCTGCAAAGCAAAACACATCCTTACAAAAGGGGCGACCTTCGGGTCGCCCCTTTCTATATTTGTTTTGATTAGGTGCCGTACAGCCGTCACACGATCACCGCGATTCGGATTTTCTGAGCGTCGGTTCACTCTCCGAAGAACGGAACAAGAAAAGTCTCGCTGCCCAACCCATTGTTTTTCAAAAGATTCGGAATTTTCTTTCTGCTCAGATGATTTTTTTCTGGACTTCCAACCCAACAAAGTTCATTTAAACATTTCGTGGACCTTTTATAGGCTGTTCAAGAAGAACTCCTGAGGATCAAGCCACGCACATACAGACATGGTGTCTGATGTTCATTCCAAGTAGGAAGATGAAAAATGGCTCTCAATATTATTTCCAACTACGCCGCCAATGTAGCTCATCGTAACCTCACTGCGTCCGATGAGATGGCGACCCGTTCCCTTTCAAAACTGTCTTCTGGTACCCGCGTTGTTTCTGCACGTGACGATGCCGCTTCCATGGCCATCGGTGCGCGTTTGAACGCAACCACCCAGGCTCTCAAAACCGCAACCGTCAACGTTGGCCAAGCCAACGCAATGCTCCAGATCGCCGACGGCGGCATGGCAACGATTGATGACGTTCTCGTCCGTATGAAGACGCTGGCTGTCCAGGCATCCTCTGGCAACCTGTCCGACACCGAACGCGGCTTCCTCAATGACGAGTTCACTGAACTGCGTGACGAGATCGACCGTATTGCGTCCTCGACCAACTTCAACGGCATTCAGTTGCTGGGTGATGGTGGTGATGTTGCCGCCAACTTTGGCGACCTTGCTTCCGGTGGCGGCGGTGCTGCTCTGGTTCCGGCTGCCGGTTTCGATGGCTTTGCCATCACCGACAACAACTACTGGGCGACCGACACCAATGGTGGTGGTGTTACCGATAACAGCTTCCAGGTCAGCATCAACGAAGGGACTGCTGGTCAGGTGATCATGACCGTCAGTGCTACCATTGATGGTGCTGTCGACCGTGTCCAGTCGATTGACGTTACCGACTATGCATCAGGCGGCACCACCGCAATTGGTGCTGGTGAAAACGCAACGCTGAACTTCGATGAGCTCGGCTTGACCTTTACGGTCAACACCAACTTCTCGGCAACTGTAAGCTATGTTGAAGGTGGCACCAATGGTGACCAAGACTTCGGCAGTGACGCCACCTTTGACAACGGTGCCGCGACCTTTGACTCGACCGCCAACGTTGTCACCATGGAAGCCGACAACGGCCAGCAGCTGGCAACCAGCATCGAATTCCAGGTTGGCGGTGGCAACACTGCAAATGATCGCCTGTCGATCAACCTGACTTCGGTTGATGCAGCAGCACTCGGATCTGGTGGCACCGGTCAAGAATCACTTGAGGGTCTTGGTGCGAACGCGATCTCGACTGCAGCTGGCGCACAGAATGCGGTTGAGGTTGTGACCCGTGCGATTGATGACTTGCAGCGCGCCCGTGCTGCGGTTGGTACCTCTCAGAACCGTCTGGACTTTGCTGGTCAGAACCTTGCTTCCACGCAGGAAAACACTGAATCGGCACGTTCCACTCTGCTTGACCTGGACGTTGCGGCCGAAATGACCGCCTTCACCTCCAAGCAGATCCTGGTTCAGTCGGGTGTCGCCATGCTGGCACAGGCAAACCAGATGCCGCAGAACCTCCTGCGTCTGCTGCAGTAATCTGCAAAACAAAACACGTCTTTACAAAAGGGACGGCCATCAGGCCGCCCCTTTTTTTTGCACCGCAACAGCAGTAATTAAATTCCAAAGCGCGTATTTCAACTTAATAGCACCTCTTCAAAGATCGGTACAAAATCTATACATCAGGATAATTGCTCAAGCAGCATCAGATCAGTTGGCCTGGAGTCGGATTCGTTTACGAATCATTAACAAACCCGGCACAGCCAGCGCTTTGACCTTTACGCAACCATTTGTTTTTAATGGGAAAAGTGAGGAATCTTTTTTCACTGGACACAAATCTAACCTAAAAGTATATTTCACCCTATATGTATTACCGTTTTCATCCCTACGTCTGGGCTGAAAACTTTCTGGCAAGTGTGCCGGATAACGGACAACAAGATGTTGCCCAGAGCTGTCCATGTAGGAGATGCGTTATGGCTCTTAACATTATTTCGAACTATGCTGCGAACGTCGCGCACCGTAACCTTTCGGCTTCTGATCAAATGGCAACCCGGTCGCTGTCGAAGCTTTCGTCTGGTACGCGCGTCGTTTCTGCGCGTGATGACGCAGCTTCCATGGCAATCGGTGCGCGTTTGAACGCGACGACTGAGGCCCTTAAAACTGCTTCCGTGAACGTTGGTCAGGCCAACTCGATGCTGCAGATTGCCGACGGCGGCATGGCAACGATCGACAATATTCTGGTCCGCATGAAAACGCTCTCGGTTCAGGCATCCTCTGGCAACCTGTCCGACACTGAACGCGGCTTCCTCAATGATGAGTTCGTGCAGTTGCGCGAGGAAATTGACCGTATTGCGTCCTCAACCAACTTCAACGGCATTCAGCTTCTGGGTGATGGTGGTGATGTTGCCGCCAACTTTGGCGACCTTGCTTCCGGTGGCGGCGGTGCGGCTCTGGTTCCGGCTGCCGGTTTCGATGGCTTTGCCATCACCGACAACAACTATTGGGCGACCGACACCAATGCTGGTGGCGTGACCGACAACAGCTTCCAGGTCAGCATCAACGAAGGCACTGCTGGTCAGGTTATCATGACGGTCAGTGCCACCATTGATGGTGCTGTCGACCGCGTTCAGTCAATCGACGTTACCGACTATGCGTCCGGTGGCACCACCGCAATTGGCGCTGGTGAAAACGCAACGCTGAACTTCGATGAACTTGGCTTGTCCTTCTCGGTCAACACCAACTTCTCTGCAACTGTTAGCTATGTTGAGGCCGGCACCAATGGTGATCAGGACTTCGGTAGCGACGCTACCTTTAATAACGGCGCTGCGACCTTTGACTCGACTGCCAACATTGTCAACATTTCAGCGGACAACGGCCAGACATTGCAGAGTTCAATCGAATTCCAGGTTGGCGCCGGCAACACAGCGAATGACCGCCTGAACATTTCACTCAACGCAGTTGACTCTGATACACTTGGTGCAGGCGCACTGGGCACGCAGAACTCTCTTCTGTCACTGGGTGCCAATGCAATCAGCACCGCTGGCAACGCCCAAAGCGCGGTTGAAGTTGTCACCCGCGCGATTGATGATTTGCAACGCGCACGCGCTGCAGTTGGTACTTATCAGAACCGTTTGGACTTCGCAGGTCAGAACCTCGCATCTACTCAGGAAAACACTGAATCAGCACGTTCCACCCTGCTTGACCTCGATGTTGCCGCCGAAATGACCGCCTTCACCTCCAAGCAGATCCTGGTTCAGTCCGGTGTTGCCATGCTGGCACAAGCAAACCAGATGCCGCAAAACTTGCTGCGTCTGTTACAGTAACCTAACTCTCGTCCCCCGGCACTGATTGCCGGCAATCGTCTTTTTCAAGTTTCATCCTGCTGTTACAGGATGGCGGCTTTAAGGAGCTGAAAAATGGAAGTCGTAAAAAACTATAGTGCGTCGAGTGGCTCCGGGGGCATCCCCCATGCTGCTGCGAGCGTACCTGATGTCGCACCGGCCAAAGCCAGTGCGGTTTCTTCACCGGTGGCAAAACCGGAAAACAAACCTTCTGCAGTTCCGCAGAAAATGCAGGATGCCCTTGCAAGTATGGATCTGCCCGACCTTGCCGATGGCACGGCACGGGTTGAGCTGAACTTCAATCAGGATACCGGTCGCGTCGTGGCAAAAGTTACCGACCGCACCAGCGGTGAAGTCCTGCGCGAACTGCCGTCCAAGGAACTGCAGCAACTGTTCTCGCAAATGCGCGAGTATCTCGGCAGCTTTGTCGACGAAGAAATTTAACACAGCGAGTGGGCGCATATAGGCACGGTTCTTGCAGTTCGGTTTGACAAAACATACCGATAGCAGGCAAAATCAGCCGGGAGCACCCAAGGAGCTACACCAATGAGCAGTCTGAATTTAAATAATATCTATGTTGGCGATAACGGTCGCGTCCAGTTGTCTGGCGGCTCCTCCAACATCGATTTCGTCGACACTGTCGACAAGATGATTGCTGCCCGTCGTATTCCTGCTGACAATCTTGAAAAGCGGATTGAAGCAAACGACGAGAAAATCGCTGCGCTGAAAGAGCTGCAGACGCTTGTTGGTACCCTCAAGGACTCCATGGCGAACCTCTATGGTGCGACCAGCTTTGACAACTCGCGCAACATCTTTGAATCCAAACAGATTTTTGCTTCCACGAACAACACCACCGAAGCAGGATCTTTAATAGGTGTTGTCGCCTCAAACGCCGCCGAGACCGGAAGCTACAAGTTCGAAATCAACCAGGTCGCCAGCAAGCACAAGCTTTCAAGTAATACCCAGACTGTCGCGGCAAGCGCTGACGTCACCGGACTTACCGGCACTGGAACGTTTACGATAACTGGCGGCACTGGCAGCTCAAGCGTGACCGTCGCGGCCGGTGATACGCTTCAGGACATCCGCGACAAGATCAACAACGTCAAGGATACGACCGGCATTCAGGCATCGGTCGTCAAGGTGTCAGAAACCGAAAGTACACTGATCCTGACCTCGGTCGAGGAAGGCGAAGCCAATCGCATGTCGTTCAGTGACGACAGCGGCAGTGTTTTGCAAAGCCTCGGTGTTCTGACAGACGCGACGACAATCAATGCTGCTAACGTTATTGATGATGGTAACAATGCCAGCATTACACTTGACGGCATCACTGTTACGCGCGGATCCAACGAATTCTCTGATCTTATTGATGGCCTGAGCATCAGCCTCTATGACGCTGAACCGGGCACCGAGATCACCATTGAAATCGAACAGGACCTTAATCAGGCGAAAACGGCAATCCTCAATTTTGTCGAAGCCTATAATGCTGTTCAGACATTCATCAACGAAAAGACTTTCGTTGACCCGACCACGGGCGAGTCCTCGGAAGATGCGGTGTTGCTCGGCAATACGTCTGTCAAAGGTATTGAATCTGCCCTGCAACAGATTGCGGGCTCCTTTGCGAACGGTGTAACCGACAGACCCGACAAGGACGATTATTCGGTCCTGGCAGAAATTGGTCTGGATTTCGTTGCCTATGGTGCGAACGAAGACCCGATGCTCAGCAAAACCATCGATCTTGACGAGGCAGCCCTGAACGAAGCGTTGCTCAACGAACCGCAAGAAGTGATGGAACTGTTCCTGTTCCGCGGGAAGTCTGACAATTCTGACGTCACGATGACCGGCTTTGACGGCAAAACCAATGCTGCAACCTATGAGTTCAACATTGATGCATCCGGCGGTACGATCAACAGCGTCACCTACGATATCACCGTCAATGGCGTGACAACGACCGGCAAGAACGCCGTTGTATCGGGCAACAGCATCCGCACGGCTGATGGTTTGCGCCTGTTTTACGGTGGGGATGCAAACGCCAATGACACTGCAACTGTAACCACCAGCATCGGGATCGGTGCGCAATTCTACTTCGAACTGGATTCTATTCTGGACGAAGAAGACGGTAGTTTGACCCAGGCCATCTCCGATCTAGAAGTCCAGACCACTTCCTACGAAGAAAAAGTTGACCGTATTGACGAACGTCTTACCCGGCAGCGAGAAGTCCTTATGGATCAGTTCATTGCAATGGAATCGGCCCTTGCACGCATGAAGAACATTCAGAGTTCTCTCGACGAATTGATGGCCGCTGGAAAAGATAGTGGTTAACTTTTGTCTGCCATACATGCACACTGAACTCACGCTTAGCATACCAAGGAGTGTCGCATGAACGAACACGCCGCCCATACATACAAGCAACAACAGGTCAATACAGCCACACCGGCAAAGATGGTGTTCATGCTGTTTGAAAAGACCTTGTCGCGCTTGCAGGAGGCGCAACACGCGATTGAGCGGAATGACATTCAGGGCCGTTGCAATGCGAACTGCAGTGCACAGGAACTGATTGCCCATCTTTCGAACACTTTGGATATGGAACAGGGCGGCGAAATCGCCGCAAATCTGGAAAGACTCTATACCCACTGCATGCTCCGTCTGATGGATGTGGATCGGAAAAATGATCCCAACGCCGCAGCAGAAGTGATCAAGCTTCTGACACCACTTCGGGATTCATGGGCCGAGCTTTCTGAGAAAAGCGAAGGTGAACTGCGTCAGGCAGTTTTGACCGCGCAACAAGCACGCCCGGCGCTTACCAACGAAACGGCAACCGCAAGCGAAGAAACAGAACCACAGGCACCGGCGAAAACCGGCCTGTCAATTTCTGCCTGATCCCGAACACCAGGTATCTCACACCGAATTAAAGACCTCCGAAATTTTCGGAGGTCTTTTTTGTTTTTGGCCTGCTTTTGACCGGGCCCCTAAATCACAGGTTCATTTTTGCCCGGCATCGGCCAAACCCCGCGGAAGGCAAAATCTGCCCTTTCTGCCAACACACTGCTAACCTGCTGAAACTATGTAGAAAACGTTAACAATCAAAACTGGCCCACCACTTGCACATGTTCTGACACTGCTTCCATAAGGACCAAGGTCATGAACAGCTCTGCGATTACAAACAGCGTGATGCCAACTGTCTCTATTCCCGGCACAACCCCTAGCGAACGCAAGGGATCGGGCTTTGGTGATGTCATGGCATCAATCACAGACAACTGGTCTGAGCAAAGTCATCAGGTCAAATACGACGCGGCAAAATCTGCCCAGAAGAATTTCGATGATCGGCGCTCGGATAGGGCTGCCGAAAGATCCGCACGCGACGAACGCAGCATCAATGAGGCGCGTTCCGAAGATCGCCGCGAAGAAGACCCTGTCCGCGCATCACATGATGACTACGAAGATCATGATGATCATGCCAAAATCGATGATCCTAAATCCGATGAACCGCGCGACGTGGAAGCCAACTCGGAAGATGATCGCGCTGGCGAGGACATGGAAACTGCCGATGGCGGTGATCGTTCAAACGATAACGAAGCTGCACCTCAGGAAGGGGAAAACACTGCTTCCGCATCCGACGAAACCACATCAGCAGAATCAGATGATACCAAGTCAGACGGCGACAGCCCCCTAACGGCCGACGCTGGCGTGGTCGACCCCAACCAGCCGACACAAGCCGTTCCGCTTCCCGGATCCCCCGAAGCCATTGAATTGGCCAAGGCAGAAGCCGCTAAAATGAAGGCTGCTGGTGCTAATGGTGTAGCAAATGCCCAGAATGCAGCCCTGGCAAATGGTCAGGCTGCCGCCAACGGTAACGCCACTGCGGATAGCACGACAGACGGCTTGATGAATTCAACTGCCCTCTCGCAGCCTGCTGCGGCATCCTCTGCCAAGATGGCACTGAATAGTGCGGATGCAGGGGGCGGTGATGAAATGTCCTCGGACAAGTTCCTTTCGCGGGTTGTCGATTCAATGACCGGTGACGGCAAAGGTAAAACCGATGCCACCGGCACTACAAACGCAGCAACCACCGGCCAGACCAATAGTAGCACCCAGCAGGCTTCCGCAGCCAACCCGGCACAAACTGCCCAGGCAGCGCCGCAGGCAATGGCCGCCGCAGCAGCCGGACCGAACGCACAAAATAACCCGACCGCCGCGCAGAATGTGTCAACCAACAGTGCGGTTACCGCAACTGGCGGCACTGAGGCCACAGCAACAGCCAACGGCCAACCGGGAAGTATCAACAGTCTGCATCAGACCAACACGGGTGGTCAGACAGCGCACACCGCACGTCAGGCCCCGTCGCAACAGGTTCAGCAGCAAGTCGCCGTTTCGATCCGCAATGCAGCCAGCGAAGGCGTTGACAAGATTTCTGTTCAGCTTCGACCGGAACATCTTGGGCGCGTCGATGTCAAAATGGAAATCGGTCAGGATGGCCGAATTCAGGGGGTCATTCAGGCTGACACACGCGAAACACTCGACATGTTGCGTCAGGAATCACGCGCCTTGCAGCAAGCGCTGAAAGACGCCGGTCTGAATGCAGACAGTCAAAGCTTCACCTTCGAACACAGGAATGAAGGTGGCCAGAGTCAGGAAGGCAACGGCCAATCCCGTATGACCGCCGATCAGGGCAGCAGCCCGGATGAAGGCGACGTCATGAGTGGAACCGAACTCGCCGAACATGTCGCCATTGGCTACGGGATTAATCCCAACGGCCTTGTCGATATCCGGATATAGAAAAGGTAGAGGGCACATCCCATGACCGTTTCATCCCTGACAAACGTTGGCCTCTCTCAGTCCAACACCAATGCTGACTCAAGCCGCTCGGCAAGCCAGCTCGCACAGAACTTCGATACGTTTCTGACCCTGCTGACCACGCAGCTCAAGAATCAGGATCCGACCTCGCCAATGGAAAGTGACAAATTCACTGACCAGCTGAGCCAGTTCGCCCAGGTTGAGCAAGGTATTCAGAGTAACAAGAACCTCGAAGACCTGCTCGCAATGCAGGGACAGCAGCGTCAGCTCTCTGCACTGTCTTATGTCGGTGCGCAAATCGAGGCAGTTGGTGACACCAACTGGCGCGAAGAAGGTGAAGAGCTCACCTACAAATACAATGTCGCCCCTGAAGTTCCGCGCCTGAAATTGCAAATTCAGAACCAGGACGGCAAAACGATTTACACCGAGGAACTCGAAGATGTTTCCGGCCTCCAGAGCTTTACCTGGGATGGCAAGAACAACAACGGTGTCGAGCAAGACGCGGGTGCCTACACCCTCGTGGTTAGCCCGATGGCTGCCAATGGTGACAGCTTCCTTGACGAAAAAGGCAGACCCGCCTCTGTCGCGATTGGGATCGTCGGCACGGTCGATAGTGTCGATATTGATGATAGCGACATTTATCTCCGTCTTGGCGATGTCTCTGTACCGTTCTCGACGCTTACCAACGTCAAGTTGGGTGCGAACAGCACCGATACCGGCACTGACAATACCGATAATACTGATAATACCGGGGATAACTCCGGATCTGAACAGCAGGAAGAAGCCGCCTAGGGCATTCATCCGGATTTGATCAACACCCTGTGAAACAGGAGAAGAAAAATGAGCCTTTTTGGTGCAATGATTTCCGGTGTTTCCGGCCTGAATGCCCAGTCTCAGAACCTGGGCGTCATCTCGGACAACATCTCGAACCTAAACACGATCGGTTACAAAGGGACTGTCGGACGCTTTTCGACCCTTGTGACTGAATCTGCCACAGATACCCGCTACACGCCCGGTGGTGTCCGGTTCCATCCGACGGCACTGATCAGCAAGCAGGGTCTTTTACAGGCCACTTCGTCAACCACGGCAGCCGCAATTTCGGGCGATGGTTTTTTCATCGTTCGTGGTACGGCAAACCCGGGCACCAATGACGAGCTGTTCTTCACCCGCGCTGGCGACTTCAAGCCGGATGATGACGGCTATCTGCGCAACACCGCGGGCTACTACGTTCAGGGTTGGGCGACTGACCGTGAAGGTGGCCTTCTTGATGCAAACGGTAACGCCACAACTTCTAACAGTTCGGCGGTTACCGATCTTCAGGTTCTTGATATCAACTCAATCCTGACGGCGGCTGCATCGACCACCAACATCGAATTCGGAGCCAACCTGAACTCGGACGAAACGGCTGTTACCGGCGGCACGGCAACCTCCACCACCACGGGTCTCGACTATGATACGACCGATCTGACGACACTTGCCGGCATCAACAACGGCGACCAGTTCAGCATCACTCACAACGGCACAACGACCACCATCACCATCAATACGGGTGATACGCTCGAAGACCTGGCAACTGCCATCAGTGCGGTGACCGGTATCAATGCCAGCACCACCACAACTGGCACGAACGACACATTGACACTCACGGCTGCTTTTGCAGATCAGGGTGTGACCTTTGCCAACGTCACCGGCACGCCATTCAGTGCAACGGGCATTACGGTTCCTGGTGTCCCAGGCACCCTCGCACCGACCTATACCGCAGGTAACCTAGCCGATGGAACCGTTGCCGAAGATAACACCATGCCGGTTACCATCTACGACTCGCTGGGTTCCGCACATACCGTGAACCTTCAGGTTGTAAAACTTGGGCAGAACCGTTGGGGCTTTGAGCTTACCGGGAACACCACAACTGGTGAACTTGATGCCACCGATCATCCAAATGGCTTGATCCAGGCCGGCACAATCACATTCGACGGTTCTGGTAACCTTCAGAGCTTTACGGGTGTTCAGGCGACCATCGGTGCCACAACAGTCGGTGTGAACGGCAGCCTCGTCGACACCAACATCTCGGCTGAATGGACAAATGGTTCAGACACCAGCTCTTTCACCCTTGATTTCGGTACCATTGGTCTTGGTAACGGCATTACCCAGTTCGCCGCCGGTTCGGATGCGAATGGTAACCTTGTCGAATACACCACTCACTTCATCAACCAAAACGGTGCGCAGGCTGGTACCATGGTGAACTATGCCTTCACCGAGGACGGCTTCCTGCAGGTGGAATTCGCAAACGGTGTGAAACGCCCGGTCTATAAGCTGGCGATTGCAACGTTCGAAGCCCCTGATGAAATGGAAAACCACACTGGCAACGTTTATCGCCAGACACGTGAGTCGGGTGATTACCTGCTGCGTGAACCGGGCCTGAACGGTGCAGGTAACGTTGTGGCATCGGCACTGGAAGGGTCCAACGTCGATCTTGGTGAGGAATTCACCAATATGATCGTTACCCAGCGCGCCTACTCCGCGAACACCAAAACGATCACCACGACCGATGAAATGCTCGACGAGCTGATCCGTATCAAACGGTAATTGACATCTGTTTCAGGGCGTTAGCCCGCCCTGAAACATATTGCACCAATAGAGACTCGCCCGGCACAATTGCCGGGCTTCTTTTTGCCCGATTGACTCACTACATTAAGGGCAGAACAATTCGGTCATCAAATATCCAAGCGATTCAAATCACTGACAAATTTGAATCCGATGACTGGGCAAAAATTGCCGGTTGTTAACCTGTTCTTCAGCATGGAGAACTATTCGTTGTTAATGCTGGTCGTATTCCGCACGGATCGATCCGCATGGGGACAGTGGTACATTTTCGTTTCGGAGCAGTCGAACGTGGGCGGCTTGTTACAAACACTCAAAGGTCTGGGACCAACGCGGCTGATGGCTATCAGCGGTGTGGGCGTGCTGTTGCTTGTCTTCTTTGCATTCCTGATCATGCGTGTTTCAGCCCCGAATATGGAACTGCTCTATCGCGATCTGGATCCGGCAGACGCCAGCCAGATCGTCAATCGCCTCGAAGACCAGCAGGTTCAGTACCAGTTGCTGAACAACGGTACCGAAATTCTTGTGCCGGCCGATCAGGTCAACCGCATGCGTCTGACCATGGCCGAAAGCGGCCTGCCGACCGGCGGCTCTGTCGGGTACGAAGTATTTGACAATTCCGACGGCTTTGGCGCCACCAGTTTCGAACAGAACATCAACCATGTTCGTGCCCTTGAAGGCGAGCTGGCCCGCACGATCGCATCCATTCAGGCGATCCAGCAGGCACGTGTTCATCTGGTTCTGCCAAAACGTCAGATGTTCTCACGCGAGACCCAGGAAGCCAGTGCCTCTATTGCGGTCAAGATGGCCGGTGGCGAACTGAAACCTGAACAGGTTGTTGCCATCCAGCATCTTGTGGCTGCCGCGGTGCCCCAGCTTGATCCGGGCAAGGTATCGATCATTGATGAACGCGGCCGGTTGCTTGCGCGCGGTGATGGCGAACAGCAGTCGTCGACCTTCCTGACCCAGACCGCCGATGAAATGCGCATTCGCACCGAAAGCCGCCTGCGCAATACCATCGAAGATCTTCTGTCGCGCTCTCTTGGTTACGGCGAAGTCCGCGCCGAAGTTTCGGTCGAAATGGACTTCAACAAGATTACGACCGCCAATGAGCGGTTTAATCCGGATGAGCGCGTCATTCGTTCCAGCCAGACGATTGAAGAAAACGCGACCAATTCCGAGACCGAGGGCACCGATCCGGTAACACTGCAGAACAATCTGCCGGATGCCAATTTTGATGCCGCCAACGGTGCAGGAACCCAAAGTCAGGAAAGCCGCACCGAAGAAACGGTCAATTACGAGATTTCCAAAACAACCACCACGCAGATCAAGGAAATCGGCGAGATTTCGCGTGTGACGGTGGCTGTCCTTGTTGATGGCACCTACACCACTGATGAAAACGGTGAACGCCTGTATCAGGAACGCTCCCCGGAAGACCTTGAAAAGATCGCAGCCCTCGTGCGCAGTGCCATCGGCTATAACCCGCAACGCAGCGATCAGGTCGAAGTCATCAACATGCAGTTCGCTGATACTGCCGACCTGTTCCCGGATGAAGAGATCGAGACCTTCCTTGGCCTCGACAAGGCTGAAATCTTCCGCATCGCCGAGATGCTGGTGCTGGCGATTGTTGCCATCCTCGTCATCCTGCTGGTGGTGCGCCCGCTTCTGACCCGTGCGTTCGAAACTCTGCCGAGTGCGGCGGATATGGCACAGCGTCAGCTTCTTGCCGATGACATGACCGCCGATGGCACGCCGGCCCTTGAAGGTCCGGCACCCGTTCCGATGGCACCTGGCATGGATGACGGCGAAGAACTGATCAACCTGTCGCAGGTTGAAGGTCGCGTGAAAGCATCCTCGGTCAAGAAGATTGGCGAGATCGTGGAGAAACACCCGGAAGAAGCTCTCTCGATCATTCGCAACTGGCTGTATCAGGAGAGCTAATTCTCCTGACAGTTATCGGCTCACTGGCAGCCGCAGGGCTGCCTTCCTTTTGTTGCTCAAGGCGTTTTAGCAGTTCGATATGACGGCCATTGAAAAGTTCACATTCTCACTCAGCTTCGACGATGCCGACAACGTAATCCGTTCGGCAGGCAAAGAGGATGAGCATTACGAACTGAGCACGAAAAAGAAGAAAAAGAAAGAAGAGGAAGCCCCGCCGCCCCCGCCGCCGGTCTATACCGAGGAACAGGGCGCACAGATGGTCGCCGACGCCGAAAAGCGCGGCCACGATCAGGGTTTTGCCGAAGGTCACAAACAAGGCTTTGACGAAGCCCATCAGCAAATCATGGCCTCGCTTGAAAAGGCGGTTGGCGATGTGGAATCCGAAATCGCCGAAAAGCTCGCCCAGATTGACGAGCAGCAAAAGCGCGCCAATGCCAAAATCAACGAAGACGCCATTCACGTTGCCCTTGGTGTCATCCGCAAGCTGGCCCCGGCCTGGTCCAAACAGTACCAGATGACCGAAATCGAAGACATCGTGCGGCAATGTCTTGCCAACCTGTTTGAAGCACCGAAAGTCATGATCAAGGTCCATCCCGACCTTGAAACAGAAGTCGGTGACGCGGCCCAGCGCATTGCAGACTCCCGGGGCTTTTCCGGCAAGGTTGTTGTGGTTGGCGAACCCGACGTCGCAATGGGTGATTGTCAGGTATCCTGGGGCGATGGCACGGCTGTTCGCGACAGTGCGCGGATATGGTCGGAAATCAATGCCATCATCGACAATGCCCTGACCCTGCATGCCACCAACCATGATCTGCCCGAAAGCGATATGGGCGATCCCGAAATTCAGGAAAGCCGCCTCGCCCCCGAGGTGAAGGTCCCGGCACAGCCTTCTGCACCTGTTCAATCGACCGGACCAGCACCGGTTCAGGCCGAAACAGTAAATCAGGTCACACCCGAGATACCATCCGCCAAAGAACCCGCTGTGCCCGGCTCTGATACGCAAGAAGGCGATGGCACCGCGGCGCGGAATATGCAAACATTGCAAGAAGATACGAAGGCTGAATCGTCAACCACCGATGGCGCGATGCACGGACCTGAAACGGACACGACACCGCCGCCACAGCAGACACCGGAACCAGACATTACAGATCAGGCGGAAAACAAGCCTGAACCACAAAAAGACCAGACAACGGCGACAGCGCAAGGCCCTGCACAGCCTGGTAATTCCGGCCCGGAAACCGAACAGACGGCTGCGCAGGAAGACCCAACGACCACAGCCGATGAAACGGCTGCTGTGAAGCAACCGACCAAAGACGCAGGAGACGAAAATGGCTGATGATGACGATCTGGAACTCTCGGAGCTCGACGACGATAACATCGAACTCGAGGGCGAAGGGACCGAACTTCTTGCTGCGGCCGAAGCCGGCAGCGAGCAGATGAAGACTTCCAAGGATCTCGAAGCCGTGTACGATATTCCCGTTCAGGTTTCGGCAGTTCTTGGCAAAGCAACCATGCAAGTCAGCCAATTGCTGAAACTTGGTCGTGGTGCCGTGGTAGAGCTTGACCGTAAAGTTGGTGAAGCTATTGATATCTATGTGAACAACCGTCTCGTCGCACGCGGCGAGGTGGTGGTCGTGGAAGACCGGCTTGGTGTGACCATGACGGAAATCATCAAATCCGAGAAAAGCTAACGTAAGAGAGGATATCCGACTATGGCCGAAGGGGGGACTAAAACGTCGTTTGACATTGCGACAGTCGGGGGACTGGCCATTGGCTTTGCGTTGGTGATTGCTGCAATCATCTTTGGTGGATCGCCGGGTGCGTTTATCGATATCCCCTCTGTCCTGATTGTTATCGGCGGTACAGCAGCCATTACGGCTGTCAGCTTTGCGCTGGGCGAGTTTCTCGGCTCTGGCAAAGTATTGATGCGCACGATTTTCCACAAATCGCGCAATCCGGCGGATGCGGCACTTCAAATTCTTCAGCTTGCCGAAATCGCCCGCAAAGGCGGTGTTCTGTCCCTTCAGGGGCATCTTGATAGCCTGCAAAGCGAAGAATACCTTTGGAAAGGCTTGTCGCTTGTCGTTGACGGCACCCCGCCAGAGGAAGTCGAAGCCATCATGCGCAAGGACATGAACGCCACCATCGGCCGCCACCAGAAAGGTGCCAACATCATGAAAAAGGCCGGTGACGTGGCGCCGGCGATGGGTCTGATCGGGACGCTGATCGGTCTGGTGCAGATGCTCGGTAACCTTGATGATCCGTCATCGATTGGTCCGTCGATGGCTGTTGCACTTTTGACGACCTTCTATGGCGCGGTTCTGGCCAACATGGTGTTCATGCCGCTTGCCGGGAAGCTTGAACGCAACTCCAGCGACGAGGAACTTTTGAATTCGGTCTACATGGTTGGTGCTGTTTCCATCGGTCGACAGGAAAACCCCCGTCGTCTGGAAATGCTGATCAACTCGATCCTGCCGCCGTCAAAACGCGTCAGCTACTTCGATTGATCGTGAATGTGAATATGGAGGTTCTGGCGCATCAATGCTTTTTTGATGCGCCGGGTCCCCGAAACTGATCGGAAAGAGATGATACGATGCAGGTACTGATCGTTGGTGGACTGGGCGGACAGATAGGCGCAGCCAGCAAGATCGCAATGGCGCGCGGCGCTTCGGTCCAGTTGGCCGAAAGTGTCACGACTGCGCTTAACATCCTGCGGGCGGGCAACCGGATTGATCTGGTTATGGCTGATATCACCCTTGATGTCGCCGCCCTGATTGAAGGCATGGTTGCCGAGCGCATCACGACCCCGGTGGTCGCGTGTGGCATCGGTAATGACGTCAATGGTGCGGTCAATGCGATTAAGGCAGGTGCCCAGGAATTCATCCCCCTGCCCCCCGAAGCCGATCTGATTGCAGCAATTTTCGAAGCCGTCACCGAAGAAAGCCACGCGCTGATCCATCGCGATGCGCGCATGGCCGAGACGCTCCGACTGGCAAGTCAGGTGGCCAACAGTTCTGCATCCATCCTGATCACCGGCGAAAGCGGCACCGGTAAGGAAATCATTTCGCGCTATGTGCACCGCAAGTCCAACCGTTCGGACAAACCGTTCGTTGCGGTCAACTGTGCCGCCATCCCCGATAACCTTCTTGAATCCGAATTGTTTGGCCATGAAAAGGGTGCCTTCACCGGTGCCCAGGCACGACGTATCGGCAAGTTCGAAGAAGCCAATGGCGGCACCCTTTTGCTTGATGAAATCAGCGAAATGGATGTGCGCCTTCAGGCCAAACTTCTGCGTGCCATTCAGGAAAAGGAAATTGACCGGCTTGGCGGCAAAAGCCCGGTCAAGGTCGATGTCCGCATTCTTGCGACCTCAAACCGCAATCTTGAGGCCGAAGTCAATGCCGGCAACTTCCGCGAAGATTTGTATTTCCGACTGAACGTGGTCAATCTTGATATCCCGTCACTGCGCGAACGTCCCGATGACATCCCGGTTCTGGCCGAATTCTTTGTCAAAAAATACTCTGATGCCAATGACGTTCCGGTCCGACCGATCAGCCCGCTTGCGATCCAGCGCCTGCTGTCTCATCACTGGCGGGGCAATGTCCGCGAACTTGAAAATACCATGCATCGTGCGGTTCTGATCGCCGGTCCCGATGAAATCGGGCCAGAAGCCATCATGCTGTCTGGCGAAAGCAACGCACCTGCCCCGGCAGCCGCAGCCCCCGTATCGCAGGCCCCCGCACCATCTGCATCTGCACCGGCCCCGTCTACGACGGCACGCGCCAGTTCGGCCTATGCCAGTGCCAATGCCGCCTATGGCGCGGCATCATCGGCCTATCAACCCAGTGCACCAGCCCCTGCACCATCTGCCCCATCCGCACCGGCGCATGAGGCCCCAGCTCGGGATGATGACGCAGATAGCGGCGATGATGGCACGTCAGATGAAAGCACGGCTGGAAACGGTTCTGTGACCTCGGCACTTGTCGGGCGTACTGTTGCCGATGTCGAACGTGATCTTATCATTGATACGCTCAAGCATTGCTTTGGCAACCGCACCCATGCGGCCAACATTCTGGGCATTTCCATCCGGACCCTGCGCAACAAGTTGCGCCAGTATACCGACGAAGGACTTGCTGTACCGGCCCCGGGCGACGGTCACGACTGAACATGAAATTTCGGCGCGCTGTCCCCATCTTCAAGGCAGGTAAAAGCGCAACGAACATCGAGCAAGCAACAGGATAACAAGCAAAGACAATGGCCGAAGGTCAAGACATCACACCGACTGGTTCCGGCGGCTCTGACGGCCCCGGCGGCGGTGCGCCGGGCGGGTTAAATCTCGGCGCCATTCAGTCGCGTGTCGCTTCGGCCATGAAACGTGGCGATATCGCCATGGCGCTCGGCTTTATCATGATCCTTGTGGTCATGATGTTCCCGATGCCGCCCTGGCTGCTTGATTTCATGCTGGCCCTTTCGATCAGCTTCTCTGTGCTGATCCTGATGACATCGCTGTTCATCCAGAAGCCGCTTGAATTCAACTCTTTCCCGACGATCCTGCTGGTGGCAACGTCGCTCAGACTTGCGCTGAACATTGCGACAACCCGACTGATCCTTGGCTATGGGCACGAAGGTACCCACGCCGCCGGTGCCGTGATCGAGGCGTTTGGCAGCTTCCTGATTTCGGGCAATTTCGTCATCGGGATTATCGTCTTTGCCATCCTTGTCATCATCAACTTTGTCGTCATCACCAAGGGTTCGGGCCGTATTGCCGAGGTCGCCGCACGCTTTACCCTTGATGCCATGCCCGGCAAACAGATGGCGATTGACGCCGACCTGTCATCGGGCCTGATCAATGAAGAACAGGCAAAGGCCCGCCGTAAGGAACTTGAAGATGAAAGTTCCTTCTTTGGCTCGATGGATGGTGCATCGAAGTTTGTTCGTGGCGATGCGGTTGCCGGTATTTTGATTACGTTCATCAACGTAATCGGCGGCATCATCATCGGCACCGCCCAGATGGGCCTTTCCTTGGCCGAGGCAACCGAGACCTACACGATCCTGACCGTCGGCGACGGTCTGGTGTCCCAGATCCCGGCCCTGATCGTCTCGACCGCAGCTGGCCTTCTGGTCACCAAGGGTGGTCTTGATGGCGCAACCGAAAAGGCCGTGTTCGGGCAGGTCAGTAACTATCCGGCGGCCCTTGGCGTTGCTGCCGCCCTGATGGCGGGCATGTCGCTTTTGCCGGGCATTCCGATGATCTGGTTCCTCGGATTGGCGATCGGGCTTGGATATCTGGCCTATTACATGGGCAAGCGCCAGAAAGAAGCAGTCGTTCAGGAACAGATGAAAGAAACCCAGGCCGCGGCCGATGCCGCTGGCCCGCCACCAGAAGAACCCATCGCCAATGCGCTTCGCATGGACTATGTGCGTCTTGAACTTGGCTATGGCTTGTTGTCACTGATCAGTACCGAACGCGGCCAGAAACTGACCGATCAGATCAAGGCACTGCGTCGCCAGCTTGCCGGTGATATGGGCTTTGTCATGCCGTCGGTGCGCATTCAGGACAACATGCAACTGCCCGCCAACACCTATGTGCTGCGCGTCAAGGAGATCGAGGCAGGCCGGGGTGATCTGCGCCCGAACATGTTGCTGGTGATGGATCCGCGCGGCGAGGAAATTACCCTGTCGGGCGAAAAGACGATGGAGCCGACCTTCAACCTGCCTGCGATGTGGATCGAACAGGGCATGAAGGAAGAGGCGATGTTCCGTGGCTATACGGTGGTTGATCCGCAAACCGTGATCACGACGCACATCACCGAAGTGATCAAGGATCACATGCCCGAACTGCTGTCTTATGCCGAAACGCAAAAGCTGCTTGATGAACTTGATGAAGACCAGAAAAAACTGGTCGAAGATATCGTTCCCGGTCAGGTTTCGGTTGGCGGTGTTCAGCGCGTATTGCAAAACCTTTTGACCGAACGCGTTTCCATCCGCGATCTGCCGACCATCCTTGAAGGCATTGCAGAATCAACCGCCTTTACCCGCAATCCGACCTTCATGACCGAACATGTCCGGTCACGACTGGCCCGTCAGTTATCAGATGTGAATACCAATCAGGATGGCGTCATTCCGCTGGTCACCATGTCGCCGCAGTGGGAACAGATCTTTGCCGAAAGCCTGGTTGGTCAGGGCGAGGAAAAGCAGCTTTCCATTCCGCCAAGCCAGCTTCAGGAATTCATCAACAAGGTCAGAACCACGTTCGAGCGCCTTGGCATGATGGGCGAAAGCCCGGTTCTTCTGACCAGCCCGGGTATCCGGCCATATGTGCGATCCATCGTTGAGCGTTTCCGCCCAAGCACCGTAGTGATGTCGCAAAACGAAATCCACCCGAAGGCACAGCTGAAAACGCTGGGGCAGGTGTGATGCGTACGATAAACCAAACCGCCCTGCTTGCGGAAATGACAATCCAGGGGGAACTGAATGCGTCTTAAGACCTTCACCGCCCCAACGATGACCGAGGCGATGGGGCTCGTCAAAGAGCACATGGGCACTGACGCCATCATTGTCTCCACACAGGATATCCCCGGCAGTGGCGTGCGCCTGACCGCTGCCCTTGATCGTGATCCTGACTATGGCGATGACGACGGCCCGGCCCCCGCCCTTCAGGAACAGCTTGATGCGGTCGAGGCCGCCCTGACGCGGCATAATTTGCCGGAACGGCTTCGTATTCGCCTGTGTGATCTGATGGGGCGCGAAACGGCCGCTGCGTCCGAGCAACAATTGCTGGCCGGTGCGCTTGATGAAATCTTTGATTTCTCACCGCTACCCGAAAAGAATACGCCGCGCGCGCTGGCCTTCGTTGGCCCGCCCGGATCGGGCAAAACACTGGCGGTCGCCAAAACCGCGGCACGTGCGGTGATGAAGAAACGCAAAGTTGCTGTTCTTTCAACCGATTACAAACGTGCCGGCGGGATGGCCCAGCTTGAGGCCTTTACGAGAATTCTCAAGATTGATCTGCTTGCGGCGAAATCACCGGACGATCTCAAAGCGCGCTTTGGCGAAATCCGCGAAGCCGATGTCATCCTGATCGATACGGCAAGCTGCAACCCCTATCTTGAAACCGAAATTGGCACGCTTCGTGAATTCATGAAAGCGGTGCCGAGTGAACCGGTGCTGGTGAACCCTGCGGGGATTGATGCCTATGAGGCGGCTGACATTGCCAATGCCTTTGCCGATGGTGGCGCAACACGTGTCGTGATCTCGCGACTTGATGTTGCCGCCCGACTTGGCGGTGCGCTATATGGAGCCGATTCAGGAAATCTTTCCCTTTGTAATGTCAGTATGACAGCCCAGGTTGCGGACGGCCTGACCGCCCTTAGTCCCCTTGCCTTGGCAAAACTTCTGATACCGTCCCATCGCGCTGATACCGCGAAACCGAGCTTCTCCGAGGTCGTGAAATGACTACCAAGTCTGATGCATCACCCAAATCTGCCCCGCGGGCCAAAGGCCGCAATGTCCTTGCAGTTGCATCTGGCAAAGGCGGCGTTGGCAAGACCTGGTTTTCCATTACGCTCACCCATGCGATGGTTCTCGAAGGCCACAAGACCCTTTTGTTTGACGGTGACCTTGGCCTGGCCAACATCGATATTCAGCTTGGCCTGATGCCGAAATATGATCTGGGCGGCGTGATTGCCGGGCGGATCAGCCTGAAAGATGCGGTCACTCACTTCCCGGATGGCGATTTTGATATCATTGCCGGGCGCAGCGGATCGGGCAGTCTTGCCAACCTTCCAGCCACCCGGCTTCAGGCGCTGTCGGACGAATTGCTCCAGACCGGCAAGGAATATGATAAGGTATTGATTGATCTTGGTGCCGGTGTTGATCAGGGCGTGCGTCAGATGACCGGCCTTGCCAATACGGTGATTGTGATTACCAACGGCGATCCGACCTCTTTGACCGACGCCTATGCCTTTATCAAGATCACCCATATGGCCCGCCCGAAAACCGATATCCGGGTGGTGGTCAATATGGCCAAGGACAAGAAAGAAGGTCAGGCGATCTATAACAAGCTTCTCAAGGCGTGCGAGGGCTTTTTGAAGATTTCGCCGCCGTTGCTTGGCGTGATTCGTGCGGATTCAAAGGTATCGGAATGCATCCGCAACCAGACGCCGCTTCTGACCCGTCATCCGAACTGCGATGCCGCCCAGGATATAGAGGCAATCGCCCAAACCCTTCTTGAGGAGTAGGTTGTCATGACGCTCCCGCCACAAGCAATATCGCCCGGCCCTGCCGTCGGTGGACATGCTTCGGCGGGTGGTACTGCCGGACAGGCCAATCAGGGTTCCGTCCCGGCACAAATCAATGCAACCGTTACAACCGCCACCCCGCAACAGGTCGCTGCCGCACTGGCCAAGCTCCCGGTGGAAACGTTGTTGCAGGCCTCGGTTCAATCACAATCAGGCAACCAACTGACCCTTGCCACTGCCCTTGGTTCGGTCACGGTCAGGATCCCCACCCCGCTTCCGAGTAATCTCGGCGATCTACTTTGGGCCCGCATTCCGACAACCAATCCCGGCAGCGGGCAATCTGCAACGGGCGGCACCCCTGCCGATGGCATGCGTCTGCAACTTTTGCCGCAAACCCTGTCACCGGGGGGATCCGGGGTGACAGGTGCCCTTGCCAGCGGAAATATCGCTGGCAGCAGCCTGACACCCGGCCAGACATTTGGCGCAGTGACGACATCCATCCTGACCATGCCCAATGGCACCCAATTGCCCGCCGGAAGCCAGACACAGGTTATCTTCCTTGGTCAGGGCACGGTAACCGCACAGCAGGCCGCCAATGCCATGGCGTCCGCGGCACAAGCCGGATCTGCTGGTTCGGCGGGTATGGCAGGTGGCGTTGGCACGGGCGGCATGGCTGCCGGAATGGGACCAACCATTGCGGCACAAACAGCCGCCGGGCAGGCCCCTGCTGGCACCTTGATGCTGACCGGGACAGTCTTGCCACCTGATAGTGCCGAGGCCCGCCTGCTGCCGCAGGGTTTCACCGCCCTTCGCACCTCTGCCGGGATTGTTGGCATCAAATTGCCGGTTCCCGCGCCCACGGGCGCAACCCTGTCATTTAACGTTGATCCATCGGGCGGTGCCAAGGTATCGACATCCGTCCCGATGACCGAAGCACAATTGATTGCCCGCGGTCAGGCCGCCGCCCTCACCCATGACTGGGACAGTTTGCACAGGGCGGTTAGTGCCCTTCAGCAACATGATCCCGGTGCAGCACTCAGCATGCTGAACAACATTCCCCAGGCTGGCCCCAAACTGACCACCACCATGATGTTCTTCTTTGCTGCCATGACAGGTCAGGGCGGCAGTTTGCGTGGCTGGCTTGGCGATCGCGCCGCGACCAGCCTGGCCACACTGTCCGATACAGACGGTGGCGGGCTTAAACGGCTTGAAGGTGATTTTGCCCAGTTGCGTGCGATGGCAACCGAAGAACGTCCGGATGGCTGGCGCGTGATGGCGATGCCGTTCAATATGGGCGACAAGATCGAACAGCTTCAACTGGGTTGGCGGCATGGCGATCGTGAAAATGATCCCGACAAACCCGATGATCAGGGCACGCGTTTCCTGCTGGATCTGTCTTTCAGTGTGGTCGGTCACACCCAGCTGGACGGCCTTGTGAAGGGCGAGGACAGCAAGTTTGATCTGATTGTCCGCACCGAAAACCCGTTGCAATCCCATAACCGCGATGACATTCGCGGCATCTTCCGCGAAGCCCTTCAAATTGCCGGTTACACCGGCCATATCCTGTTTCAGGATGGGTCGCGTTTTGTCGAAATTGCCCCCGTGCCCGATGGCAAGGACCCGCATTCCCACCACGGGATCGAAGCATAAGCATCGTCATTCTGAAATGAATGCTTTTCCTGCCTTGGGCGCAGACGTATCCTAGAATTCATCCCTTATGACAACGGTTGGAAGCCATGCTTGAGATTTATCAGCGCCGTAATCTGATCCAGACAGAGCCGAACCCGGGCACAAGGATTGATTATGTCGTTACCCTGCAAAGCAATCTGACCGGTGCCAAGGATGTCTTTCCGGCACGCATGACGCTGCGTTATGTGCCCGACCGCCTGATCCTTAAAACCAATAATCTGGCGGAATATTACGCAGAAATCGCCAGTATCGAGTTCGAGAATTTCGAAGCCGCCGCCGTTTTGTTGATGGATGATTTCAACAACGAACTGGTTCCGCGCTGGATCAGCCTGCGTCTGGACAAACAGACGGCCGATAACGATCAGGTCTTCCACCACGAAACCGCCCTTGAAGACCGTCAACCCAAATGGGGCAACCCGCGCCTTCTGGATCGGCTGGAACGTTACTGAGCAATCAGCGGAACGGGTTCCCGTGCACCCATTGGGTCAGGGAATATCGCAGACCCGCCGTGGTCGGTGCCACGCGGTGCAAAACAAAGCTCGGAAAGAAGATCGCTGATCCCCGCGCCATCGGTGCATCAATAAAATGCCCGGCCGGGTTAAGCTGCAATTGTCCGCCTTCATACTGGTCCGGTTCGGAAAGCTGGATCACCATCGTCAGTTTGCGACGGCGCGCAACGTCTGATGCACCGACATCACTGTGCCAGTCATAATGGCCGCGCAAATCCCCGGCATAGCAGGCAATCTGGGCATCCTCGGCGAACTCGGTCAGGGAAAAGTCAAAGACGTTGCGATTGACCTCGGCAACCAGATCGACAATCCGCCGACAGACAACCGGTTCCTGTTCTTCGTTAAACCAGGTGATTTTGGATCGGCGAATATGGGTCGCGGCCTGCCCCTGTACGAGGCCACCTTCATCCATCTCGTGGGCAAAGCCATTGATCAGACGGTCACAGGTCGCCGGATCAAGCGCATCCGGGACAATTGCAAACATTTCTTCAGGGAACATTTACGACACTCTCCAGGCCGCACGGGCCTTTTGATTTAACGTCTGGGGCCCAAGATCATTCTTTGCGACAAGATGCTCTTAAGACCAATCATCGCGCGATACCAGAAAATTCAAAACATGTCACCGATCCATGTTCGTGTATCTAGCCACGCAGTTCAATCACCCTACCACCGGCGGCTGCACCGTCTTCGGGGTCATGGGTTACCATCAGGGTCGGCAGGCTGTTCTTGCGGCACAGGTCAAACACAAACGACCTGATCTGGGATCGAAGACCGCTATCGAGTTTTGAAAATGGCTCATCAAGCAACAAGGCACAAGGTTCTGACAACAGAACCCGCATCAGAGCCACCCGCGCGCGCTGCCCGCCCGACAGTGTTGCCGGATCACGATCATAAAACCCATCCATCTCTGCACTGCCAAGTGCCGCCTCAACCCGCGCACGCCGGGCCGCACGCCCCTTGATATGCGCGGGCACCGCAAAGGCCAGATTTCCACCCACCGAAAGATGGGGAAACAGCAAGTCATCCTGAAACAGAATGCCGACATGACGGTCTTGTGGTGCCAGCCCATCAAGCACCCTGCCATCAAGAACCACCTGACCGGTCACCTCAAACGCATCGGGCAAGGTGCCACAGATATGCCCAAGCAAACTCGATTTTCCCGAACCGCTGGGCCCCATCAGGGTCACGATCTCGCCCGGCGCAATGGTCAGATCGACTGCAACCAGTTCACACCCGTCAAGGTTCACCCGCACATCACGCAATTCCAGACCGTTTTTGGCTGCTTCAGGCATGTATCATCCTTATCATCCTTTGTTCTGCGCACCCATGCCGCGCCGGTGACGGAATAAAACCGCCGGGATCAGCAAAGCCAGGGCAAACCCGGCAAACGGTAAAACCATCTGAAACAGGCCATAAATCCCGATCATCCGACGATCCCCGCCCGAGGCCAATGCAACCGCCTCGGTGGTGACGGTGGCAAAGCGCCCTGCCCCGATCAGAAGTGTCGGCAAATACTGCCCGACCGTGACGGCAAGCCCGACGGCGGCGGCGGTTAAAACCGCACGGGTCAGCAGCGGCAAGCGCACCTGCCAGAACGCCCGCGTGGGCGACGCGCCAAGACAAAGGGCCGTTTGTCCATAACGCGGATCAAGGGCACGAAACGGTTCCGACAGGGATAAAAACACATAGGGTGCAACAAACACCAGATGCCCAAGAACAACCGAGACCAAGGTGCGTTCCAGCCCAAGCAGGCTAAAGAACACCTGCAAACCAAACATGAAGCTGATTTGCGGCACCAGAAGCGGCAAATAAATCAAAAACATCGCCCGCCGCCCAGCAACCTTACCGGTGCGTACCTCGTTCTCAAGACACGCCAGAACCAGTGTTACGGCAATCACAACCGCTGGGATACCGATCAGAAGGGTGGTGGTCAGGCTATTACCAATTGCATCAAGTTCCCGCGCCCAGAGACGCAGCGAGAAACCACGCGGCAAAAGATCGGGAAACGCCCAGAACCCGGCGACACTCCAGACCAGCAAAACAACAAGCCCAAGAACCACCGTCCCGGCCGCGACCAGCGCCATCATCGCCGACACCCCCCGCACAGCGCCATCTTCCTTGAACCGGTTGCCATCAACAGCCCAGCGGGCACCAACCAAGGCAACAAGCCGCTCGCCCGCAATCCAGATTGCCACGGCCGCGATCACGATCAGCAATTGCAGCACGGCCGCACTTGATGCCATGAACCGCAAGGCAAGATCGGGATCGGACAACCATCCCAGAATACGCACCGCAAGCGGGGCCGGTGTTGTCGGGGCCAGAATGATCGCCACATCAACAACCGACGTCGAATAGGCCAGAACCGCCAGAACCGGCAAACGGATCTGCGGATAGATGCGTGGCAATGTTGCCTTGAACCATCCCGCAATCCTGCCATAGCCAAGACTTGCCGTGACCTGTGCGGCGCGATCTGTGTCTGCTTGTGGCAGGGCCGAAAGCGTCATCAGAAACAGAAACGGGATTTCCTTGGCAACCAGTCCGGCAATCAGGGCGATGCCCCACGGGTCATGGATAATCGCAACATCCGGGGGCCGATCCCAACCGGTAAATTGGGCCACCACCCGAACAAACCAGCCCGATGGCGCAATCAAAAATGCCAAACCAAACGCCGCCGTCGCATGCGGTACCGACAGGATCGGCGAGAGGATCCGTTGCAGGGCGTGAAAAGTGCGCGTGCCCTGCCATGCGGCACAAAACAGCATGACAATCGCAACCGAGACAAAGGTTGCGATCAATCCATTAACCAATGAAAGCCGGATCGAGGCGCCTAACCCCGGTTGCGCCATCAAAGCCTGCCATGGATCAAGGCTGGGCGTTGTGCCCCCAAGGGCGGGCAATATCCCGAACGCAGGCAAGATCGTCCCGATCAGTCCGGCAGAAACCGGGCCAATCATCAGAACAATCGTCAGGATCGGGATAAATCGCAGCATGCGCGATTATTGCACAACGCCGTAACGCTTCTGCCATTCTGTTTCGACAAGCGACATCCAGCTTGGATGCGGTTCGGGCAAGACGGTGCCGCGCTCAGCGGGCGCAAGCGATGCGATGCCAAGATCAAGATTGGCAAACGCTTCCTGCATGTCTTTGGGAAGTTTATCCATCGCCAGAACCGTGTCCGCGCCCCAATATTGCGGATCCTGTTTGCGCAATTGCGCTTCGGGTGACATCAGGAAGTCTGCCAGTACAACTGCGCCTGCCTTGGCCGATGCGTTATAGGGGATGGCGACAAAGTTGGTATTGCCAAGGGTGCCGTTCTCAAACACGTAGGAGCGCACGGTATCAGGAAGTTCGAACGCCTCGATCGCCGATGACACTTCGCCAGAACTGAATGAAAAGGCGATATCGACCTCGTTATCGGCCAAAAGGGTGCGCATCGATGCCCCGTTCTGCGGATAGGCCTGACCATCGCGCCACAAAAGCGGCTGCAAGTCTTCAAGATAACCCCAAAGCGGTGCCAGGGTCGCCTCGGCATCGGTTTCATCAGCGGGCTGTTGCAAAACTTTCGGATCTTCGACCAGTTCGGTCAGAATCTGTTTAAGGAAGGTCGAGCCCATATAGTTTGGCGGCTGCGGATAGGTAAAGCGCCCCGGATGTTTCACCAGCCATTCCAGCAATTGCTGGGCGGATTTCGGAACGGTATCAAGCTTGGCTGTGTCGTAATAGAAACTGACCTGCGCCATGCCCCACGGCGCTTCAAGCCCGTCGGTCGGCACGGTGAAATCATTGATCACGGTTGGTTTGCCTTCGACATCGACATAGGCAAAGTTTGGCGTCTGTTCTGCCCATGGCCCGAACAAAAGATCATTGCGCTTCATCGCCGCAAAGTTTTCGCCGTTAATCCAGATCATGTCGACCGCACCGCCATCATCGACACCGGCGGTCTTTTCCGACAGAACACGGGTAACGGCATCGGCGGTGTCGGTCAGCTTGACTTGGACCACCTCGACGCCATAGCGTTCGCGCACCTGTTCACCGGCCCAGGCGATGTAATCATTAATGCGTGGCTCCCCGCCCCATGCATGCCAGTAAACGGTCTGGCCACGGGCCTGATCCAGAACCGATTGCCAGTTTCCGACATCCGGTGCCGGGTCTGCAAAGGCAGGCGTCGACAACGTCGTCGTCGCAAGCCCCATTGCCAGCGCCAAAGCAGAAACGAAAGTGCGCATTTTTGATCGCATCTCGGACAATCCTTTTACCTGATGACCCAAAGCCCTTCCCGCATGCCGGGTGTGACTGTTTGATTGGTTTTGTACCCCTCAGTTTTTCAACAGACGGCACATAAAATCAATTCACGCTTGCGTTAGGGGTCTATCAAACACACTTTGTCTGCAACACGTTGTTCGCTTTTTGCGCCCCTGTTTAGGAAGTTTTCGATGTTTGAATGGATGAGTGATCCCAACATGTGGATGGGCCTTGCCACCCTGACCGCGCTCGAAATTGTGCTGGGCATCGACAACATCGTTTTCCTGTCGGTGATTGTCTCGAAACTTCCGCAAAACCAACAGGCATCGGCACGCCGCATCGGTCTTTTGGCGGCAATGGGCATGCGGCTGGGGCTTTTGGCGGGTATCGCCTGGGTCATGCAACTGACCTCGCCGCTTTTCGCAGCTTTTGGGCAGGAAATCAGCGGCCGCGATATGATCCTTATTTTTGGTGGTCTGTTCCTGATTGCCAAAGCGTCCAAGGAAATTCATCACACAATTGACGAGCCCGAAGAACACGGCCCGGGCAAAATCATGTCGAGCTTTGCCATGACCATCGTGCAGATCATGTTGCTCGATATGATTTTCTCGCTCGATAGCGTCATCACTGCGGTTGGTCTGGTCGATCATATTTCGATCATGGTGATCGCGGTCATCGCATCGGTACTGGTGATGCTGATGGCGGCCAAGACCATTGGCGACTTTGTCGAACAAAATCCCTCTGTCAAAATGTTAGCGCTATCATTCCTTATTCTGGTAGGATTTGTGCTGCTGCTTGACGGGGTCGAAATACATGTACCGAAAGGCTACATCTATTTTGCAATGGCCTTTAGCCTGTCGGTCGAGACGCTCAATCTTCTGAACCATAAACGTAAACTCAAACGTCGTGCGCAAGAGAATGGCTGATGAAAAAAGTTGATCCGCCGCTATGTCTGGCAAACGCCTTCATGGAACGCGAACTTGAAAACGTCGACGTATTTGAGTTTCCCGAAGGCACACGCACAGCCGCCGACGCTGCAAACGCCATTGGCTGCGATATCAGCGATATCGGAAAATCACTGGTCTTTATGACCGAGGCATCCCGCCCCGTGCTGATAATCATGAATGGTGCCGATCAGGTCGATCTCGACAAGGTCGCCGCCCTGCTGCGTTTATCCGTCCGCAAGGCCGATGCAACCGAGGTCCGCGAACATACGGGCTACGCCATTGGCGGCGTTCCACCCTTTGGTCACGCCAAACCTGTGGAAACGCTGATTGATAAAAAGATTCTGGCAAAGAAAACCGTCTGGCTTGCCGCCGGGACGCCCAAAACAGTGTTTGAGCTTAAAACCAGCGACCTCAAGCGCGTAACGGGTATTGAAACCGGCGTTAATATCGCCGTTTAACTATCCCGAAAATCACATAAGCCCGTCATCGCGTGTCGCCGAACGCATGCCGATTTCGTCAAGTTCGTCTTGTTCTTTCTTGTCTTCTTCGGCGCGTTCGGCCTCAAGCCGATTACGTTCGGCAATTTCGGCCGTTTTAAATTCCTTGAAGGCATCGGCGACTTCATCGCGAAATACGTCGATCTTTTCTTCCTGTTCGGCAATCATTTTTTCGATTGCCTCACGCTCCGCGATCACTGCGGTGGCAAATCCGCCATAGGCAAAGCCGGCAAGTTCCGGATTTTCGGCCGCGATCTTTTGTTCGGCCAGCACCGCTTGTTCGAGGGCCTCTTTTTCCGCCTCAAGATTTCCCAGCACACCAAGCATCTCGCCCAATTGACGCTGCTTTTCATCAAGCGCCCATTTGCGCATGCGCACCAGTGTTTTGAAATCCTTGGCCATGGGTTACCCCCTAGGGTCCGCGATCATTGCGATCCATTCCCCGATGCGTCGTTCCCGCCTTCGCTCAGCGCACGCTTGGCCGCGTTCAGGTCCTGCCCGTCACGTTGTGACCGGCTGTTAACCTTGGGCCCGCGATTGATCTTGGGCCCGATTGACGGCGGTGGTGCCGGGCGGGGGGCTGGCATTTCCGGCCCTCCTGCGGGCTGTTGCGGCTTGGCACTTCCCGCTTGCCGCGCCTGTCCCCCCGGTTGTCCTTGGGCATGGGCAGGCTGTTCGGGTTGCTCGGCCAGCATGTCGAGGCGCCGGGCCAATTCCAGATATCCCTCATTGAGGCGCGTGCATTCCGTCTTGCGCTGTTTAAGGAATTCCTCGATCAGCGGGAAGTAATGAATGGCCTCGTCGACCTTGGGATCAGTTCCCTTGCGATAGGCGCCAAGGCGGATCAGTTCCGCCATATCATCGTAGGTTGCCAGAAGCTGACGCGCACGGGCAACGATCTGGTTTTCTTCCTCGTTATTACAGCCCGGCATGGTACGCGACACACTGCGCAGGATATTGATCGCCGGATAACGGCCTTGCTCGGCAATCGCACGGTCCAGTACCACGTGCCCATCCAGAATACCGCGCACCGCATCCGAAATCGGTTCGTTGTGGTCATCGCCATCAACCAGAACCGTAAACAGCCCGGTGATCGATCCCTGCCCCGGACCGCCGGGACCCGCACGTTCCAAAAGACGCGGCAATTCGGCAAAGACGGTTGGCGTATAGCCCTTTGACGCCGGCGGTTCACCCACCGAAAGGCTGATTTCACGCTGCGCCATGGCAAAGCGGGTCACGGAATCCATCATGCACAGCACATCGCGCCCGACATCGCGGAAATATTCCGAAAGCGCCATGGTCATATAGGCCGCCTGGCGGCGCATCAGTGGTGGTTCATCCGATGTCGCCACGACGACAACCGAACGACGCAGGCCTTCTTCGCCCAGATCATCTTCGATGAATTCGCGCGCTTCGCGGCCACGTTCGCCAATCAGCCCCACCACCGACACATCCGATGTCGTATGGCGCGTCATCATCGACAGCAAACTTGATTTACCAACACCCGACCCGGCAAAGATGCCCATACGTTGCCCGCGACAACAGGTCAAAAACGTGTTCATCGCCCGAACGCCAAGGTCGATCTTGCCTGCCACACGTTGGCGCGAATGGGCGGATGGTGGCATGTTACGGATTGGATAAGGACGGTTGCCCTCAGACAGCGGGCCTTTGCCATCCACCGGCTCGCCAAACGCATTGACCACACGGCCCAGCCAGCTTTCATCGGGATAGACTTGCGGTTGGGTATCGCCAAGTTCGACTTCGCAGCCGATCCCGATCCCGTCCAGAATACCAAACGGCATCAAAAGGGCGCGTTCATTGCGAAAACCGACAACCTCGCAAATCACGGTTTTGCCATCGCGGCGTTTGACCTTGCAGCGGTCGCCAACCGACAACGCACCTTCAACCCCGCCAATCTCGACCAGAAGGCCCAGAACTGCTGTCACCCGGCCAACCACGCGATAGTCGGGAATACGGCGGAGTTCTGCGACGATATTGCGGCCAATCTGAAACACGGGCGGTTCTTTTCAGCGAAAATGGTACAAACAACTCTTGTAACACGGAAATTTGCCCCGCCGAACGGTTACAGGGGTGGCAAATCGTACCGCGTCGTACCAAATATATAGTCATAATCGGTATTAAAAAGCCGTGTAGACGATTAAATCGATTTTTTTTCGTTGCATAAGGCTTTTGGAATTAACACCGCAAACCGTTGGGAAAACTTGCGTTCCGTCCCCGAGTCGCTTCTTTGAACGAAAAAAAGTTAACAAGTTGCGACTCGCCTGCTTGCCACGAGTCGCAAAGCAACGTATCGTTAACCGAATGGGGAAAATTTCCCAAAGGCCGGCAATCGTTGGGGCGCTTGTCGATCTACCGGATCAACACGGACTTATTGCGGAACACGGTAACGGAGCAGAGACATGCGGGTGCTGCTTGTTGAGGATGACAACACCTATGCTGACAGCATCGAATTGATGCTTAAGTCTGAGGGCATGGTGATTGACACTACCGACCTTGGGGAAGATGGTCTCGAGATCGGCAAGCTTTACGATTATGACATTATTCTTCTGGACCTTATGCTGCCAGATATTGACGGCTACGAGGTCCTGAGACGTTTGCGCGACGCACGCGTCGAAACACCGGTCCTGATCCTGTCGGGTCTGACCGAAACCGAAGACAAGGTCAAAGGCCTTGGCTTTGGCGCAGATGATTATCTGACCAAGCCTTTCGAGAAAACCGAACTTCTGGCACGTGTGCAGGCAATTGTTCGCCGTTCACGCGGCCATGCCCAGTCGATGATTTCGACCGGTAAGCTCAACGTCAACCTGGATGCACGCACCGTCGATGTCGATGGCAAACCGCTGCATCTGACCGGCAAGGAATATGGCATTCTGGAACTGCTGTCGCTGCGCAAGGGCACGACACTGACCAAGGAAATGTTCCTCAACCACCTTTATGGCGGCATGGACGAGCCGGAACTCAAGATCATTGACGTCTTTGTCTGCAAACTGCGCAAGAAAATCCAGTCTGCGACCAAGGGCGACAATTATATCCATACGGTTTGGGGCCGGGGCTATGTCCTGCGCGATCCCGACACCAACAGCGCTGCGGCCTGATTTTCGGGAACTTGGTATCAGGCATGCCTGATACCGCCCCAACAGTTGCCGCTATACGAAAAACGCCCCGGAGATGAACCGGGGCGTTTTTCGTTTCCGATCACGGCAAATAGATAAGCGGATCAACAAGGCCGCTGATCTGCAACCGATCAATCAGTTCGAAAATCGGGATCACCATTAGAAAGACCAGCCCGTCGCGCAATGTGCGCCACAAAAGATGCGGACGAACTTCAAGGATCTCGGCATCTCGCCAGGCACCAAACCGGGGGCCAAAGCGCGGCACGCGCGCCTTGTAATCTTCAAACGATGCGCCAAAAAGTGTCTCGAGCGCCCTTTCTTCGCGCAGGATCACCGGCAAGAACACACCAAACGCCGCCCCCCCGAACAACAGGGCAATCAAAAGGCTTCCGGTTTGCGCGCCAATGCCAATCGCGCCGATGAAGCTGAACATATAAAGCGGATTGCGGCTGATGGAATAGGGGCCGGTATCGGTCAGATCGCGCGCCTTGCGCCCGCCGATATAGAGCGTGCACCAGGCCCGCCCGAAAATGGCAATCAGGTTCAGGACGATCCCGCCGGTCTCGACCGTTTCATGGGTAAACATCTCCACCTGCGCCAGCGACTGCATGAGTGGAAGCGCACACAGCACCAACAGCGCAATGCCTGCAATGGCAAGCTTGCGACGGCGCTGGACACGGCGAAGGTCCTGACGCGGTGTGGCGATCGTGTTTGATGGATTTGAGGTCATTGGCCTTCCCGACTTTCAGTTCAACAGAACAGTCGGCAAGAAACCAACTGTCAGCTACTTCTTGTCGTCCGGTTTGCCAAAGCGGGACCGATCAAAGGTCGTGGACGGGCGCGTGGTTCCGCTGGAACCGCTTGTATTGCTGCTGCCTGTCCCTGGCCGTTGTGTCGCACCGCCTGTGCCTGCACCGGTTCCGGTGCCAAGCGGGCGGCGATAGGTCGAACCAGTGGTATCGGTTGTTCCCGGACGTGTGGTTGAACCTGTACCAGTCGAACCTGACGGTCTGCTGAATGCGCTGCCTGTTGTGCCTGATCCCGTGCTGCCGGTTCCGGTTGTTCCCGGGCGGGTGGTTGACGGGGTGGTGCCAAGTGGCCGCTGGGTCGACGTGGTGCCAAAACCTGAACCTGCGGGGCGGGTTGTTGCCGTCCCTGCTGTTCCGGTTGCTCCGGTCGTCCCGACTGCCGGGCGGGCCGTTGTACCGGTCGTGCCCGCGGCACCGGTTTGCATATGTTTGGGCTTCTGGAAGGCCAAGCCCCCGGGTGCAGCAGCACCGGCCGCACTTGCAGCCCCCGCCTGAGCCTTTTCAAGCGCGGTCAGATCGACTTCCGGCGCACCCGGACGGTTCAGCTGATAAATGCCACGTTGACGCGCAAGCGGTTTGAACTTGTCGGAAATGCCAAGAACCGTCTCTGCCCCGCCAAGGAACAGGAAACCATCATCTGGCATCAGGGCGGAAACACGCGAAAGAACGTCACTTTTGGTCGGCTGATCGAAATAGATCAGCACGTTACGGCAATAGACGACATCAAACTGCCCAAGCGGACGGAAATCTTCCAGAAGGTTGAATTCCTTGTACTGAACCTTGGACCGGATATCGGCCGAGATTTGCCACTGGTCTTCCTTCTTCTGGAAGTATTTGACCAGAAGGCCGATCGGAAGGCCCCTTTGGACTTCGAACTGCGAATACAGGCCTGCACGCGCCTTGGTCAGGATCTCGCGCGAGATATCCGTCCCGACAATATCGATCCGCCAGCCAGCGAGCTGCGACTTGAATTCATCAAGGATCATTGCCAGCGAATAGGGTTCCTGCCCGGATGAGGCGGCGGCACACCAGATGCGCAGATGTTTTTTCGACGCACGTGTCTTGATCATGTGCGGCAGGACAACATGGCGGAACTGGTCAAACGGTTTGGTATCGCGGAAGAAGAAACTTTCATTGGTCGTCATCGCATCAACGACTTCTTCGACCAGATTGCGGTCGCCACCGCGCAGCGTACCGATCAGCTCTGTCAGGTCCTTGAGACCCCGTTTGCGTGCAATCGGCATCAACCGGCTTTCGAGCAGATAAGTCTTGTCCTGGCTCAGAACGAGCCCGGACTTTGACTTGATCAATCTGCTTACAAACTCGAAGTCATCCGGCTTCATCATTGTGGGTTAACGACCCCCCGCGAATTTTTTGATATAGGCCGCAATCCCACCTACCGGCAAAACCGCAGAACAGATACCGGCATGCGCCGCAGCGCCCGGCATCCCCCATACAACGCTACTCTGCTCGTCCTGTGCCACGACCATGCCCCCCGCATTGACCACGTCACGTCCACCAAGCATACCATCCTGCCCCATTCCGGTAAGTATTGCAGTCAGAATGTTTCCTCCGTAACTCGCGACCAGACTGCGCAACATCGGATCGACCGACGGACGACAGAAATTCTCGGGCGGGTTCTGATTTAACTTCAGATGCCGACTGGCACCACGCCCCTCTACAGTCATGTGGTAATCACCGGGGGCAAGATAAACCTGTCCACCAACAATTGGCATATTGTTTTGTGCTTCCTGACATTTAAGCCCGGTCAGACGGGTGATGTGCTCGGCCAGAATGGTGGTAAAGGTGGCGGGCATATGCTGGGTAATGAAGATCGGCTGACGCACGCCATTCAGGCCGCGCAACACCTCAAACAAGGCCTGCGGCCCACCGGTGGAGCTGCCAATCGCAATGGCTTCGACAGTGATGCGTTTTTCCGGCAACAGCGTGACACCGCCGCGTGCGGACTGGCGTTTTGCCGGGGCGGGTGCACTTGCCGAACGAACCTGCTGGGCGCGCGCACTTTTTTGCGGCGCGGGTGCGGTTGGCCGTTTGGCCGGCGGTGCCGTTCTTGCGCTGGGTGCTGCTGTAGCGGGACGTTCCGGCATTTTGGGCACGGTTTTGCCCTGCCCGCCTGCGGCAATGGCCGCATCGCGAATAAGTCTGCCCGGATCGCGTGACGGTGTCGTCGAACGCGCAGCACCACCCGCCAGGTTGGCAGCCGGTTTTGCCGCCTGTGTTCCGGCCTCCGGCGATGCCGGTGTGGCCGGTTGCGGCTTTGGCGCCGGTTGCTGCGGCATCGGCGTCTGACGCATCTGCGTTGGCTGCGGGCGGTGTTGCTGCATCGGGCGGGGGCGCAATTCGGCGGTAAATCGTTTGCGCTGGATCCGGCCTTGTTTGTGAAGCTGCTGATGTTCGACCGACATTTCCGCCCGGAAAGCAGCCGCCTTGCCGCCAGAAGCCGCGTCATCGGGCTCGGATGCCTCGGCATCGGGCGCAGCTGATTTTTCTTCCGGTTCCGGTTCGGGGGCGGCTTGTGCAGCGGCCGCTTCTGCCGCGCCAGCTTCTTCGACCTCGAGCATCTTGCGACGCTGTTCAGCCCAGGCTTTCACCTTGTCGAGAAGTTCTTCGCGGAACCCCTCGCCGACATTCAGGTCTTTTGACGAGCTTGGCTTGGGGATGTAATCCACTGCCCCCAGCGTCATCGCCTGGAAACTGATATCGGCATTTCGTTTGGTGAGTGTGGACGCCATGATCACGCGGACTGTCGGATCAATCTCCAACAGTTTCGGCAAGGCCGTCAAACCATCCATCACCGGCATTTCGATATCAAGAACAACGGCTTCGATGCCGCCTTTTTCCATGACTGCCAGTGCTTCTTCGCCATTGCTGACCGATCCGACGACTTCGATTTCGGCGTCTTCGGTCATCATACGTGTAACAAGTCCGCGCACGATGGCGGAATCATCCACGATCAGGACTTTGTATGGCGAATGGATGGGCGTTTCTTCCACGTGGTAGCGTCCCCGCTTGATGATGGAGATCGGATCTTGAAGGCTTACAGGTTCGTGAGCACCCCGGCCTAGATCAGGCCGACCTGCTCGAACTTGGCCTGGATGATCTCGCTATCGAACGGCTTCATGATGTATTCGTTCGCGCCAGCGGTGATGGCTTCCTGAATGTGTTCAAGGTCGTTTTCAGTTGTACAGAACACAACAACAGGATCATCGCCACCAGGCGTTGCACGCAGTTCACGCAGGAACTCGATCCCGCTTTTGACGGGCATGTTCCAATCAAGCAGAACCGCGTCGGGCATGGACTCAAGGCACTTGTCGAGTGCCTCCTGACCGTCCACTGCCTCTACAACCGCAAACCCGATTTCCTCGAGAATGCGTCTTGCTACCATCCGGATGACTTTCGAATCATCGACGACGAGACAACTCTTCATCGACTTCCTTCTCGCTTACTTAGGTCGTTAAGCCACAATGGCAGGAACCGGGCACATTGCGTGCCCGGCATGGGAAATCAGGTTAACCGGCCTGCTTGATCGAAGACGTGAAATCAAGCAGACGGGTCACGTCGAGAATCACCAGAAGCTTCTTGTCGAGACGGAAAATACCGTCCGAAAATTCGCGCCAGCGCGGATCAAGCGTTGCCGGGTTCTGTTCGAACGCCTTTTTCGGAACGCTCAGAACCTCGCCCACCTGATCGACCATCAGGCTGTAAAGCTCGCCACCTTCATCGACAACGATGCTCATGCCCGGCTCATCGTCTTCGCGGTCACGCAGACCAAGACGTTTGCGGACATCAATCGCGGTCACGATACGACCACGAAGGTTCAACGATCCGGCCACTTCCGGCGGTGAAAGCGGGATACGGGTAATGCGTTGCGGCCCCAGGACATCCTGAACGGTCAGGACAGGGATACCGAAAAGCTGCTTGCCAATATTCGCGGTCACGAAATCCTGGCTGTCACCACCAAGTTCAAGGGCGCCGCCTTTTTCCTGGCTCGGGACGAGTGCGTTTTTATCGCTCATAGGACTGTTCTCCCGCTTACATGCTGCTCAGTGTCTGGATCAGGGTCGAGACAAGCGCATCGCGATCAAATTTGGCCACATAGTCGCTGAAACCGACCTGACGACCGCGTTCGAAGTCTTCCTCTTTGGTGTGCGAAGACAGGGCAATAATCGGAATTTCACCCCATTCTGCATCATCCTGAAGCGCTTCGGCAAATTCAAAGCCGTTCATGCCCGGCATTTCGATGTCACTGATGATCGCATCGAACAGAACACCACGGTTTTTAAGGTCCATGGCCTGTTCTGCATTTTCGACCGCAGTAACATTGAAACCGGCAACCGACAGCATCGGCGTCAGCAGGTTACGGAAGAACGGGCTGTCATCGATCAGAAGAACACGCTTCTTCTCGCCGCCGTTATCCTCGGTGCCGAACCAGTCGCTGAAGGCCAGTTCAAGGTAGTAACCGGCATCAATAAGGTCGGTCGCCTTGCCGTCAATCACGGCCGAACCAACCAGACCATCCTGATCCGCAGTCAGTTCAACATTCAGCACGTCATCAACAATATCGACGATCTCGTCGACAACCAGACCCATGGTGCGTTCACGATCCTGGAACACAAGGGTCGGCTGGCGGCCTTCTGACTTCATCTGGTAGCTACCGTCGATAAAGACAAGAGGCATAAGCTTGCCGCGGTACTGGACCAGCGGACGGCCATTCGAATGTTCGATATTCTCGACATCGATTTCTTCAAGGCGGGCAACAAGCGCCAGCGGAACCGCACGCACTTCGCTGCCACCGGCCCGGAAGACCAGCATGGATGTGGTTTCGCGATCCGATGCATCGGCCTTGGCCTTGCCTTCGACACCTTGCGAGCCACCAACGGTGATTTCGCCGGTGCGGGTGGCAATGCCGTTCGGATCAAGGATCATGATCACGCTACCGTCGCCAAGGATGGTGTTACCCGAGAACAGCGACAGATCGCGCAGGATCGGGGCCACCGGTTTAACAACGATTTCCTCGGTGTCGAAGACGCGGTCAACGATGATACCGAACGAATAGGTACCGACCTGTGCAACCACGATGAATGCTTCTTCATCAACCGCATCGTCGCTTTCCTGAGTGGTATCAAGACCAAGAATTTTCTTGAGCGTGACCAGCGGCAGCAGACGGTTACGCAGGCGCAGGACCGGCGTATCGTGAATGCGTTCGATGGAATGTTCGGAATTGTTCGACGCGCGAACAAGTTCCAGAACGCTGATCTGCGGAATGGCAAAGCGTTCGCCGCCACTTTCCACGATCAGGGCCGACACAATCGCCAGCGTCAGCGGAATCTTGATGATGAAGGTCGACCCGCGGCCTTCGACCGATTTCAGTTCGACCGTACCACCGATCTTTTCGATGTTGGTACGCACAACGTCCATACCCACACCACGACCGGAAACCGAAGTCACTTTTTCCGCGGTCGAGAAACCGGCTTTGAAGATGAACTGCTGAATCTGCTGTTCACCCATGCCTTCAAGCTCGCTTTCGGTCGCAAGACCGTTGGCAATCGCCTTCGCCTTGATCCGCTCAAGGTTCAGACCGCGACCGTCATCGGAAATCTCGATGATGATGTGACCACCTTCGTGATACGCGTTCAGCGTGACCGTACCGGTTTCAGGCTTGCCTGCATCGCGGCGGCCCGGAATATCTTCCAGACCATGGTCAGCAGAGTTACGCACCATGTGGGTCAGCGGGTCCTTGATCAGTTCAAGAACCTGACGGTCCAGTTCGGTGTCTGCACCGATCATTTGCAGATCGATTTTCTTGTTCATCTCAAGGGCAAGGTCGCGAACGATACGCGGCAGTTTTGCCCATGCGTTGCCGATCGGCTGCATACGGGTCTTCATCACACCTTCCTGAAGGTCGGTCGTGATGTGCGACAGGCGCTGCAACGGCACGGTGAATTCACTGTCATCCTTGCCACGAACCATCTGCAAAAGCTGGTTACGGGTCAGGACGAGTTCGGAAACCAGGGTCATCAGGTTTTCAAGCAGCTCGACATTCACACGAATGGTCTGGGCTGCAACCGAGCTTTCCTTGGCTTCTGCGCGCGGTGCCTCTGCCTTTGGCTTTTCGGCAGCCTTTTTGGCCGGCGCAACTTCCTGGGATTTCGCAGCAGCGGGCGGAGCAGCCGGTTTTGCCGGTGCTTCAGGCTCCGGCTCAGCGGCCGCAGCCGGTTCGTCAGGAACTTCGAAATCGGGATCGTATTCTGCGGCGTCAAAAGCAGCCTGCAGTTTTTCGTCATCCGTCATCGGAACTTCTTCGTCGGCTTCTTCTGCTGCCGGGGCTGCAGCAGCAGCCGGCGCACCACCCGGAATTTGGCCGGTATCGGCAAAGTGGTTCAGACGACCAATCAGGTCAGCATCATTTCCGTCCGGCTCGGCTTCGTTCTGTTCGAGCTCGCCCAGCAGGTACTTAATGGTATCAATCGACTCAAGAACAAGCGTCACGGCATCAGGTGTCACCACCAGTTCGCCGTCACGGATTTTACCGAGTACGTTCTCGCCAGCGTGGGCAACAGCCTCAAGGCGCGGCAGGCCAAGGAAGCCGCAAGTGCCCTTAATGGTGTGAACCAAGCGGAAAATATTGGACAAGATGTCCGGATCATTCGGGTTCTGTTCCAGCTTCACCAGTTCGACGTCAAGCGTCGACAGGCTTTCAGAAGTCTCGGTCAGAAATTCACTTAAAAGATCGTCCATATACCCCCTCCAAATCTCCAACAATCAATAGCTTGTCGGAACTGGAACTCCCATTAAAGCGCCAAATGGCGCAAACGTACTATACTTCGGTATCTTAGGTAGAAGCTATTGCACGCCATTACCAGACCTGCCGGTCAAATTTTTATCCATAGATCAATGCAATATTTCCGTCCTGTTGCAAGACCGAAAGCACTCCACCCCCGAGTTTAGCCAGTTTCCGCAAGAAAAACGCCTGAACATTGCGCGGATCGAGTGCATCAGTAGAAACTTCTTTTTCCAATACATTCATGATTTCAGGGCGCAAGGCAGCGCGTTTGCCTTCGCCCAGAACCGTTACTTTACCGGAGTCGCGCATAACCGAAAGCGTTCCACCGAACGGCAAAGCTTCACGGGCAAGCATAACCATGTTCAATACGATTCGCCCGTGAGATGGATCAATCGGAAGATCCGGCCAATCAAGTGCGACCTTCCCCTCGGCCGCATAAGTCTGTTTTGCCGCTTCACGCATCGCGGCGGTATCGGCACTGCTGCCCGCACGCCCGAAGGCCAACCGGAACAATTGCAAACGACGTGCGGCCTCAAGACCGCTTTTGCGCATGAGTGCCAGCGCCTCATCGTCGCTAACCCCGTCTTCCCCCATCAGTTCTGCCCCGGCATTGACCGCCCCGACCGGACCGACAAGATCATGACAGATCCGCGAACTGATCAGTTCGATCAAGGTCAGTTCAAGGGTGGCATCCTCTTCCATAGCGCGGGCTCTCCAAGGTCTTTGCGTATCTCCACAACATCATGCCCCAAGACACGATGCGCTTCCCGAATGGTCCGTTCTGATCAAACAGGTCACTCGCAGAAGCCACAAGATTGCCGCCGATATATTAAGAGCTTATTTAGCACGCTCGAAAATCAGGCTTTTCCGACCCGGCAAATTTTGCCGCTTTGCGATATCGGCCCCGATATCGGGGCCGCAACACGCAGCCGCAAATTGCGCGACCTCGGCAAACGACCTATATTGAAGCCAGCAACACAGGATACAGAGCACCCAATGGATTTCTTGCTGACGCCAGGCGCCATCGTGCGTCATCCCAATCAACCGGACTGGGGACTGGGCCGCATTCAGGCCGTTGACGGAGATCGAATCGCTGTCAATTTCGAAGAGGCCGGTCGCCAGATCATCCGCCAGCGCTATGTCGTTCTGGAAATTGTCGAAGCCGCGGCGGGCTACGAATAGGTGCCCTTCCTGCAACCGGTCCTTGAAGGCAACGCTTGGCACATGGATTGCTCGGATCGAATTGTTAATCAATTCACCATACAAGATGGACTCTATCATACACTCGATAGATGAACCTGACACGAGCACAACAGTCTTAAAAAGGTTTCGAAGCCCATGATCGCAGCCAATAAACCACCGCGTGACAGCTTTAAACAGCGCCACCACGTCGCGGCCTTTACCGTGCTGGAACAATTTGCCCAGGGTCTTGTTCATGTTGCCCGCAACCATGGCGGTTCCGTTACCGAAGAACAGATCCTGAAATCGCTCAATAGCCTGCGCGACAACGAAGATTTGTTCGACAATGCATGGGCGATCCTTGAAAGCGACCTCGAAGCGATCAAGACCCGCGAACATGCAGCCCTGCGCCACGATCCGTTCGGGCGTCTGCTGGTCTCGCGCTTTGATCATCTGCTTGAAGGCAACGCAGCCGGCGATATCGAACACGGTGCTCTGTCACGCACCATCCTGCAGCCTTTCTTCAAGGTCATCCGCATGATGGTCGGCATGGACATGCTTCAGGAAATTGATCGTGAAATTCACGAAATCATCGAAGCCCACGCCAATGATGATGACGAGTTGCGCAATCCCTCCGAATACTGGGATCATCTTGCCAAAACCCCGGAAGTCCGATCGCGGATCAATCTGGTGTTTGCCCGTATGGCGCTGCATTTCAGCAACTATGAACACCGCAAGAAATGGCTGATCCAGCTCGTCAATGACAACATGGTCCACGGCGAAGAACGTTGGGAATTCACCGAAACCCACTGCATCCGCCTGCTTGATGCGCTGTTTGCCGATGTGCGCAAAACGCTTGCCGTGCCGGAACATTCCGCCGAACTGGTCGCGCGGATGGGCCGCGAAAACGTCGCCACCCTGCGCGAAGTGGTCAAATGCATTGATGCCGACGTCGCGAAATTATCAAAGTGATCGTCGACCTGTGGGCACCCGTTACCTGACGGTTACCCCTTAACGAACGAATATTATGAGCTGCGATCTGTTATCGGATTGTGGCTCATATCGTTTTCACCTGACGTAAAGGTGAACACCACAGATCGAAACAGACTGGTCAAAACCCCGTCTGCTGTGCCACAGTCGCCTCACAACGATTGCAAAAAGCCCGGAAACTCAACAACACCGTTGAAACGCCACCATGACCAAACCGCTGATCGACAAATATGGCAGACATGTCTCTTACCTGCGCGTTTCGGTAACCGATCGCTGCGATTTCCGCTGCACCTATTGCATGGCGGAAAACATGACCTTCCTGCCGAAATCCGATGTTCTGTCGCTTGAAGAACTCGATCAGCTTTGCACGGCTTTCATCACGCGCGGTGTGCGCAAACTGCGCCTGACCGGCGGTGAACCGCTGGTCCGTCGTGGCATCATGGATCTGATCGCCAATCTGTCGCGCCATCTTAAAACCGGCGCGCTCGATGAACTGACCATGACCACCAATGGCAGCCAGCTTGCCACCTATGCCGATGATCTGGCGCGCCTGGGTGTGAAGCGACTTAACATCTCGCTTGATAGTCTGGATTCCCAGAAATTCACCGAAATCACCCGCCGTGGTCGCCTTGAACAGGTGCTGGCCGGGCTTGAGGCCGCCAAACAGGCCGGCATTTCGATCAAGATCAATACGGTCGCGCTTCGCAATTTCAACGAAGACGAAATGTCACGCCTTGTCTCCTGGTGCGGGAAGGAGGGCTTTGATCTTTGCCTGATCGAAACCATGCCGCTTGGCGATATTGATGGCGACCGGACCGACCAATACCTGCCGCTGACTGCTGTGCGCGAAAGGTTGGAGCAGGAATACACCCTGATCCCGTCCGAATATGTCACCCCGGGCCCGGCCCGCTATACCACCGTGGCTGAAACCGGCGGACGTCTTGGCTTCATCACGCCGCTCACCCATAATTTCTGCGAAGGTTGCAACCGCGTACGTGTGACTTGCACCGGTACGCTTTACATGTGCCTGGGCCAGGAAGACCACGTTGACCTGCGCGCCGCCCTTCGGACCGGCGACCCGCGCGCCCTTGATCAGATGCTGGATGCCGCCATGGACCTCAAACCCAAGGGCCATGATTTTGTGATTGACCGCAAAGGCCAGAAACCGGCTGTTGGTCGGCATATGAGTATGACCGGGGGCTAATACTCTCTCGTCTCATGTCGTCAACGTTCGCCAATACGACTTGAGTAAGTCAGAGCATTTCATGTCGTTGCGAACTGTTATATCGATAGCATTTTGGTTAATTTTCGCCCGCCGCAGTAGCGACCAAATATCTTTGTGGATCACCTCTGTGTCTGCTTCAGAAATACCATAGGTTGTTCCGAGAACTTCGATTTTGTTTTTCGCGGGGCCAAACGCCAGCAGGTCCAAATTCTGTCGGTGAAACGCAAAACCCAAAAACACTATTCTCTCAGCGTTTGACAACAATTGGCGGAGCGAATTCAGTTCTTCGTCGGAATTCACTTGTTCTGTGAACGTTCGCAACTGATGACAAAGCTCGAACATATCTAAATGATCGGGCAGCTCACCGAATGGCAGTGTTCTTTGATTGGGTCGATCAAATATTGATCCAAGTACTCCATAGGGATGAATTATCGGTACTTTTGCGACAACTCCTGCAGCCTGATCACGTTCAACACCGTAGTATGCTCTCAGCGCATACTCTAAGAATTGCTCGATACAACGATCATAGTTAAATGAGATAAACCCAACGTTCTGAAACACATCGGAAATCTCATCTTTAGAAATACCCTCACTAGCCATTCGGAAAAGCGAAGCTATCCAAGTATCAGAAACTCGTTCCAAATTAATGGCGTTGATGTTCTGGATGTGCTCCGAATACAGATTGGACCGGCGCTCCGCTTCTAAAATGGACTGAAAAATAGCTAGCTTACCTATGCGCTCAATCGCCAAATTTCCCCGATGGGCATCAATAAAATTATCGATGCTTATGGCCAACGGTAATCCTCTACAAATCGCTTCAGCCGCACGAAAATATTCAGCCTGAGAAAACCCATCTGTTTCATTCGCCATTTGCTTAATCTGTAAGGCAAGCGTGATATCCCCAGTCTCGGGCATTGGGCGATGATTAAAGCTAAATCGCAGTTTTCCTGAGATTATATCCTTGAGGCTAACACCAAGAGGCAAACCAAATTCGTAGCTTGCTCCTGCTCCAACGACAAAGACGGTTTTTCTTTTAAACACATCCTTTTCCTGACTGACAACCAACCAACTCTCAACATGCAACTGAAAATGTTACACCTTAGGCAGTTTTGTAAAAAGCGCTGAGATGTCATCATCCTGTGTGATGACTAAGTGTGACGCGCAGTCGATGCAATCACTGCTACCAAATCCGGGCACAGGAACCTGTGTATCTGGCTCGTTTAGAGCAGCGCGTAATTCACACTCATCCCCACCCGGCACCACCAGCACCGAAACAACCTGGCCGGCCCCGTTTGAGGTCAGTTCATCGACATGCCAATGGGGTTTCTTGGTCGCCTTGCAGTGGCGCTTGACGCGCGCGGCAATGCCGCCGGGGCCATTGGCGGAGCCGCAATAGAGGTAGGTGCCTTTGGCAAGAGTGATCCCGGCAAACCGTTTGTTTTGAAGTGTCAGGTCAGCTTCGAGTTCGATCACCAGAACGTAGGCTCCGGCAACTTTGGGAAGCTGCCGGAGGGTTTGGTCATTTATCTCTGGGAAGAACGTGCTCACGCGTCCGGGGACTCTCGCAGCAACAGATCAATCGAAAGTCCCGGTCCGGCCATCCCGTTGGTCAGCACTGGTTCGCAATGCTCGTTGATCCGCGACGCGATGCGTTGGCGAAAGCCACTAAAGCGTTTTGATTCCACGACATCGACCGGTTCATCAAGATGCACTTCGACCCGAAACACACCCGGTGTCGGGGTCGCCGTGACGCTTCGGATCAAGCCGGTGACGGCATGACCAAGGTAGGATCCGGCAAACCGTTTGCCGATGCCAAGATCGGACACACTGGTCGGGATATTGCGCCGTGCCATGGCAACGGCGGTGTTCCAGTCGCGAAAACCGTGGCTTTGCGCCAGCAGTTCCAGCGAACCGGTATGCGAGATCGAGACATCACGCGCCGCCAGGGCTTTGCGCAGGCGTTTTGCCTGTGCCTTGAATTGCTCGGTCGCGTCCGTTTCAATGTCGGCACGGCTGATATTGAGCGTATTGGAAGTCATAAATCGTCTCCACGCAGGAGGCCGGGGGTCCGCATTGCCGGGCCGTATCCTGATCGGGAAACGGGTCCGAAAAATTCATTCCACGCACTTTACCAAAGGCATAAACCTTGCGGACGGCAGGGGTGCGCACCCCGTAAAAAGCGTGTTAGCCCAATCTCGGGCTAAAAACAAGGTTTTCGCATTGCCTGATATTGCGCACTTATAGCCTGACATCGGCGGATGGCGCGCCTTTCTCAAAAATTGACAGCCCCCGTGACAACAACATATACCAGTGAAAACACGTCATATCGGCGGTCCCGAATATGCGCCGATCAACCATAAGGAATATGCGCCATGGCCATGGAAGCCTATGAAATCGAAAGCATGATCAAGGAAGCCCTTCCCGATGCACAGGTCCGCATCGAGGATTTGCGCGGCGATGGCGATCATTATGCTGCGATTGTCGTCTCCGAACAGTTCCGCGGCAAAACCCGCGTGGTTCAGCACCAGATGGTCTATTCCGCCCTTAAGGGCAAAATGGGCGGCGATCTGCATGCGCTGGCCCTGCAGACCTCTGCGCCGGAATAAGGTCACCCAAGATAAAGCTTTGGCAAAGCACCTCGCCACCACGAACCGCTTCGCCAGACCGAACTCAGGGGCCGTTTGCCTTCGGCCCCTGTTGCCTTTCCGATCGAACTGAGCTGGTCCGAAGACTTAAGCGGCCGGTCACAGCCCCATTCACTGACCACGGCTTGAAATTATGTCTTCTCAAGAAAAACCGGCACTGATCGGCCCCGGCCCCCTCGCCGGGCTTGGCGCCTTCATCTTCTGGGGGTTTTTCGGCCTGTATTTCAAACAGGTCGCTTTTGCCACCCCGCTTGAAATCCTGTCGCACCGCATTGTGTGGTCAGCACTTCTCACACTTCTGCTGGTGTTTTTTCTGGGTCGGCGCAAGAAACTGCTTGAACTGATTTCATCAGCGCGCACCGTCGGGCTTTTGTTTCTTTCAAGCCTTCTGGTTGCCGGGAACTGGTTGCTTTACATCTGGGCTGTCAATAATGCCCATGCCCTCGAAGCAAGCCTTGGCTATTACATCATGCCGCTGATCATGCTGATCCTGGGCCGCATTTTCTTTGCCGAAAAGCTCAACCGCATTCAGATCATCTCCGTTCTGATCTGCGCGGCCGGGGTTCTGAACCTTCTGGTTTTTTATGGCAATATGCCCTGGGTCGCCGTCGGGCTTTCGACCTTGTTTGGCTTTTACGGTGTGATTCGCAAATTCGTCCCGGCCGACCCGATCGCCGGACTTTTTGTTGAATGTATTCTTCTGACCCCGTTTGCCTTGGGCTATCTAGGCTGGCTGACCTATCAGGGTGACATGACCTTCGGGCAAATCGGGCGGGTCGAAGATGCGCTTTTGATCGGGCTTGGGGTCTGCACGACAGCCCCGCTGGTGTTGTTTGCCTTTGCGGCGCGCAACATGAAATTTTCGGCCCTTGGGTTGATGCAATATCTCAACCCGACCATCCAGTTCTTTGTCGCGGTTCTGATTTTCGGCGAGATCTTTACCGAGGCCCACATGATCACCTATGCGCTGGTGTGGTTCGGCCTGGGTATTTTCACCTGGGATAACCTGCGTACCGCGCGGCAAAATCGCGCCAAGAGTTGACAGAACCGCAGGTTCCAGCCATATCTTCGCCCATAAAAGTTTAACCTGAATTCGCGGCCCGAACAGGGCCCCCAAGCCAAGGACAATCATCATGACCGACAATCCGGTATTCGAACGCATCCAGAAAGACGTCAATGACAATGACGTCGTCCTGTTCATGAAGGGTACCGCAATGTTCCCGCAGTGCGGCTTCTCTGCCGCTGTTGTTCAGGTCCTGGCCGAGCTTGGCGTTCAGTTCAAGGATATCAACGTTCTGGTCGACCCGGCGATCCGTCAGGGCATCAAGGACTTCTCTAACTGGCCGACCATTCCGCAGCTTTACGTCAAGGGCGAGTTCCTTGGTGGTTGCGACATCGTGCGTGAAATGGCCGCCAGCGGCGAGCTGTCCCAGCACCTTAAAGACAAGGGCGTTGCCGTTGCCGCCTAAGGCGCGACAAACAAGTCCAATCAAAACGCGCTGCGCAGGTTTTCTGCCAGCGCGTTTTTTGTGCCCGGACTTCCGCCAAACTCGCCAAATGCGATCATATCCCGCGCGCGACAAAACTATTTCTTGATGGTTTGTCCGCTATTCCCCATCTTTAGGGCAAGCTGAAATTTGCGCCACAGGGGAAGTCACAGGCATGAAACCGGCAATCAAAACAATGGCATGTTTTGCGATCTGGCTATTTGCAATCTGGTTTGCCTTGCCCATCCCGCCCACAGCAGCACAGATGGCGGCCGTTACCGCCCTAAGCGGCTCAGAAGACGGATCAGCCCCCGCCACAGAACTTCCCGAAGACGGCGTGATTGCCGAAACCTTCAGCTATTATGGCTTCCTCGAAGAAGGTGTCACCCGCACCCAGGCCCGCATTGCCGAAACCATGTCCGGCCTTGATGCCTTCCCCGCAGAACTCGATGCCACACGCGCCTTGCTGTCGACCGATTTTGGCCAGACCGGCCTGATGCGCATTTTGCTGTTTACCGTCATTTTCGTTGGTGTCGGTATCCTGGCCGAGGTGATCTATCGCCGTCTTTCGGCACCGGCATGTGCCTATCTTGAATCGCAAAGCCCCCGGAAGTTTTCGGAACGCCTTAAACACATGGTCGGGCTTTGTGTGCTTTCGCTGTTTTCGCTGCTTGTCTTTGCCATCGGATCGCTTGGCGCGTTTATGATGTTTGACTGGCCGCCCATCATGAAATCGGCCGTAATGTCGCTTCTGATGGCGTTCTTTGCCCTGCGTGTCCTGATCATCGTGCTGCAATTCCTGTTTGCGCCCAAGGCCGAAGGCCTTCGCATGATAAATGTCGATCCGCAGGCCGCAACCGTTCTGACCAAACGCCTGACCTGGGCAGCGGGGATATCATTGTTTGCCTTTGCCTTGGCAAAGGTGTTCGGTGCCGCGCCGACCATGGTTGCGGGCGATATCATCCTGTTTGATGCGGCTGTGGTGATTTCCGTTATCGCCTTTTGCGCGGTCACGCTTTCAATCGGCCGGTTCTTTGCCAGCCATGCGGCAAGTGCCGAGGTCGAGAAGATGGCCCTGCCAACATCCATCGCCCGTCTGTGGCCGATGATTGTCTGTGGCTGGTTCATTCTGGTGGGCGGGGTTGCAATCATTGGGGCCGAACGCATCCTTAAGGCACTGCTTGCCATCGGGCTTGCTTGCCTGTTTGACGTGGTGTTTCGCAACATCATCGAAAGCCAGCATCGCAAGAAACTGCAAGTGGCCGAACAGGAAGCCGCCGAACACAATGCCCGGGCAGAGGCGGCTGCGCATGAACATGACGAAGTGTTTGAACCGGTAAAGCCCAAGGCACCTGTTTTTACCAAGGTGCTTAAACGCGGTGTGCGGCTTCTGGCACTGGTGTTTGTGCTGGCAAGTATCTGGCGCATCTGGGGCTTTGACCGGTTGGCTCAGGCCGATGATGCCGGAATCATTGCCCGGATCATTGATAGCTCGACCGAAATCATCATGATCCTTCTGATCGCCGATCTGATCTGGTCGCTGATCAAGACTTTCCTTGATGAACGCATGAGCGCATCAGCAACGGGCAATGCTGGTGATGAGGGCGGTGGCACCGGGCTTTCACGGGTCGAAACCCTTTTGCCGCTTTTGAAAAACTTTGCGCTGACCGTGATTGTCATCATGGTGGCGATGGTGACCCTGTCCTCATTGGGCGTTGATATCGGGCCGCTGATTGCCGGTGCCGGTGTTGTCGGCCTTGCCCTTGGCTTTGGCAGTCAGGCGCTGGTGCGCGATGTGGTGGCGGGTGTGTTCTTCCTGTTGGATGATGCGTTCCGGCTTGGCGAATATATCGAAGTCGACAATCTGCGTGGCCGGGTCGAAAATATCTCCATCCGGTCCATGCAGCTGCGCCATCACCGTGGCCCGCTTCAGACCGTCCCGTTTGGCGAGATCAAATCCATCGTCAACCACAGCCGAGATTGGGTGATCGTCAAACTGGAATTCCGTGTGCCGTTTGAAACCGACGTCAACAAGATCAAGAAACTGGTCAAGAAACTGGCGGCCGAACTTCTGGAAGATCCGCTGATTGGCGACAGCTTCATCGAACCACTGAAATCCCAGGGCGTGCGCCGGATGGAAGAATTCAACATGGTGATCGGGCTGAAATACACCTCAAAACCCGGCGAACAATTCACCATCCGCAAAACCGTCTATCAGCGGGTTCTGGCGATGTTCAAGGAAAACGGCATCCAGATGGCCTCGCGCAACGTCAAGGTCGATGTACCGCCCGATGCCACCCCCGAACAAAAACAGGAAGCGGTTGCCGCCGCCGCCCAACAGGCATCCGAGCAACTGAACAAACCGCCCGCCTGAGGACGTTGCCCAAAACGCAGACAAACAAAAACGCCCGCTGTTTCCAGCGGGCGTCTTCGTATCGGTTCGTCGCGAAATCCGTAAGGATTAACGCGAGTAGAATTCGATGACCAGGTTCGGCTGCATCTGAACCGGGTACGGAATTTCTGCGAATTTCGGAACGCGAACGAAGGTACCTTTGAAGGCCTTCGCGTCAACGTCGAGATATTCCGGAACGTCACGTTCGTTCAGGTTGGCAGCTTCCATAACCATCGGGATTTCGCGCGAAGCAGGTTTCACTTCGACAACGTCACCTTCCTGTACCAGGTAGGACGGGATGGTTACTTTCTTGCCGTTAACAAGAATGTGGCCGTGGTTCACGAACTGACGTGCAGCAAACACGGTCGGAACGAATTTCATGCGGTAGATAACCGCATCAAGGCGCTGCTCAAGAATACCAACCAGATGCTCGGAGGTATCGCCCGGACGACGGGACGCCTCTTTGTAGTAGCGCAGGAACTGTTTTTCAGAGATCGAGCCGTAGTAGCCTTTGAGCTGCTGTTTCGCAAACAGCTGGGTACCATAGTCGGTCGGCTTCTTACGGCGGGTTGCGCCGTGCATGCCCGGTGCATATTCGCGCTTGTTCAGCGGCGACTTTGCACGGCCCCAAAGGTTCACACCAAGGCGGCGGTCAATCTTATGCTTTGCAGCAATACGTTTCGACATTTTGTAACTCTCTTTTTTTAAAGATCACTTATTGTCCCGATAGTTTCCAACTGCCCGACTAACGGACATGCGGAACGGGGACGAAACCACATGTTTCGACCCACTTTCTCGGAAGTGAGGCGCAATATAGAGATGATTGATCAAGAGTCAAACATTAATCGCGCCCGCCATCCCGCATGGAAGCCCTGCATTTCTGCCGAGTTCCGCTTGAATAGCACCCCGCCTGCACCGCACTTGGCAATCGGGTGGAAAATCAGTCCTTTGGCTTGTGCTTGCCGCCGCGCATGGCAACGATCATCCCGCGCAGCGTCTGGACTTCCTGATGGGTCAGATTGGCGCGGTTAAAGATGTTGCGAATATTGCGCGCCATACCGGGGCGCTTTTCTGCCACCCGAAAGAAACCCGACTCATCAAGTTCGCTTTCAAGGTGCAAGAAAAGACGTTCCATATCATCCTTGGTCGCAGGGAAGGTGTCGGCCATCATCAATTGATAGTCAGGCACATCAACGCCCGCCTGCCACCATTCATAACCAATCAACAAAACCGCCTGGGCCAGGTTAAGCGACGTAAAACCGGGATTAAGCGGCACGGTCACCACCGCATCGCCCATGGCAATATGTTCGTTGCGAACCCCAGTACGTTCCGGACCAAACATCACGCCGACCTTTTCACCGCGTCCGATCACAGCACGCATTTCCGGTGCCAGCCCCTTGGGGGTAAAGACCGGCTTGATGGCATCACGGGTTCGTGCGGTGGTGACGTAAACCCGGTTCAGATCGGCCAGTGCATCTTCTTCGCGCTCAAACACCTTGGTGTTGTCGATGACGATATCGGCCCCTGATGCATTGGCGGTTGCCCGCTCATTTGGCCAACCATCGCGCGGCCGCACCAGACGCAAATCCACCAGACCACAATTGAGCATCGCACGCGCGGCCTTGCCGATATTATCGCCAAGCTGCGGCTCAATCAGAATGATTACGGGCGGATTGGCAATCCCGCCTGTTTCAGGCTTGGCACTGCCGATGGGCTCGCTCATCGCGGTATTCTCCGGTCGTCAAAGGAAGGCATAGAAGCTGTTTTTCGTGCGTCCCCGTCCATATTGGCGCTTACTTAGCAAAAGCCAACCGTTCGCGCCAGCCTCCAGATTTAAGCCTCCGGATTGAAACGAAAACAGCCGGACCTTGATATGGCCCGGCTGCATATATTTGACGGATATCCGATCACATCATCAGGCGTGCTGGCTGCGCACGCCCGACTTGAACAGTTTATAGGTGATGGAATCACGCAGCGCGTTATAGGACGCCTCGATAATGTTGGTCGAAACGCCCACCGTTGCCCAGTTATTGCCTTCGGCATCACGGCTTTCGATCATGACGCGGGTGACTGCACGCGTACCATCGCCGCGGGTTATGATGCGGACCTTATAGTCGATCAGTTCGATCTGTTCGACCGCATCGCGGTATTCCGGCACGGTCAAAAGGACCTTACGAAGCGCCGCATCAAGGGCGTTGACCGGCCCATTGCCTTCGGCGACTGACATGAACTGATCATCACCGACCACGACTTTGACGGTCGCTTCCGACATGGTGATGACCTGTTCGTCCTGCTCATCAACCCAGCGACGTTCGTCAATCACACGGAAAGACGTCACGCGGAAATACCGATCAAGCTCGCCCATGGCCTTGCGCGCCAGCAATTCAAAGCTTGCCTCGGCCCCGTCATAGGCATAACCGTCAAACTCACGGCGCTTGACGGTTTCGACCAGTTTGCCGACGGCCTCGGATTTGGGATCAACTTCAACGCCAATCTCGCGGAAACGGGCAAGGATGTTCGACCGGCCCGCCTGATCGGAAACAAGGATATGGCGCTGGTTGCCAACCAGATGCGGTTCGATATGTTCGTAACAGGTCGGGTTCTTTTCGACCGCTGAGACATGCAAGCCGCCCTTGTGGGCAAAGGCACTGTCGCCGACATAGGCCGCCTGACGCAGCGGTTCACGGTTCAGCCGCTCATCAAGGATGTGCGAAATACGGCGCAAATGGGTCAGCTGGTCATGGGAAATGCCAACGTCATAGCCCATTTTCAGCATCAGCGTCGGAATGATCGAAATCAGGTTGGCATTGCCGCACCGCTCACCCAAACCATTCAGCGTCCCTTGCACTTGCCGCGCACCGGCACGTACGGCGGCCAAAGAGTTCGCCACCGCATTTTCCGTATCATTGTGGCAATGAATACCCACATGGCTGCCGGGGATCTGGCTGCAGACATCGGTGACAATGTCAAAAATCTCGTCAGGCAGCGTGCCGCCATTGGTGTCACACAAAACGACCCAGCGCGCACCGGCCTCATAGGCCGACTTGATCGCGGCAAGCGCATAGTCCCGGTTGGCCTTGTAACCATCAAAGAAATGCTCGGCATCGAACATGACTTCGGAAACCTTGGTTTTCAGATGGGCAATTGAATCCGAGATCATCGCCAGATTTTCATCAAGCTCGATCCCAAGCGCCTCGGTCACCTGAAAGTCCCAGCTTTTACCCACCATGCAGACAATCGGTGCATTCTGCGCCAGGCTGGTCAGCCCCGGATCGTTTGACGCCGAACGCCCGGCACGGCGGGTCATGCCAAAGGCAGTCAGTTTGGAATTCTTGAGTTTGGGCGGATTGGCAAAGAATGCATCATCGGTCGGGTTTGCCCCCGGCCAGCCGCCTTCAATATAGTCAATCGACAGTTCGTCCAGTGCCTTGGCAATCGCGGTCTTGTCCGCGGCCGAAAAATCCACGCCCTGGGTCTGCTGCCCATCGCGCAAGGTACTGTCATAGAGATAGACGCGCTTGTCTGACATTTTCATTCCAACTGATCGATCGTCTCGGGTGCCGCGGCCGCTTTTTTTGGCCGCCGTTATTCTGTTCGCAAGGCTCATGATTTCATGTCTTTTGCGGGTCTGGCAAATTGCCGCAAAACAGACAGCAGCGCAACAGCATTACTCAAATTGCCATCCCGACGACAATTTCTGCTCTATTTCAACAAATTACCCATCTTTAGGATAGCTGACCTGTCCCCTTGAATGGTTGCAACCACCACTATGCGATGATTACCTTTATCCTAGGTTGTAGTACGCTTGATCAAATCCCTGCACATGTAGAACAAAGCTAATGATCGCGCGACGTCCAAGGACAATAAAAATGGCAAATGACGCCCCCACCAGCGTTGATATCATGATGCTTGCCGGCCTGACGTGGGAACGTACCGGTCGCAATTGCTGGACTGCATCAGACCGTTTTGCCCGCTACATCATATTCCGTGACATCGATGAACGTTGGTATGGCGACTGGGAACGGGACGGGGAATTGACCCGTGCGGATTGGTCTTGCCCGATCCTTGAAACATTTGCCGAATACATGGTCGATAACGCCCGGCGGCAATCATCCTGATGATCAGACGGGTAACTACGCTCGCAAAATCAGATACAACTAATGAATCGACCCTCAAATATGCGTCCGCCCCGGCTTTTCCTTGCGTTTGACGCCATGTCGATTATGTGTTGGGGTAGCACAACGTTACATAATCCAAGGCAAGCCTAATCCAATGACCAAAGCCATTCCCATGCAGATCGACATTGTTTCGGACGTTGTCTGTCCGTGGTGCATCATCGGTTACAAGAACCTTGAAGATGCCATCAGCCGTCTGGACGGTGAAATTGACGTCACCCTGCGCTGGCACCCGTTCGAACTGAACCGCGATATGCCGCCCGAGGGCCAGGACCTTTCGGAACATATCAGCGAAAAATACGGCCTGACCGCTGATCAAAGTGCCGATAACCGCGCCCGCATCACCATGATGGGCGAAAATGTCGGCTTCCCGATCCACTTCGGGTCAGATGCACGTATCTATAACACCTTTGACGCCCACCGTTTGCTGTACTGGGCGGGCAAGGAAGGCGAATACGGACAACAGACCGCGCTTAAACTTAACCTGTTTGCCGCCTACTTCCAGGGCGGTGACAACACCGCCGACCATGGTGTTTTGAAACGCGCGGTCGAGGAAGTTGGTCTTTCGCCGGAACGTGCTGCCGAAATCCTTGCCAGCGACGAATTCGCCAAGGAAGTCCGCGCCGAGGAAGACGAATTTGGCGATGCCGGCATCAGTTCGGTACCGACCTATGTGGTCAATGGCAAATTCGCCATTTCCGGCGGCCACCCGCCAGAAGTGTTCGAACAGGCCCTTTCGGAGATCGCCCGCCAAGGCGGACAAATTCTTGCCGAGGCAGAGACCGAAGCAGCAGCCGAAAAAATTGCGCAGAATTAATCAGCTACCTGGCTGACAGATTGACCAATTAAAAAGCCCCGGCACATGAACCGGGGCTTTTTTTTGCGATTTCTCGCCATGAAACAGGTCCTACGACCTAGAGGTAATCGGCCATTTCTGCATTGAAATAGGTTTTGGTGCGCGGACCGGTAATGATCGGGTCGATGCGGCGCACGCATTCTTTGTAATGCTCGGTCTGGCGATGCGCCTGAAACGCTTCTTCGGAACTGAACACTTCATAGATCATGAATTTATGTTCATTTGCAGGGTCGCGCAGAACGTCAAAACGCAGGTTGCCTTCTTCGTTTTCTCGTGTGCCTTCGTAATTGATCCGGAACGCTTCGATGAACTCGTCAACATGACCCGGCTTCACTTCGATATGCACCATTTGTACAAGCATGATGTATCCTTTTTAACTAATTAAATGCGATAAATATCTTGCCGGGATTAGACACCCGGCGCCTTCCACATAGAAGTCGTAACCCCTTGATCGACTAGCTGGCGTTGCGCGCCATATGCCTGCGCCCAGCGGTCGCCCAAGGGGTCATATTCGGATTTAAGCGACAAGTTGGGTTCAAACGTATGTTCCCAACGCACCCATTGGCGCCCGAGTGCGGCAAGGTCATCATAAAGCCCGCCACCAACGGCGGCTGCTGCCGCACAGCCAAGTGCAGTGGCTTCCTTGATCACAGGGGTCACAACCGGGATACCGGTAACATCGGCCAGCATTTGCGACCAATGCGTGCTTTTCGCAGCCCCCGCCGCAAACACGATTTTGTCTGGACGCTGACCACTGAGCGTGAAAATGGCCTCAAGGTTTCTGGCTGCAACAATGCAGGCATTTTCCTGAAGCGCGCGAAAAAGAACCGCCTTTCCGGATTTTGCCGGATCGATGCTCAGATTAAGGAAGGACGGTGCGGCGTGATACCAGCTGCCATAGCGCATGACATCGGAGAAAATCGGAATAACCCCGTGCGCACCAAGCGGCACGTCACGCGATTGTTGCTCAAGCAAGGTATAGGCATCGCCCGGGTCACTGACCTTGGCAAGCTCTTCCTGACCAAAGGAATCCCTGAACCAGCGCATGACCGCGCCAACGAAGAAACTGATCGCTTCGGCCTGATTAAGCCCGGTGATCACATGCGGATTGATGCGCAAATTCATAGACGGATCGGTCAGGCTTGCATCGACATTGACGATCTGCTGCCAGAACGTGCCCCCCAGAACCGCACAATCCCCGATCCCGGTAACGCCTAACCCCGCCGTTCCAAGCTGACAATCGCCACCACCGACAACAACCGCCGTTCGGGTCGAAAGGCCTGTTTCCCCGGCGGCCTTTGCCGTCACATGACCAACGGCCGTACCGGTTTCGCAGGCCTGGGGAAAGATATCATCGCGCAGTCCAACCGCACGCATGGCTTCGGGCAGCCAAGCACGTTCGCGCAATCCGAAAATGCCCGTGGTTCCGGCATTTGACGGGTCAGAGGCAATTACGCCCGAAAGGCGAGCCACCACCCAGTCCGACAACATCGCTATGCGATCAATCTTTTCATAGATGTCAGGCATCTTTTGACTGATCCACAGAAGCCTCGGCAAAGCACCCAGCGCAAAGGTCTGTCCGGTCCGGCTATAAAGGTCTTCCTCCACACCAGGAAAGCCTTCTTTCAGCGCACGCACCTGTTCAACAGCGCGCCCGTCAACATTCGCACAGGCCCAGATTTCATTGCCATCCTTATCAAAGGCAACGATGGCCTCGCGCATGGAGGTTGCGCTGACAGCGGCAATATCATCACCCGCAACGCCGGCCTCGGCCAATGCACCCTTGATGCAATCACAGATCAGCTTCCAGTTGCCTTCGACATCAAAATCCATCGACCCCGGAAAGCGCGGATCTTCCTTGTGCCACCATTCGCGCTGAGACGATCCCAACTGGTTGCCGTCCCGGTCAAATACGACCGCCCGGCCACTGCCCGTTCCTGCATCAATCGCAAGAACATAAACTCCTGCCGCCATTCCCTAGACTTCCTCCAACAGTTTTTCTGCCGTTTTTTCATCCGTAATCAGGATGTCGACATATTTTCCTTTAAGGGCCGCACGGATTGCACGCACCTTTGCATCACCGCCAGCAGCGGCGATGACGTTCTTTGATTTGTTCAAGGATTCAAGACGCGCCCCGATGACCCGTTGATGCAGCGAGAGATCAAGGACATCACCATTATCATCGAAGAACTGACACAGAATATCGCCCACAGCGCCCTTCCGGCGCAGAGGTTCTACCTCGTCAGGGGTGACATATCCGCTACGAACAACCGTCGACTCGCTATGAAGTTCACCAATCCCGACCAACTGGTACGCCGCATTCAGCGCCATCTCCAAAACATTTGAAATGCCAGGCTCGCTCATAAGGGCGGTGGCCACCGCGTCTTCGGAAACGACAAGCGGTGCGGGCAAAAGATGCACGCTGCTACCCCAGTTTGCCGTGCGCATGCCGTCAACATAGGTCGCTACACCACCCGTCAGGCTGACCAGCGATACATTGCGTTCATTGGCCATGTGACCAATGCGCTGAATGGTGTGACTGACCGTCGCCCCCCAACCAACCGCAAGCAGATCGTCATTGCCAAGACGCTGCATCAAAAACTGCGCAGCCGCCTGTCCCAGACGTTCATTCAGATCGCCATTTTCCAGATGTGGCACAACACGCACTTCGCGCAGACCCCAGCTTTCCTGAAGACGCTGCTCATATTCAAGGGATCCCTGATAGCGCGAATTGATACGCACCTGAATGATGCCGGTACGGCGCCCACTTTCCAGAAGACGGGAAACCTTAATACGCGAAAGACCGAGCTTCTCGCCGATTTCCCCCTGCGTCATGCCATCGTTGTAGTAATACCAAGCAATACGGGTTAGCGTCTCTTCTTCTGCGTCCGCATAGCTCCAGTCATTTGTGTCCGACGCCATTTTCCTCATCCCCGGATTCTTACAAACTGTTCATTTGATTATCGTAAAAACAAATGATCACGTCAACACCTGTAAGAACCAGAAACATCCCCTTGCTTAATATCGCGCTGCAGCATCATTTTAAGCCGTGGAATGGTGTAAGAATCAGTTTCACCAAAACATCATGAATGTTGACGAACTCATTTCGGTGTGATCAAATGTTTTACATAAAAACAAATGAACAGGCCTCTAGGGATGGAACAGAATACAAAACCCCGTGTTGCGGTCCGAGTTGCCGATGTATGGAAATCTTATGGCGGCACGCCGGTTCTTAAGGGGATCAACATTGAATTGCTTGCCGGGCAAGTTCATGCGCTTTTGGGCGGGAACGGCGCCGGCAAGTCGACCTTGATGAAAACCATTGCCGGATTGGTCGACGCCGATCAGGGATCGATTGAAATCAACGAACAGGCACTAAGCGCGGCCTCACCTGCGAGCGCACAGGCACTCGGCCTTTATCTGGTCCCGCAGGAAGCACACATCCTTCCCAACCAGTCGGTTCTCGAAAACATCTGCCTTGGCCTGAAAGCCAAGCCGCGCGCCCTGCGCGCCGAGGCCGAGGCATTGCTGCGTGATCTTGCCGTCAGCCTTGACCTTGATGCTCAGGCCGCCACCCTTGAAATCGCTGATCGCCAGATTGTTGAAATCATGCGTGGCCTCATTCGCAAGGCAAGCGTCCTTATCCTTGACGAACCGACATCCGCGCTGACACCGCACGAGGCAAACGCGCTTTTTGATCGCGTGCGCCAGCTCAAGGCGCAGGGCGTCGGCATCTTCTTTATCTCTCACAAGCTGCGCGAAATTCGCGAAATATGCAGTGTGATTAGCGTCCTGCGCGATGGCGCGATCATTCTTTCGGGATCGCTTGACGACTATGACGACAATCAGGTTGTCGAAGCGATGACCAAAACCCCGCAATCGGCCCAACCTGTGACCCGCGCCGCACTGGCAACAGATTTCTCCGGTCGTGAAGTCGTTCTGGAAGTTGACCGTTTCAGCGGCGAGGGTTTCCGCGACATTTCCTTTAATGTGCGGGCGGGCGAAATCGTTGGCCTTGCCGGTGTTGTTGGCGCTGGGCGTTCGGAACTGGCCGAAACGCTTTTTGGTTTGCGCCCGTCACGAAATGGCAATGTCAGCCTGCTTGGCAAGGCCCTTGAAAAACGCTCTCCGCGCGATTGCGTTGATGCGGGTCTTGTTTACCTGCCCGAAGATCGCCAGCAAAACGGCCTGTTTCTCGAAGCTTCACTTGCCTGGAACATGTCTGGCTACACCATGCATCGTTTGGGCTTCTTCCCGAAACGCAAGTCAGAAAGCGCAGCCTTTGCCAACTTCCGGCAAAGCCTTGGCATCAAGTGCGAAAATGAAGACCAAAGTGCCGGTCGTCTCTCTGGCGGGAACCAGCAAAAAGTCCTTTTGGCCAAATGCCTTGCTGCAGATCCGCGTGTGCTGATCCTTGATGAACCGACCCGTGGTGTTGATGTCGCCGCACGCAACGACATTTACCGGCTTATCCGCGAACTGGCTGCCAAGGGACTGGGCGTTGTGCTGATTTCATCAGACTTTGACGAAATCGAACAGCTTGCCGACCGGGTGGTGGTCATAGCGCACGGCCTGCAATGTGGCGCACTTGACCACGATGTTATCACGGTTGATGCCATCGCCCACCTCGCCTTTGAGTCCGGGAGCCATTCACATGCTTGATTTCTTCGCACGCAACCGTGTGGCGACCCTGTGTGCTGTCACCGTTCTTGCCTTTCTTCTGATCGGTGCCGCGGCACCGGGCTATTTGTCGCTTTCGACAGCTTCTGTAGTCATGTCCAACAGTTTGGTCCTGTTGTCGGTTTCACTCGGCACGATGTTGGTGATCCTGACCCGCAACATTGATGTTTCAAGCGGATCTGTCCTTGGTCTGAGCGCGGTCGTGCTGGGCATGATGCTAAATGACGGGCACAGCCTTGGCGTTGCGATTGCAGCCTGCCTTTTGACCGGGGCCGTTGCCGGATTGATCAACGGCCTTTTGGTGACATTGCTTAATGTGCCTTCGATCATTGCAACCCTTGGCACGCTGGGTCTGTTTCGTGGCGTGATGTTGATCCTGACCGGCGGGAACTGGATCGAAGAACTTCCCCTTTCGCTTAAGGCATTGGCAGATAATGGCGCGGTCGGGTTCTCCGTCCTGACCATCATTGTTATTGCCGCCCTGATCATTGTTGGGCTTCTTGTACGCCAAACCCGGTTCGGGCGGTACTTCTATGCGGTTGGCGACAACCGCGAAGCGGCACGGCATCTTGGTATTCCAGTCAAACTGGTGCAGATCGCCGCATTCGTTGCCGCAGGCCTTTTGGCGGCGATCGCCGGAATGATCTTTGCCGCACAAATCGGCTTTATCCCCAACCAGGCAGGCAACGGTGTCGAGCTTAAGGCGATTGCCGCAAACGTTCTGGGCGGCGTGAGCCTGCTGGGTGGCAGTGGTACGGTGCCGGGCATTTTTGTCGGCGTCATATTCCTGACCTCTATCGACAGTGCGTTGGTTTTCCTGAAAATCCCGGCTTTCTGGAACGATTTCATTGCCGGTGCGGTTCTGCTTCTTGTGCTGTTGCTTGATGGCCGTGTGCGCATGGCCGTTGATCGCGCCATCCGCGCCAAACGCTATGCGGTGCATCACCATCATAGCCCGAACCAATCTGAGCCGGCCGGATCAGATAGCCCCACCCACCACCGTCCGCAGGAGGCAGGCGAATGATGAAACGTTATCTTCTGCGCTGGGAAGCCGCCCTGCTTCTTATGCTGGTTGCCGAATTTGCCATCTTCGGCATGATCAATCCGCGCTTCCTGAACCTGTCAAACCTGCTTTACAGCACCAGCGACTTTGCCCAGATTGGGATCGTTGCCCTGCCCCTGACCATCGTGATCATCGCAGGCGGCATTGATGTGTCCTTTGCATCTGCGGTCGGGCTATGTGCGATTGTCTTTGGCATCGCCAACTTCTTTGGCATGCCATTGCCGATATCCATTCTGGCATCCTTGGCATCCGGGGCAATGGCCGGGCTGTTTAACGCCACCATCATTCATGTCTCACGTATCCAGCCGCTTGTTGTCACACTTGGCAGTTTGTACCTGTTTGGCGGTGCTGCGACGGTGCTTTCGGGCGTCGTCGGCGCAAGCGGCTATGAAGGCATTGGTAATTTCCCAGACGCCTTCACGTCCTTTGCCTATTTCGAACTGGCAGGCCTTCCCGCCCCATTCCTGGTTCTTCTGGTCGAAGCGGCTATTTTGTTTGTCGTCCTGCATTATTCGCGCTTTGGACGGTCCGTGTTTATGTGCGGACTAAGTGAACATGCAGCACGGTATAGCGGCCTTTCGATCAAAACCATTCAGACCATCACCTATGTCATGACCGGCGTTTTTGCCGCCGTCGCAGGGCTTGTTCTGTCATCCTATTTCGGGTCGGCTCGTGTTGACCTTGGCACGGCTACTTTGTTGCCGGCCATTACCGCCGCAGTTCTTGGTGGCGCGTCAATTTACGGCGGTCAGGGATCGATCATCGGCACCCTGTTGGCCACCCTTGTCATCGGTTACTTGCAGCAGGGCCTGCAAATGAGCGGTGTCCCCAGTCAGATTTCCAGCGCGCTCTCCGGTGCGTTGCTGGTTGTTGCGGTCGCATTGCGCCACGGAAGTGCCGTGCTGGCCGATTTTGTCGCTGCGCGAATAATGGCGACGAACCGAAAACGCGCAGCATCTTAAGGAGGAAAGAAATGTCAGGAAGAACTTTTAAACTGGTGACAGCAGCAGCATTTGCTGGCTCGCTTCTGGCGGCTGCACCGGCGTTTGCCGAGAACCAGATTGCCTTCATTCCGAAACTTGTCGGTGTCGGCTTCTTTACCAGCGGCGGCAACGGCGCGACCACAGCCGGCAAGGAACTTGGTGTTGACGTAACCTATGATGGTCCGACCGAACCAAGCGTATCGGGTCAGGTCCAGTTCGTGAACAACTTCGTCAACCAGGGCTACAACTCGATCATTCTGTCATCTGTTTCCCCTGATGGCCTGTGCCCGGCCCTGGAACGCGCGATGAAACGCGACGTTCTGGTCATGACCTGGGACAGCGACGTAAAACCGGAATGCCGCAGCTACTATGTCAACCAGGGCACCCCGGAACAGCTTGGCGGTCTTTTGGTCGACATGGCCAATGACGGCATAAAAAAGGAAAAGGCCAAGGTTGCCTTCTTCTATTCCAGCCCGACCGTGACCGACCAGAACGCATGGGCAAATGCCGCCAAGGCAAAAATCGCCGCAGAACATCCGGAATGGGAAGTTGTGACCACCCAGTACGGCTATAACGACGCCCAGAAATCGCTTCAGACTGCGGAAAGCATCCTGAAAGCCTATCCGGATCTTGATGCGATTATCGCACCGGATGCCAATGCCCTTCCGGCATCGGCACAGGCGGCCGAAAACCTTGATCGCGCGGGTAGCGTTGCCATTGTCGGCTTCTCGACCCCGAACGTCATGCGCCCGTATGTCAAACGCGGCACGGTCGAACGTTTCGGCCTTTGGGATGTTACCGAACAGGGCAAGATTTCGGTCTATGTTGCCAACCACGTGCTTGAAAACGGTCCGATGAATGTCGGCGACACCCTTGATATTCCGGGCGTTGGCACCGTTGAGGTTTCCCCGAACAGTGTTCAGGGTTACGACTACGAAGCAGACGGCAACGGCATCATTCTGCTGCCGAACCGCACTGTCTTTACCAAAGACAATATCGACGATTTCGATTTCTGATCTTTGGCACTGCGGGTACGGCATTCCTGGGGGTGTGCCGTACCCGAATTTGTTTAGCCATTTTCAAAAGCTACGGATATTGCCCCATGGAAAACCTTTGGAACGAAAACGACGCAAATCGCTACGCCGCAGAAGCCAGGGCAGCGGGACAGCCCGAAGCATTGGGCTTGCGCGTTTACACATCGCGCATCATCGGCCAGGTTGCAGACCTTGTTTTGCATGGCGGTGGCAACACATCCGTCAAGGTCACCGATGCAAATGGTGACGCCATCATGCATGTCAAAGGCAGCGGTTGGGACCTTGAAACCATCGAAGCCCCCGGATTGCCTGCGGTGAAGCTCGCCCCGCTTCATGCCGCACGTAAGGAAAAGAAACTCTCTGATCCGGAAATGGTCGCGCTTCTGCGTTCCAACCTGCTTGACCCGTCTGCCCCAAACCCATCGGTCGAAGCATTGCTACATGCCTATCTGCCGTTTGATTTTGTCGACCATACGCATTCGACTGCCGTCCTCGCGCTCGCCAACCAGGACCACTCCGAAGAAATCATGCGTGAAATCTATGGGGATCGTCTGGCATTCCTGCCCTATGTCATGCCGGGCTACGACCTTTCGATTGCCGGCGCAGACCTTTATGACCAGTTCCCCGATTGCGAAGGTCTTTGGCTGAAGAACCATGGTCTGTTCACCTTTGGGGATACCGCCAAGCAATCCTATGACCGCATGATCAATTTCGTGACTGACGCGGAAAACTACCTTGCGGCCAAGGGCATTGCCTTGCCCGGCCCGGAAAGCTCGGACCAGGAAATTGATCCGGCGCTTCTTGAAAAAATCGAGGCCGGCCTGCGTACCGGAAACTCGCCCTTTGCCGAAAGCCTCGCGACCGATTTCCGCAGCACACCATCCATCCGCAAATATCTGTCCAATGGTAATCTTGAAACCATTGCCGTACGCGGCACCGCGACGCCTGATCACGTCATCCGCATAAAACCTTTCCCGCTGATCGTCAGCGCGGATGCAACCGCCGACGACATCACAGCCGCACTCGATGATTACAAGGCATGCTATAGGGCATACTTTGAACGCAATGCGCCGAACGCCAGCGAAAAGAAAGTCATGCTTGATCCGTGGCCACGTATGGTTCTGGTCAAGGAAACCGGATTGATCGGGCTTGGTGCTAATGACAAGGCTGCACGCATTGCCGGTGATCTTGGCGAACAAACTGCGCGCATCATCAATGCAGCCGAACAGGTCGGCACCTTCCAACCGATCAACGAGGCAGACTTGTTTGACATGGAATACTGGTCCCTTGAACAAGCCAAACTCCAGAAGAAGTAAAGTATCTCAAATGCGTCCCTCCCCTTCCAGTTGGTTTGGGATATGATTACTTCTCTGAAGACCCCTGCCTTGGCAGGGGTCTTTTTTTTGCCTGCTCGACAATAACCTTGTTTCGATCTACGGTTGGCTGACGCCGCCTTATCAAGGAAACGCCCCATGATCAGCCTTGCAGAGTTTGGGCAATATCTGCCCGGAATATTGCTGTCTTATGCAGCCTTGCTTGTCGGCCTGATTAGCCCCGGTCCTGCCCTTTTGGGCTTGATGGGGGTGTCGCTTGATCAGGGCCGCCGTGCCGGTCAACATTTTGCCCTTGGCATTGGAACCGGATCGTTTTCGATCGGTCTTCTGACCTTGACTGGGCTGTCGGCCGTCCTTGCCACTTATGCCGATGCGATGACCGCCATCCGGATTTTTGGCGGGCTTTATTTGCTGTGGATGTCCTATCGGGCGTTTCGTACGGCATTTCGCAAACCACCCACCACATCAGACATTGCCGACGCTGTTGATACCCGAAAGATATCAGGACGCGGTTATTATTTTCGCGGATTGGGACTTCATCTGACCAATCCCAAGGCCATCCTGACATGGATCGCCATCATTTCAATCGGCTTTCACGAAGGTGCCCCGCTTTGGGTTGGGGCGGCGATTGTGATTGGCTGTGGTCTGATTTCCACCAGCATCCATTTGCTTTATGCCACCGCTTTCTCCACCGCACCGGCGATTTCGATTTATCGCCGGGCAGCCGGATGGATCAACGGATTGCTTGGTGTGTTCTTTGCTGCCGTCGGACTGCGGTTGTTGTTCAACCGCTAAGCTGTCAGGGAAAGGCTATGCCTTGGGCTTCTTGTCTTCTGCAGCCTCGGCCTTTTCTGCTTCGGCTTCCTCGGCAGCGGCTTCCTCAGCAGCGGCTTCTTCTGCTGCGGCCTCGGCCTGCTCAGCCGCCCAAACCCCGGCGGTTTCAACCGCCATGGGGGATGCCGTCGGCAGAACGCTGACATAGCTTTCGGTTTCTTCAACCGGCAGGGCTTCACGGCGCGTCATGCGATAAAGCGCATAAAGCGCAATCACAGCAAAGGTCCCGGCAAGCACCAGCCAGAACGACTGCGGGCCAAGATGTTCCATCGACCAACCGGCAATCAGCGGGCCAAGAATTGCCCCCACCCCGAAGGTCAGAACCAGACCACCCGATGCCGCTGGCATTTCTTCGAGTGACAGGAAATCATTGGTGTAGGCCAGAAACAGCGCATAAAGCGGCGTGGTCATGCCGCCTGCAACAAAGGCTGCACACATCATAAAGACCAATTGGTTACCCGAAAGCCAGCCAAGCATACAGGCTGACATGGCAACTGCCGCCGCACCAAAAATCAGCTTGCGGCGATCCATGCGGTCCGACAACCAGCCAATCGGGTATTGGAATACCAACGCACCGGCAAACAGCATCGCAACAAAGGTCGCGATCTGCACGGTCGTCATTTCGATCTGGGTGCCATAAACCGCCGCCATACCGGTCTGGGTGGCATACACACACCCCAGCAGGAAGATGCCGACGGTACTGAGCGGCGATCCCGCAAACAGTTCTTTAAGCCCCATCGGGCGGGCAGCCTCGGTCACTGGCACGGACGAGGCCGACAGCAGGATCGGCGCAAAGGAAATCGAGACCAGAATGGACGCAACAATAAACAGGGCCGAGTTCGCGGCATCGCCAAGCGTCAAAAGCCCCTGCGCCCCGATAATGCCAAGGGTCTGCGCAATCATATAGGCCGAAAGAACCTTGCCCCGGGTTTCGTTGGTCGAGGCATCATTAAGCCAGCTTTCCGCTGTCACATAGATCCCCGACATGCAAAAGCCCAAAATCACGCGCAATGCGGTCCATGCCCATGGCTCGGCAATCAGTGGAAAGGCAATCAGCCCGGCGGAGGTAAAGCTGCCGAGTGCGGCAAAGACGCGCACATGGCCCACCCGCTTGATCATGCGCGGTGTAATGCGCGCGCCCGACAGGAAACCGGCAAAGTAACCCGATGTGACAATCGCCAGTTCGGCCGAGGAAAAACCCTCAATCCCGCCGCGCAAACCGATCAGGGTGAAATGCATGCCATTGCCCAGCATGATCAGGACAACTCCAATAAGAAGTGCCCAGACACTGGTTAAAACCTGGATCATGAATCGCCCTTTCGCACTTTGGGGATTACCGGACTGTCTGTCAGCTCAGCGCGCCTTGGTCTGATGTCGTGTTGGTTCAGACAAATGACAAGTCTCAGCAAAAAGTACGAAACCACTGATCACATTCAGTTTCCAGACTTTTTTCGGTATGAGGGGGATTTTTTGACCTAGGCAGCCGGGTCTCTGATCTCGGCCTCGGTCAGGCGTTTGGTGGTGACCCCGTTTTTAAGATCAAGCCAGCCGCAAAAAACAGTCACCCAGACGGCGGCTAGCATCAAATACGCGACATACTGATCCATCACCCAAAGCGTGCCTGCGGATATCACACACCACGCCAAGGGAACCGGCAACAAAACCCACCGCCAGGTGCCGCGTGACAGCAAAACAAAGCCCAACGTGCCAAGGGCGGTTGGATCGGCGGCACTGCCAAAGACCTCGGCCTGCACCAAGTCGCGCCCTTCAAGCAGGCCAATAAACGGATAGACAATCAGCGCAAAGGCAACCAGAGACGCCCCGACATAACACGACAAATCCCCGCGCCAGCCAAAACGAAGCGGCAACGGACGCGCAGCAAAGATGGCAAACAAAACCACCTGCAGGGCAAAGGCTGGCAGCAGATAAGGCACCGCCCAATTGATCGGCTGATAATATTGCCAAAGGAAGCCATAGCCCGACCAGGCCCAAACCAGTGACAACAACACCAGAATAACCCGGTTGCCGCGAAAACCGTGACGCAGGGCAAGGCCCCATGCGATTAACCCGGCAATCAGCGCACTGGCAACCACCAGCCACCAGGTGGTGTTCATGGTTTCAAACAGCCGGTAATAGACACGCGGCGAAAACAGCAACAAGTCCGCCAGTCCGTAATCCCACCATTCAGTCATGCTGTTTGCCCCCGATTGCCTTGATCACACCAGAACGCCAATCACAGTGGCGATCTGTTCGCGCATTTTATCATCCGGCAAAGGCCCGGTTGCGGCCGCCATGTTTTCCGCCGCATGGGCCGGTTTGGTGGTGGCCGGGATCGGGCACGTCACCGCGGGATGGGCGATCAGATATTTCAAAATCAGCTGCGCCCAACTTTTGGCTTCAAGTTCGGCGGCAAATTCCGGCAAGGGTTGCTCTTCCAGACGCTCGGTCAGGCTGCCGCCGCGAAACGGCCGGTTCACAATCACCGCAATGCCGCGATCATATGCCAGTGGCAACAGGTAGTCCTCAACCTTGCGGTCAATCGGGTTATAGGTCACCTGCACGAAATCAAGCCGTTCGTTCTTCATCACCGCGATCAGGTCTTCGGTGCGTCGCCCGTGCGAGGTCGTGACACCGACATGGCGCAACTGCCCTTCATCCTTCATGCGGAACAGAAGCGGCAGGTTTTCATTGATGCCCAACAGATTATGAACCTGCAAAAGGTCAAACTGCTCGACCTTCCAACGATCTGATGTCTCTGCGATCTGTTCGGCGCCATCGCCTGCGGTCCAGACCTTGTCGGTCGAAAACACACGATCGCGCGCACCAAGCTTATCGAGCCCGTAGCCAATCACATCCTGAGCAGAACCGTACATCGGCGAACTGTCAATCATGCGGCCACCGGCATCGAAAAACGCCGACATCACATCCGCGCACTGATTGCGCAGTTCAATGTCCTGGCCGACATTAAATGTGATCCAGCTTCCAAGCCCGACAGCGGGGATTTCTTCACCGGTTGACGGGATTTGCTTTTGCAATACTTCCGATGCGCGCGCATCGGAGCTTCCCTGCGCCCAGGCCGGCATACCCGACGCCAACAGGCCAAGCGCGCCTAATGAGGCAGAAGCCTTCAGAAACCCTCGACGATCAAATTCAGACATGGCTTACAGCACCTTTTCGTTGCTTCGGACCAATCTTCAAACATGATCCATCAAGATTTGGGCAGAATTCTGCCCGAACGCAACTTTTGATAAACTGGCAAGAGACCTATATCACCCGAAACGAAAAAAGGGCTGCAAACCTGATGTTTGCAGCCCTTTGGTCAAAAACTGTCAATCTGCGTTACACGCGCTTCCAGCTGGTCCCATCCTTGAAGTCTTCAAGGATGATGCCGCGTGCCAGAAGGTCATCACGGATTTTGTCCGCCGTTGCGAAATCCTTGTTCTTCTTGGCGTCCGCACGCTGGGCAATAAGCCCGTCGATCTCGGCCGCCTCGTCTTCATCGGCTGATCCGGTGAACCAGGCTTCGGGATCCGCTTCAAGAATGCCCAGAAGTTTTGCCGCGGCAAGGATTTCACCCTTGGCTTCAGCCCGTTCGAACTTCTTTTCCGCCTTGTTGAACTTGGTCACAAGGTTATGGAATTCCGAAATCGCAAGCGGCGTATTGAGGTCATCACACAGCGCATCAAGCACCGCACGCGGCACCGGCATATTTTCCGGGGTCACGTCAGAACTCTGACGAAGGGCGGTATAGAAACGATCAAGCGCCTCTTTGGCCTGACGCAGGTTTTCTTCGGTCCAGTTGATCGGCTGATGATAATGGGTTCCCATCATCGCCAGACGGATCGCCTCACCCGGCCATTTTTCAAGCAGCTCATGCACGGTGACGAAGTTGCCCAATGACTTGGACATCTTTTCACCTTCGACCATCAGATGGCCGTTATGCATCCAGTATTTGGCGTAACTGGAACCCTTATTGGCGCAGCAGCTTTGCGCCAATTCGTTTTCATGGTGCGGGAACACCAGATCCGAACCACCGCCATGGATGTCAAAGTTTTCACCGAGATAACGCGTCGACATGGCAGAGCATTCAATATGCCAGCCCGGACGTCCCCGGCCCCACGGGCTGTCCCATCCCGGAATATCGTCACTCGACGGTTTCCACAGAACGAAATCAGCCGGGTCTTTTTTATAAGGGGCGACTTCCACACGGGCGCCGGCAATCATTTCCTTGCGGTCACGGCGCGACAGCTTGCCATAGTCATCAAACGCCTCGACCGAAAACAGCACATGGCCCTCTGCGGCATAGGCAAAGCCCTGCTCGATCAGGCTTTCGCACATGGCGATCATTTCAGCGATATGTTCGGTCGCGCGCGGTTCGATATCGGGCTTGGCGGCATTAAGTGCGCCCATATCTTCCAGATAGGCCAGATGGGTGCGCTTGGTGATTTCTGAAATCGGCTCGCCGCTTTCCTTGGCACGTGCGTTGATCTTGTCATCAACGTCCGTGACATTACGAACGTAAGTCACCTTGGGATAGATATGGCGCAACACGCGTACCAGCGTATCAAACACCACCACCGGGCGGGCATTTCCGACATGGGCATAGTCATAAACCGTCGGGCCGCAGACATAGAGGCGCACGTGATCGGGATCAATTGGCGCGAACACCTGCTTTTCGCGGGTGAGCGTATCAAAGATGCGAAGGGTTTTGGTCATTTCAAACGTCCGTTTGGCTGTGTTATCGGGTCAAATGCGTGCATTTTCCGGCGATCAAAGCAGATGCTTAGACCGCCTTCCCACACAACCGGTCACGCGCCTTTTCAGACCCGATCAGAACCAGCATCGTCGACATTTCCGGACCATGTTCGCGCGCGGTCAGCGCCTTGCGCAGCGGCATGAAAAGCTGCTTGCCCTTGCGGCCGGTCTCTTCCTTAAGTGCTGTGGTCCAGGTTTTCCAACTGGTGCCATCAAGCTCACCTTCGGGCAGCTTATCGGCGGCCTGTTTGAGGAACTCGGCATCCTCGGCATCGATTTCCGGAATGACGTTTTTATGGATCACATCCCACCATTCCAGTGCCTCTGCCACGCGCCAGCAATTGCCGCGCACCGCGTTCCAAAACATCTCGTCGGCATCTGCCATGCCAGCTGCTTCGAGCTTCGGCTTGGCGGCCTCAAACGACATTTCGTGAATGACTTTTTCATTGAGGCTTGCCAGTTCGGCCGGATCGAATTTCGGCGTGGAGCGGCCATAATGATCCAGATCGAATTTCTCAAGCACCTGCGAAAGGTCTGCTGGCTCAATCTTGTCCGACGCGCCAAGACCAGTCAGAAGACCAACAAGCGCCTCGACCTCAAACCCGTCATTACGCAATTCACGCAGTGAAAGACTGCCCAGACGTTTGGAAAGCTGCGAGCCACCCGGCCCGGCCAAAAGCGGCATATGAGCAAATTCAAGCGCGCCCGGCTTTCCGCCAAGGGCCAGATACAGCAGGATCTGCGACACGGTGTTGGTCACGTGGTCTTCGCCGCGAATGATGTGGGTAACACCCATTTCAAGGTCATCCACCACCGAGCCCAGCATATAAAGCAACGAGCCATCTTCACGGATCAGGACCGGGTCAGATACATGTTCGGTATCGAACGAGCAAATCCCGCGCGTCAGGTCATCCCATTCGACCATGCCGTCAGTCAGAAGGAAACGCCAATGCGGCTTGCGGCCTTCGGCCTCAAGGGCGGCAATTTCTTCATCAGACAGCGTCAAAGCCTTGCGGTCATAGATGAAGGGCTTGTGCCGCTGGCGGGCGGCCTTGCGTTTCCAGTTAAGCTCACCTTCGGTTTCGTAGCACGGATAGAGCAGTTCACGCTTTTTCAGGTCATCAATCGCCGCGTCATATTTATCCTGACGCAGGCTTTGACGTTCTTCCTGATCCCAGTCGATGCCAAGCCAGGCAAGGTCTTCACGGATCGCATCGACATATTCGTCTTTAGAGCGCACCGGGTCGGTATCGTCAAAGCGCAGGATGAATTTTCCGCCTGATTTACGGGCATAAAGCCAGTTCATCAGCGCCACACGGGCGTTACCGACGTGAAGAAGCCCGGTCGGGCTGGGGGCAAATCGCAGAACAGGTTTTGTCATTTCAAACTTTTCAATCACGTAACAAGGTTCGTGAAACCATTGGTAATCGGATAGCGACGGTCACGGCCAAAGGCACGCGGGGTAATCTTGACCCCCGGGGGTGCCTGGCGGCGTTTGTATTCCGCCCGATCCAGCAACCGCCAGACCCGGCGTACTGTTGCCTCATCGTGACCGCTATCCACGATATCGCGAACAGACCGCTCACCTTCAATCATCTGATGGAGGATATCATCCAAAACATCATAAGGCGGCAGACTATCTTCGTCTTTCTGATCCGGGCGAAGCTCGGCCGATGGCGGCTTGGTGATAATCCGTTCCGGGATCACCATGCCATCCGGGCCGATTGCCCCAACCGGTTTGTGTTCATTGCGCCAGTGGCACAGATTAAACACGGTCGTTTTATAAAGGTCCTTCAGAACCGAATAGCCACCACACATATCGCCATAAAGCGTGGCATAGCCGACCGACATTTCCGACTTGTTGCCGGTGGTCAGGACCATGTGGCCAAACTTGTTTGAAAGCCCCATCAGGATAATCCCGCGCGAACGGGCCTGAATGTTTTCTTCGGTAATGTCGGCATCCCGGCCTTCGAAGGCAGGGGCGAGCATCTGTTCGAACGCGGCCATGGCCGGACCGATATTAATACTCTCGATCCCGGTCTTGAGCATGCCTGCGCAAAGCTCCGCATCCTCAAGGCTCTCGGCCGAAGTATAAGGCGACGGCATCATCACCAGACGCACACGATCAGAACCCAGCGCATCCACCGCAACCGCGGCCGACAGCGCACTGTCGATCCCGCCTGACATGCCGATGACGACACCGGGGAAACCGTTCTTGTTCACATAATCACGCAGGCCAAGCACCAGCGCCTGATAGATCGCATCAAGCCCGGTGGGATAGCCAACCTTCGGCGCGTCATCCGCGCAACGCCATTGACCGCTTTCATCCTGTTGCCAGGTGGTCACCATCACATCCTCGGCAAAGGCCGGCAAAGCCACGGCAAGCGATCCATCGCCGTTCAGGCCGAATGATCCGCCGTCAAACACCAGCTCGTCCTGACCGCCGACTTCGTTGCAATAAATCATCGGCTTGCCGCTTTCGCGCACCCGATCCTCGATCAGCTTACGGCGCAAATCATCCTTGTCGGCTTCAAACGGTGACCCGTTCGGCACAAGGAAGATTTCTGCCCCCGCATCGGCCAGATGGGCAACGACGTTCGGCGTCCAGACATCTTCACAGATCGGCACACCAAGCTTCACACCCTTGAATGAAATCGGGGTCGGCATCGGACCTGCGGCAAAGACGCGTTTTTCATCAAACACGCCATAATTGGGCAAATCATTCTTGGCGCGCACATCAATGATCTTGCCCTGATCAATCAGCAACACCGCGTTATGGCGCGTGCCATCGACTTCCCATGGCGTGGTCAACAGCAAGGCCGGACCATCTTTACGTTTGGCCGTGTGTTCGCAGATGAATTCGACCGCGTCATGAAGATGGCGCATGAAGGCCGGCTTCATCACCAGATCCTCGGGCGGATAGCCCGACAGGACCAGTTCAGAATACAGAACCACGTCCGCAGCCTGATCGGCCGCAGTTTCCCAGGCAGCCACAACCTTGTCCCGGTTCCCGGTGACATCACCGACAATCGGGTTGAGTTGGGCAATCGCAATGGCAAGCTTCTTTGTCATGATGTTGGAATAGGATCGCCCCTGCGCGCTGTCAATTGCGGAATGCGCAATATCCCATGTTTCAGACAAGATCACCATTCTTGCATGGCAGAAATGCAAAGCTTTGAAACCAGCAAGCACCTTGGTTTTCAGCGTGATTTTATTTTTATCAACGACTTAGCGTGTTGATAATGACTTGCAAAATCGGCTTCATCCCGATCTATTGCACGCGACCGTGAAAACACGGCAATAAACACAAATTAAAATACGAGCAAACAACATGACCCACAGCCCCAATGCGGCCGCCGAGATGGCGGCGGTAACCATTTCCCATATTCCAGGCCGCGAAATCACTGAAAACCTTGGTATTGTCTTTGGCAGTTCCGTGCGCAGCCGCAACTTCCTTTTCGATATTTTTGCGATGCTGAAAAACCTGTTCGGGGGTGAAGTACGTTCCTACACCCGGCTTTTGGAAGATGCCCAGCAGGAAGCCACCAGCCGCCTGATTGCCCAAGCCAAAAAACTGGATGCCGACGCCGTTGTGGATGTTCATTTCGCAACGTCACAGGTGGCCTACAAGGCGGCTGAGATTTTCGCATACGGCACAGCCGTAAGACTGAAATAATAGGGCAGGCACAGTACCATGGAAGATCTGTTTCTTCCGGGAATTGCCCTGACCATCCTGATCGGAATCGCTTATATAACCGGCCGCTTGGCCGATGGGGCACATGAACGCGCGCTCAAACGCGACGAGGCATTGCTGCCCCATCAATATCTTGATTCCGGGGATGCAGTTCCCGATGACATCACGTTGCATGACAGCAAACTGGTAACCGGCAAGGTCGTCATTGCCGAAGACCGTTTTCGCAATCTTCTGGCCCGCCTGCGCATTTTCGTCGGCGGTCGACTGGCCGCACACGAAGCCACCGTCACCAGGGCCAAGCGCGAGGCTATATTGCGGCTTCGCACCAACGCCAAGGGTGCAAGTCACATTATCGGTCTGCGCTTTGATTCTGCCGAACTTGGACGTGGCATGATCGAGGTGATCGTTTCCGGTACCGCCCTTTATACCGATCATCGTCCGACGGGCGGGCGGCCATCTGCCCTTCCCGATGACGGGGTGAATATCTCGCATCGCAATCTTCTGGCCGAATTTGCATCGGGCAGTATTGCGTTCCTTCTGATTTGCTGGGGGATTTATACGGCAAGCGGCCTCGCAGTTGAATGGGCGGCAAACAGCATTTCGGTTCAGGAAGAAGTTGCCATCTGGTCGGAACTTGAACCCGGACTGATCGCAGAACATCGCGAAGATTATGAACGCAGCCTGCCGGAACGCTATCTTCTTGATCTGGTCAATTCCATCCCCAAGGAGGCCATTGGCCCGGCAAAGGATTATGACTTTGACGTTCTGATCATCCCCGATGACAGTCCCAATGCCGCCGCACTGCCCGGTGGCCTGATGCTTGTTCATACCGGGATGCTTGAACTGGTCGATACCGAGAACGAGCTGCTGTCGATCCTTGGCCATGAAATCGGTCATTATAACGGGCGCGATCACCTTGAAGGCATTGGCCGCGAGGTCGTTGGTGTCGCACTTTCGGCCATGATGTTTCAGACCGATGCGGTTCTGACCACCTGGGCGGCAAGCTGGCCGAAACTTCTGGCGGATCGGGACTATTCCCGAAGTCAGGAACTTGATGCCGATGACTGGAGCCTGCGCATCCTGATGGCCAAATACGGCCATGTCGCAGAAGCATCCACCACCTTTGCAAAGCTGGGACAGCTTCAAGGCGACCGCAGTTTGCTGGATTATCTTTCAACCCATCCCCATCCACGTGACCGGGTGGAACGCCTTGAAGATATGGCACGCGAACAGGGTCTTCCGATCGGCGAACCGGTTGATCTTCAAATCGCCTTTGAGAAATTTCTGGTGCGGACCGGTGAAATCCCGGCAAGCGCGCTTGAAGACCGCCACCAATTCAATCTTACCAATACAGGACACTAGCCCATGCGCGGACTTTTCGCCCCGTTTCGCTTTCTGAGCGTCAGTGGCCAGCCCAATACCGAGTTCTGGCTTACCCAGTGCATCATTCTGGCATCAACCGTTCTGGGTGTGTATCTGGCAAGCTTTGCCGGTTTTGAAATTGCTGTCGATTTCGACCGTTATCAAAGCACGTCTGATGTCTATAACCTCGAACGATCGCTTGAGGCGGAGTTTGTCGATAACATTGAAAAGGTCGAAACCTGGATTGCCGACTATCCGGAAGGCCCGATGACCTGGCATGCGGCAAACCTCGCCCCGCGCGAACGTCACAAGCTTGATGATATGGTTTGGGAAACCATGCGCTATTCCCAGCGCACCTTTGAAGTCGATCCGGCAATTATCACCGGTGTACGTCGATTTTATTCCGATATCGAAGCGCAGATGACGATCATGTTCATGCAGCAAAATGCCAACGGCATGGCCAAACATGCGCTTGAAAACATGCAGGAAATTGTCGCCACCGCCCGTGCCGATGTCTTGCCGCTGTTGCAGTCCGAAATTCAGCGTCTTGATGGTGAACTCGCCAAAATGACGGACTGATCGCGATTAACTTCTCGACCAGACAAAAACAAAACCGGGGCTGTTTGCAGTCCCGGTTTTTTGTGTCCGCATACATGAAAACGTCGCCAACAATCAAAGTGCGAGGGCTGCGTCGATCTCGTCCTGGCTCATGGTTTTGGCCGAACCATGGATAATGCCACTGGCGACATCCATGAATTTCTGAAGCGACGTCGTCACTGCACTGGCCGTCACGCGCAACAGGTCTTCATCACCCGTCTCGATGATGGTTTCAAGCTGCGAAACCGCATGTGCCACGATTGTATTGAGGTGCTCGATGGTTTCCTCAAACGGCCGACGGAACCTTGGCGGGACGTGTTCATAGGCCTCAATCGCCAGTTCCTTGTCGGAAAAGGCACTGTCGCGGAAATGCTCCTGATAGCTTTTCGGCGCCCATTCCTTGCAGTCCTCGATCATGTCAGGCATGTCGGGCACCATTTCGAGCAGCATGACGATCTCGTTGAAATGGTTCAGATAGTCGGTCGCCAAAAGCGTGGTCGAGGAAATGTTGGTTCCCTCCACCTTCTTTTGCCATGCGCTGAATTCAGCGTCGTCCATCATACCCGTTGCGACCCCTCGCCCTTAATCGTCTGTCAGGAACACCCTGCAATTACCCATACTTAAGAATATTTACTGGCCATTGGTAGATGTTTTTTATGAATTCATGCCGATTGCGCAACAAAATTTTCTGAAATCTAATTTAGGAAACGCATTCTGCGAACATTCCGGGCAAATAACCGGATAAATAAAAGGTGCCCGACAGATCGCCGGGCACCTTTGTCATCAAGATATATCGCGAAAGATCAAATCAAGCAGAAGCAGCCATCTGTTCTGCGCGCACGCTGTCGCGTTCTTTTTTGATCATTTCCGCCATCAGGAAGGCAAGCTCAAGGGCCTGTCCGCCATTAAGGCGCGGATCGCAATGGGTGTGGTAACGATCAGAAAGCGCATCTTCGGTCACTTCGCGTGCACCACCGATGCATTCGGTCACATCCGTACCGGTCATTTCGAAATGAACGCCACCGGCATGGGTGCCTTCGGCCTTGTGCACGTCAAAGAAGTTTTTGACTTCCGACAGGATCGCGTCAAACGGACGGGTTTTATATCCGCTTGATGCCTTGATCGTGTTGCCATGCATCGGATCGCAGGACCAGACGACCTTGCGGCCCTCGGCCTTAACACGTTTGACCAGGCGCGGCAGGTTATCAAACACATTGTCCGCCCCCATACGTGCGATCAGGGTCAGACGACCGGCTTCGTTTTGCGGGTTAAGGATATCGATCAGACGGATCAAGTCATCCTCATCCATGGTCGGTCCGCATTTCATGCCGATCGGGTTTTTCACCCCGCGCAGGAATTCGACATGGGCATGATCGGCCTGACGGGTACGGTCCCCGATCCACAGCATGTGGGCCGAACAATCATACCATTCACCGGTCAGACTGTCCTGACGGGTCAGCGCCTGCTCATACCCCAGCAGAAGTGCTTCGTGCGAGGTATAGAAATCGGTTTCACGCAGTTGCGGCGCGCTTTCAGCCGTGATGCCGCATGCTTCCATGAAGGCAACGGCTTCATCGATCTGGGTGGTCAGCTTGCTGTAACGCTCACCAGCCGGGCTGCCATCCACGAATGACAGGTTCCAGCGATGGATTTTGGTCAGATCGGCAAAACCGCCCTGCGCAAAGGCACGCAGCAGGTTCAGCGTCGCTGCCGACTGGTTATAGGCGCGGATCTGGCGCTGCGGGTCCGGAATACGGGCTTCTTCGGTGAACTCGATCCCGTTGACCACGTCACCGCGATAGCTTGGCAGTTCGACGCCATTGATGGTTTCGGTGTCTGATGAGCGCGGCTTGGCAAACTGGCCAGCCATACGGCCAACCTTGACCACCGGGCATGCCGCGCCATAGGTCAGAACCACCGCCATCTGCAGCATCACCTTAAAGGTGTCGCGAATGTTGTTCGGGTGAAATTCCTTAAAGCTTTCGGCACAGTCGCCGCCCTGCAGCAGGAAGGCGTTACCTTCTGCAACGTCACCAAGCTTTTCCTTAAGCGCGCGCGCCTCGCCAGCAAACACCAAAGGAGGATAGCTGCCGAGCTCTTGCTCTACGGCCTTTACGGCCTGTGCATCAGGATAAGTCGGCACCTGCTTGATCGGCAGGTTACGCCAGCTTTCAATGCTCCAGCTCTTGCTCATTTGCTTCCTCTCAATCCGGCATGTTCATCATCATGCCGCCATTATAACACAAATCCAGTTGTCCGGCGGTTTTCCGCCTTGGCATCCGGTCATGCAACCGGGCCAAACTTGATACGGGTTTTGCAAACGCATTTCCACCCCTTCTCGACGTTTGGACAATAAAATCCCGCAATTTTTTGCCAACCGACCCAAAAACCACGCAAAATTCCACTCATAACCGTGAATTCATGCAAGATGCACCGGTGAATGCCAATTCGTCATACTAAACAAGGTAGTGCGAATCCGGCACTGCGCAATCATCAGACCAATTGCACAGTTCATGATTTGCGGGCACACTGCGAGCGCCTACCACCACAAGCGCCACCGATCAGCCGGATCCCCAATGCCCCTTGAAACACTTGCGATAATTGCCTGTGCTTATTTCGTTGCCGCCTTCGTTAAAGGGGCAACCGGCCTTGGCTTCTCGACATCGGCCTTGCCTATCCTGGCGCTTGGGCTGGGGCTTAAGGCGGGCATGCCGCTGGTGATCATTCCATCGCTTGTCAGCAATTCCATCATCATGGCCCAGGCGGGTCACTTTCGCGAAACGATCAACCGGTTCTGGCCGATGTTTCTGGCGACCATTCCTGGCATTCTGATCGGGCTTGCCGTGCTTGAAATGGTCGACAGCATTCTGGCCGGTGCGGTTTTGGGGTTGGTGTTGATGAATTACGGGGCAATTACCCTGTTTCGTCATGGCAAGCCGCTATCTGACAAGCTTGCACGGCGACTGGCCCCAATATCTGGCTTTGCCACGGGTCTTATCAACGGCATCACCGGATCACAGGTCATGCCTGTGTTGCCCTTCCTGCTTTCCATGCGGCTTGAGCCGAAACGTTTCCTGACGGCCATCAATATCTCGTTCAGTCTTTCAAGCATCGTCATGGCACTTGGCCTTGCGCGATTGGGGCTGATGACGATTGAAACGCTGTGGATATCGCTGGCCGGGTTGGTGCCGGTTTATTTGGGCACCAAGCTGGGCACGCGGGTACGTGACCGGATGGATGCGGAAACCTTCCGCAAGGTTGTTTTGATCATGCTGATCATTTTTGGCGTCATTCTGGTCGGCAAACTGTTTGCGTCTTAACGGTCAAACGCCAGTACGGGCCGAGATGTCATCTGGCACAACCCGGCCATTTCTGATAGCACATCGCCATGAAAACCATCGCCCGCCCTGCCTTTGCCGAAACCGAAGAAAAGAAATCCCGTTTTTTGGCCGAACTCGTTTTTCACGATGATCTGGCCAAGCGGATTGATGAATTGCGCAGCCTTCATCCCAAGGCCAATCATCATGTGAACGCCTATCGCTATCTTAATGACGAAGGCCAGCTGATTGAACATGGCAAGGATGACGGGGAACCATCAGGTACATCGGGCATCCCGTGCCTTAAGGTCCTTCAGGGACGTGATCTGATCAATGTTGCGGTGATTGTGACGCGCTATTTCGGCGGCACCAAACTTGGAACCGGCGGGTTGGTGCGCGCCTATAGCGGGGCAGCCAATGCAGTTTGCGATGTTGCCGAAATCATCGAATACATCCCGCAGGGCGAGGCAGAACTGTTTGCCGGATTTTCCGATGCCGGAACGCTGGAACAGGCCTGCGCAGAGGACGGGATCACCATCCTTGATCGTCAGTTTGATACCGACGGAACGCGCATCAAAATCACCGGACCACGCGAACGCCTGGCAGAGCTTGGCGTTCAGTTTCCAATGCCTGAGTAAGTAAAAGGTGTTAGCGCGCTTTTGACTTCGGGCGCATGGTGCTTTCACGGCACTGAAGCTCGAAACCGAGATCGATGATTTTTTGTTCGGGGGTTTCGCCGTCCAGCACCGCTTTGATCATTTGCACAGCCCGTTTGCCGATCTGATAACGGTCGGTTCGGATGGACGTCAGTGACGGGTAGCTTGCCGCCATCATTTCAAGATCATTAAAACCGATGATCCCCATTTCGTCGGGGACCGAGATACCCGCCTTCTGACAGCCAAACAGCGCGCCAAGCGCCATGTCATCATTGTTGCAGAATACGGCATCAAGGTCCGGACGACGTTTGCGCAACTGTTCGATCAAATGCCCGCCAAGCGAAACACTTGAGGAATCGGTGGTTGTCATCATCAGGTCCGGGTCGTATCGCCCACCTGAACACAAGGCTTCCTTGAAGCCTTCCATACGGCGGTGCGAGCGCGGATCCATGCGTGCGCCAAGAAAACCGATGCGTTTGTAACCCTTTTGCACCAGATGCACACCGGCGGCCCGCCCGCCTTCGAAATGCGAAAACCCGACCATCATGTCGATCGGGTCATCACTGATATCCATGACCTGAACCACCGGACATTCGGCATTTTCAAGAAGTTCGCGGGTTGCATCGGTCTGATCAACCCCGGCGACAATCATGGCTGACGGCCCCTGGCCCAAGAAGGTGCGCACAAGGCGTTCCTCGTCCTTCGCAACATAGCGCGAGTTGCCAAGCTGCACCTGAAACGGCCCCTGATAGAGCTCGTCATAAATCGCACGCAGCGTATCGGCAAACACGTTGTTGGTCAGCGAGGGGACAATCACACCGATCACATTTGATCGGGTCGAGGCCAGCGCGCTGGCATGCGAATGGGGCACATAATTAAGCTTGCGCACCGCGTCGTTGATTTTTCGTCGCAGATGATCAGACACCTTTGACGGATCGCGCAACGCGCGTGAGACCGTAATGGTGCTGACGCCAGCCCGTTCGGCAACATCGGATATTGTTGGCCGTCCGGCCCCTTTGCGCTTCCTCATAACCTTACATTTATTACGTCTTTTCCAAACCGACAAGCACCTTGTGACGGTAAAGCAAACACCGGAAATTCGGCTGTTGACTCAATGTTAGCGCTAACATTATGTTAGCGCTAACATTATAACACAACAGGGCAGTCCAAGAGTAAAACCCGCCCTGAAAATCAGTGAGTGCATCGAATTCAATGAACCGGCAAACGCAGTATGTCGTTGTCATGGGTGTGAGCGGATCGGGCAAAACCGAGGTCGCGCGTCGTCTGGCAAGCATGACAGATACCCTGTATCTGGACGCCGACGATCACCATCCAAGCACGAATGTAGAACACATGCGCCGTGGTCTTCCGCTCAATGACGACATGCGTTGGCCGTGGCTTGATGCGGTTGCGGCAGCGGCCCGCACGCAGGCTGGTTCAGTTGCCAGTTCAGAGGGAAGCGCAAAGTCCGGTCAGGCCATTTTCATCGCCTGTTCTGCGCTTAAACGTCGCTATCGCGATGTGTTGCGCACGCACCTCGACCCGATCACCTTTGTTTTTCTGGATGGCACGCGCGAAGTGATCCAGTCCCGGCTTGAACGCCGCGTCGGTCATTTCATGCCATCCGCACTTTTAGACAGCCAGTTTACAGCTCTCGAGCCGCCGGGGCCGGACGAGAATTGCGTGACTGTCTTTATCGATGCCCCGCTTGAAACTGTTGTTGCCACGGTCCTTGACCGACTGGCGGAGCGTGAAGACGGCAGTTTTTCCTTTGTCATAGAGAATACTGCCGGAAAATAAGGCATTTTAGGGAGAAGACGAATGACCAAGACTCTTAAATCGCTTGCAGGTGCAGGCTTTATCGCAACCCTGATTGCAACGGCGCCGTTTGCCGCCAATGCACAGGAATTTACCCTCAAGATGCAGTCGAGCGATGCTGCTGGCGTGCCTAACTTTGAGCTGGAACAGGAATGGGCCGAACGTGTCGGCGTCATGACCGGTGGCCGCGTTTCCGTGGAAATGCTGCCGGTTAACTCGATTGTCGAACATGCCGAAACCCAGGACGCAATTGCCGCTGGCATTCTTGACGGTCACATCACCGATACCAGCTATTTCACCGGTAAAGATCCGGCATTCGGCCTGATCGCCAACCCGGTTGGCGCATGGTCGGCACCGTCCGAAATGCTGCGCTTTGTTGAATATGGCGGTGGCAAGGAATTGATGAACAGCCTTCTGAACCCGCGTGGTTTGCAGTTCATCGGTGCCGTTACCCCGGGTCTGGAAGCATTTGTTTCCTCTGTCCCGCTTGATGGCGTAGCCGATCTTAAAGGCCTGAAAATGCGTGCCCCGGAAGGCATGGTTCAGCAGGTCTTCGCAGCAGCCGGCGCATCGCCGGTGAACATCCCGCAGTCCGAAGTATTCACCTCGCTTGATAAAAAAGTGATCGATGCTGCGGATGCGACCGTGTTCTCGACCAACCAGGCCATGGGTCTGCACGATGTTGCAAAACATCCGGTCTATCCGGGCTTCCACTCCATGCCGATGCTTGAAGTATCGATCAACAAGACCAAGTGGGATTCGATGCCGGCTGATATCCAGGCGATCCTTGAAATGTCGGTCCGCGATCTGGCCCATGACATGGATGCACGTCTGGCGATGAAAGACATGGAAGCTGTTGCCAAGGCCCGTTCGGAAGGTGGCGTCACCATCCACAACTGGTCGGCTGAAGAGCGTGCTAAATTCCGTCAGATTGCCACCAGCCAGTGGGAAAAAGTCGCGGCACGTTCCGAAGATGCACAGCGTGTATACGACACCCTTGTAGACTACCTTAAGTCACAGGGTATGATCTAAGACAGAACAGCTTTTTCGCCGGCAGCAACGCACCGTGTTGCTGCCGGCAAACTGCTGGGATACAATCCGGCTGGTTCCGTGATCCGAGACGTATCGGGACTGAAGGCCTCCCTCCTTGCCGGATTGTATTTCCTGTTGATGCAAGGAACGCAGAAATGTCTGACACCCCGCAACACTCACCGTTGCCCGAACTTCCCGAACTTGAAGAAAGCACCGATCAGGCAACTGAGGTGTCCGGTCTTCTGGGCCAGATGATCACGAAGGTTTCCAGCGTGTTCGCCATTGGATTTCTGCTTTCCATGGCGACGTTGATTTATGAGATCGTGGCACGTCACGTTTTTGGCAGCCCGACCTTGTGGGCGCATGAAACCACGACCTTTATCTGTGCTGTCGGCTTTGTGTTTGGCGGCCTTTATTGTGCCGCGCGCGACAAGCATATTCGCGTTGTCCTGCTCTATGACATTGCCGGACCGAAAATGCGCAAGACGCTTGATATCTGTATTTCGCTGGTCTGCATGATCGCATCGGGTTTCTTTGCCTGGGCCGCCTGGCTGATGGTCGAACGCGCCGTCTTTACGCCCACCGGTGACATCCACCTTGAAACGACCGGCAGTGCGTTCAATGCGCCTTATCCGGGCGTGCTTAAGGTATTTTTGTTGGTGGTCCTGATTGTATTGATGGTTCAGTTCCTGGTTCAGGCCTTCAACTATGCCCGCAAGGCACCGATCATGCCTGCATCCCACACTTCGACCGAATAATCAGCGCCTCGTGCCCAATCAATTGATGCGTCTCCGCACGGCCATGCCAAGCAGCGCAACAGGATACATTTAAATGTTTGATTTACAGTCCCTTGGCATCGAATTCGGCACACTTGCCATGTTTGTCATGTTGCTTGGTTTCCTTGTGACCGGCATGCCTTTGGCATTTGTCACGCTGTTGATTGCCTTGATCTTTACCCTTGGCTGGTTTGGCCCGATGGCGGTGCCGCTGATCACAAGCCGGGTCTATTCATTCGTTTCATCCTTTGTTTTCGTCTCGGTGCCGATGTTCGTCCTGATGGCGGCGATCCTTGACCGATCCGGTATTGCGCGCGACCTGTTTGATGCCATGCGCCTGTTTGGCGGACGCCTTAAAGGTGGTGTTGCGGTTCAGACGATCTTTGTTGCGGTGATCCTGGCTGCCATGAGCGGCATCATCGGCGGCGAAATTGTTCTGCTCGGCCTGATCGCCCTGCCCCAGATGCTGCGTCAGGGCTATGACAAGAACCTCGCCATCGGCGTTGTCTGTGCTGGCGGCTCACTGGGCACCATGGTGCCACCATCCATTGTTTTGATCATTTATGGCCTGACGGCGAACGTATCGATCGGCGATCTGTTCACCTCGGCCTTTTTGCCCGGCTTCATGCTGGCGGGCTTCTATGTCGCCTATGTGCTGTTTCGCTCTTACACCGGCAACAACATCGCCCCGCCGCCGCAGACCGAAAAAATCCCGCGCGAAGAAAAGATCCGCCTGCTCAAGGGCCTTTTCCTGCCCATTCTGGTCGTGTTCTGCGTTCTGGGGTCGATCTATGGTGGCATCGCATCCGTGACCGAGGCCTCGGCCGTCGGTGTGGCAGGTGTGATTGCCTCGACTGTTCTGCGGCGTGAATTTTCGCTTCCGATGCTTAAGGCGGCAGCACTTCAAACGCTTTCGACCTGCGGCATGATTGTCTGGATCGGCATCGGTGCATCGGCCCTTGTCGGCGTATTCAACCTGATGGGCGGGATCAAGTTTGTCTCAACCCTGATCACCGGCATTTCCGATGATCCGACCATCATCATCCTGTTCATGATGCTGATCCTGTTTGTGCTGGGCATGTTCCTTGACTGGGTCGGTATTGCGCTTCTGACCATGCCGATCTTCGTGCCGATCGTAAAAGAGCTCGGCTACGACCCGGTCTGGTTTGGCGTGCTGTTTGCGATGAACATGCAGGTAAGCTTCCTGTCGCCGCCATTCGGGCCTGCGGCCTTTTACCTGAAATCGGTCGCGCCACCCGACATATCGCTAGGCGACATCTTCAAGTCGCTTCTGCCGTTTATCTGCCTGCAGATTTTGGCCGTCGCACTTCTGATCATCTTCCCGGGCCTTGCCGGGGGCTAAAAAACGAAGGGCGGAGCCAGTTGGCTCCGACCTTTGCATTTCCCGCGCCGGTTAACCGTTGCGATAGATATAGCTGTATGCATTGATCGCAGGCACGCCACCAAGATGGGCATAAAGGACTTTCGATCCCTTGGGGAAGTATCCCTTGCGCACCAGATCAATCATGCCCTGCATCGATTTCCCCTCATAAACCGGATCAGTCATCATGCCTTCGAGGCGTCCACAAAGACGGATAGCTTCGTTGGTTTCCTCAGACGGCACACCATAGAGTGGATAGGCGTAATCTTCGATCAGGGTGATATCCCGGTCCGAAATGCCGCCTTCCAGCTCCACCAGATCGGCGGTTTTCTGTGCAATCGCAAGCACCTGTGCACGGGTCTGATCCGGTGTTGCCGACGCATCAATACCGACCACCTTTTCCGCCCGACCATCTGCGGCAAAGCCGACTGCCATCCCGGCATGGGTTGAGCCGGTCACGGTACAGACGACGACATAATCAAACTTGAAGCCAAGTTCGGCTTCCTGCGCACGAACTTCCTCGGCAAAGCCAACGAAACCAAGACCGCCATATTTATGAACCGATGCACCGGCAGGAATGGCATAGGGCACACCACCCTTGGCCTTTACGTCCTCAAGGGCTGCTTCCCAGCTTTCGCGAATACCGATGTCAAATCCTTCATCGACCAGTTCGATCTGCGCACCCATCACCCGGCTCATCAGGATGTTGCCCACACGGTCATAGACCGCATCGTTGAATGGCACCCAGCTTTCCTGCACCAACCGGCATTTCATCCCGATCTTGGCGGCAATCGCTGCGACCTGCCGGGTATGGTTGGATTGCACGCCACCGATGGTCACCAGCGTATCGGCCCCGGATTTGATCGCATCGGGAATGATATATTCCATCTTGCGGACCTTGTTCCCGCCGAAGGCCAAACCGGAATTGCAGTCTTCGCGCTTGGCGTAAAGTTCAACATCACCACCAAGATGGGCGGACAGGCGCGGCAAAGACTCAATCGGGGTTGGGCCAAAGGTCAGCGGATATTTTTCGAACTTGTGCAAATTCATCGGACACTCCTGAAAACTGATTGAAACCGTCTTCAGGCTAGCGCGACACGTTTGGAAGGTGCTCTCATAGTTCGGATTGATTTTCCCGGCTCAGACCATCACACTTTGATCAAATCACCATTTGTTCCATTAATTGGTAAATTCACGGAAGGTTCTTTCATGCATTTTGAGCCTGACAAGATCGACTTCAAGATTTTGCGCCTGTTGCAGCAAGATGGCCGCATGGGCAACGCCGAAATTGCCAAACAGGTCAATGTAAGTGCTGCCACCTGCCACCGTCGGACACAAAAGCTGTTTGAGGAAGGCTATGTCAAAAGCATCCGTGCCCAGATCGCGCCGGAAAAAGTCGACCGCAGTGCCCTGGTGATTGTCGGCGTGGTGCTTGATCGCTCAACACCCGAAAGCTTCGCCGAGTTCGAGGCAAACTGTCGCACCATGCCCTTCATTCTCGATTGCCACCTAGTGGCGGGTGATTTCGACTATTTCCTGAAAATCCGGGTGCGCGATATGGCCGACTTCAACCGTCTGCACGGTGATCAACTGATCGCCCTGCCCGGTGTGCGCCAAACCCGCACTTTCTTTGTCATGAAGGAAGTGGTCGATAACGCGCCACTGCCTTTTTGACGGCATTTGCCAAAACATATGACAAAGGCGATATCCAACAGATATCGCCTTTGTTTTAGGGTCTTTTTTCGCACGCAGCGCAGTAGTTAACTTACCGGCGAACGCATGGTGACGAATTCTTCCGCCGCAGAAGGGTGAACAGCAACAGTCTGATCGAACTGGGCCTTGGTTGCGCCCATGCGAACCGCAATGCCGATGCCCTGAATGATTTCAGCCGCATCCGGGCCGACCATATGAGCCCCAAGCACCACATCGGTGGTTTTGTCGACGACCAGCTTCATCAACGTTTTTTCATCACGTCCCGAAAGGGTGTGGCGCATCGGCTTGAAGGTCGATTTGTAAATTTCGATGTCTTTGCCCTTATCGCGCGCTTCTTCTTCGGAAAGGCCGACAGTGCCAACCGGTGGCTGGCTGAAAACAGCGGTCGGGATGGCCTGATAGGACATTGACCAAGGCTTGCCGCCATAGACTGTGTCGGCAAAGGACATGCCTTCCTTGATTGCGACCGGGGTCAGTTGCACGTGATCGCGGACATCGCCAACGGCATAGATGTTTGGAACGCTGGTCTGCAAACCGGCATTGGTTTTGATTGCCCCGCGGTCGTTCAGTTCCACCCCGGCCTGCTCAAGACCCAAACCGTGGGTTTTGGGTTCGCGCCCTGTGGCAAACATGATGGCATCGACTTCCTGATGCCCACCGCCGGTCAGCGTCAGGCTGAGCGAACCGTCATCATTCTTTTCAATCGCCGTGACATTGGTGTCCAGACGCAGATCGATGCCCTTTTTGACGATTTCGGCGGCCAGATGGTTGCGGATATCGTTATCAAAGCCGCGCAGGATCTGATCGCCGCGATAGAACTGGGTCACATTTGCGCCAAGACCAGCAAAGATACCGGCAAATTCAACGGCGATGTAACCGCCGCCAACAACCGCGATGCGTTCGGGAAGGTCTTCAAGATGGAAGGCCTGATTGGATGAAATGGCATGTTCGATGCCCGGAATGTCAGGCATCACCGGCGTGCCGCCCACCGCAATCAGAATGCGTTCGGCAGTCACCGTCTTGTCGCCGACCTCAAGGGTATGGGCATCTTTCAGGACCGCGCGGCTTTCAAACAGCTCGACATTCGATCCCTTCAGAAGGCTTTTATAGATGCCATTGAGACGATTGATCTCGGTATCCTTGTTTTCGATCAGGGTCTTCCAGCTAAAGCTTGGTTCGCCCGTAAGGGTCCAGCCATAGGCGGAGGCATCTTCGAAATCCTCGGCAAAGTGCGCGCCGTAGACCAGCAGTTTTTTCGGCACACAGCCACGGATCACGCAGGTACCGCCGACCTGGCTTTCCTCGGCGATGGCAACCTTGGCACCATATCCCGATGCCACGCGGGCAGCACGCACACCACCCGAACCGGCACCAACAACAAACAAATCAAAATCATAGTCCGACATGCGGAAATTCCTGTTTTTGGTCAATTGACAACATGGCGCCAAATGTAGGGCGAATTTGCCAAGAGTCGAGGCAAAACACGGTAAACCGGGCGTAAAATCCGCGTGAAAGGGCCCCAATGTGCCCGCAAAGGCGCAAGATGCCGCTATGGGATAGCATTTTTAAACTTTTGGGTTATATGATCTGGCAGACGCGATGGGGATTGCGACAACTTGATAGGATTTTATCCATGAACGACCATATCCACGGTCAGGATGCGTCTTTTGACAATGCACCGCGCTATACTGACGAGCGCGGCGGGAATACGGCCGCTGTCTGTTACGGGCTGATGATCGCAACCCTGTTTACGGCCTTTGCCACCGGTTTGATTGCGCTGATTGTGTCCTACGTCGCGCGCGAAGACGACAATCACTGGACCAACAGCCACTACACGTTTGTCATCCGGACATTCTGGATCAGCATCCTTTATGCCATCATTCTTGGCTTCTTCACCTTCGTGATTGGCTGGATCCCGCTTCTGGGTTGGGCTGTCGTCGGGTTGATGGCGCTTTACACCACCGCCTGGTTTATCGGGCGTAATGTGATCGGCCTTCTGCGCGCCTTGAATGGCCGCCCGATTGATAACCCGCAAAGCTGGTTCTTTGGCTGATCGCCCATAAACGCGGTGCAATCGGGTCAAAGACTGTTTGTCCGATTGCACCGGACTCCCCGGCCCGTTAAAGTTGCCCGATAATAACATTTGATTTGGACAGGGGTAAAAAGTGGCGTCGTCTGTACAGGGTTCCGGCGATAAAATGCGCTGGGAAGATCTTCTTTCTTCTCATCGGCTTGAATTCAAGGATGGCAAAATTCGCCTGCCCGAAGGTGCCCCCTATCCGACACCCGATGGCCGAAGCCCGTTTCAGATTGATGTCGACCGGGTAATCTTCTCATCCTCGTTCCGGCGTCTGCAAAACAAGACGCAGGTTCATCCCCTTTCCGAAAACGATCATGTCCATACCCGCCTGACCCACACGATAGAGGTCGGCTCGGTCGGGCAATCATTGGGACTGATGGCGGGCGCGCATATCGTTAAAAACCTGCCCAAGGGATCGGAAACCACCGTGGCCGATATCGGCTACATGGTGCAGGCCGCGTGCCTGGCCCACGATATCGGTAACCCGCCATTCGGGCATTCTGGCGAGGACGCCATCAATGAATGGTTCACCACATCGCGCCTTGCCAAGGACGAGCTGACATCGCGCCTTTCGGGGCCGGAGCTTGAAGATCTGCGCCATTTCGAAGGCAACGCCCAAGGGTTGCGCATCATCAGCCAGCTTGAAATGAAGCGCTTTGACGGTGGGCTTAACCTGACTTACGGCACGCTGGGCAGTTTCATCAAATATCCGCGCAGCACATCGGTTCCTGACGCCCGCCGCAAGGAATATACCGGCCTTAAAAAGCCCGGATATTATCAGGCAGAACGCGACATTGCGCAGGCGATTGCCAGGGTTTGCGGCCTGTCCCCGCTGGAAGGATTTGACGGTGCATGGCGGCGTCATCCGCTGGTCTATCTGGTCGAGGCGGCCGATGACATTTGTTATTCCGTGGTCGATCTTGAAGATGGCTGGGAACTGGGCTGTGTCAGTTTCGAGGAAGTCGAACGTGCGCTGGCCCCGATTGCCCGCCATCCGGAAAAATATGACGGCGATGCCGAACAACGCTGGAAAGACCTGCGTTCGGAAGGCTGGTATGCCGAGAAATCCGAAGATGACCGGATTGGTTTCCTGCGCGGCAAGGCGATTGGCAATCTGGTCAAGGCCGCGGTTGATGCCTTCATCGAACATGAAGACGCATTGCTTGCCGGCACCATCGAAGGTGATCTTTTGGCCAACACCCCGCTTGGCCCCTATGCCAAGGCGTGCAAGAAGCTGGCCGTGCAAAAGATCTATAACGCGCCACATGTCCTGCCGATTGAAATGGCCGGGTTCGAGGTCATCAATGGCCTGCTGGACAGTTTTGTCCGGGCCGCCATCGACATTGACGAGCATAAAAACCATGGCAAACGACTGCCACCGCAGGCGGATCGCATCGACAAGCTTCTGTCGGGCAAGCTGATGGCAGCCCCCGACCTCTATAGTCGCCTGATGCGGGTGATGGATTACATTTCCGGCATGACGGATCGTTATGCGGTAACCCTGTTCCGAAAGCTTCAGGGCATAACCATCTAACAAAAAACCCGGCCATCTGGCCGGGTTTTTCATGGAAGCCTGATCAGGCTTAGATGATGTAGTGAATGCCGCACTCGGTCTTGTCCTGCCCGGCCCAGCGTCCGGCGCGGACATCGGTCGTGTTGGGGTCAACACGTTCGGTGCAGGGCATGCAGCCGATTGACAGGAAGCCTTCGGCCTCAAGCGGATGACGCGGCAACGCGCGATGTTCAAAGATGTCTTCTATATCTTCGCGCTTATACCCCGCCAGCGGATTGATCTTGATCCGCGACCCCGCCGGTTCAATCACCGGAAGCGCATCACGTTCACCACCGTGGAAGCGTTTGCGCCCGGTCAACCAGGCGTCATAGCCTTCCAGCGCACGCTGAAGCGGCTCCACCTTGCGCAGGTAGCAGCATTTCGCCACGTCCGAGGCGAACAGCATGCCGTTCGGGTCCTCGGCCTTAAGCTTTTCCTCATCCGGGCGCATGATCTTGATATTGGTCAGGCCCAAATGATCGACCAGCTTTTCGCGATAGGTATGCGTTTCGCCAAACAGCTTGCGGGTATCAAGGAAGATCACCGGCAAATCACGGTCGACCTCGGCCACCAGCGCCAAAAGGGCAGCGGCCTCTGTCCCGAAGGATGAGGTCATGGTGATGCGGCCGTTGAATTCTTCATGCACCATCGGTTCAATTAGAGCGACACCTTGCAGATCTCCATAACGGCTTAGCAAAGCAGCAGCACGGTCTGTTGCCTCTTCGGTAGACATCGAACCACCGGTCACAATATCTTCTTCGCGCAATACATTCATGGCAACCATCCACGACGATCAATGAAATCGTCGGTTTTATCAAGTAACTGCTTCATATCAGCGCCGTCAGCCTTCCACTTCTCTCGCTCGGCGGCGAGAATGGACAGACGTTCGGACCATCTCGGATCAAACCATTGTTCTATAGCACGACGAATGCGTCCTGCAAGTCTTGGACTCTTCCCATTGGTCGAAACCGTGATCATCAGGTCACCGCGCTGAATGCGCGCGGGCGACGAAAAATCGCAATATTGTTTGACGTCCTCGACATTGGCAATCGTACCAACTGCCTTGGCAATGGAGGCCAGCTCGGCTGCTTTTTTAAGATCAAGGTCGATGATAAACATGATGGAGGCCGCGTTGACATCCGCCGAATTTGGCAAATAGCGCTGCAACCGGTCACCGGCCTGTTCGGCCAGTTCGGGTATCGGGTCTTCAGAATAGACGGTAACGTATTTTGCCCCATCACCGTCAAACTGGCGCAAACGGTTCAGGGTGGCCTGACCGTTGCCGACCAATGCGACCGAAAGTCGCGTCAGGTCCAGATTGATGGGAAACATCGTCGATCCTCTAATGCGGGTTTCTCTCTATTACCCATGACTATGAGTGTGGATAGCAAATTATTCAATACATTTTTTATGTGTTTTATATACAATTAACACAAAAAAATAGTATTTAATAGTTGCGACCTGACTGAACCACCGGCCCCGATTTTTCCGTAAAGCTTTTCCTGCAATTCTTGCAAAATCGCCCTATATTGGGCCAAATTTCAAAACCCGTCCGCCAGAAGATACCTTCAAGAGAGCGTCCAGATGTCCAGCAGTGCCTCCCCTGCCCTGTCCGAAGTCAGCCTTGCGCACCCACAAGCCAACAAAAATGTCGCCATCTGGCTGTTTGGCTGTGCTGCGATGGTGTTCATCATGGTGGTGATCGGCGGGTTGACCCGCCTGACGGAGTCCGGGCTTTCGATTGTGGAATGGCGCCCCTTCACCGGCATCATCCCGCCGATGAATGAGGCCGACTGGCAGACGCTTTATGAAAAATACAGCCAGTATCCCGAGTTCCAGAAAATCAACGCCTGGATGTCGGTCGAGGATTTCAAATCGATCTTCTGGCTGGAATTCATCCATCGCCTGTGGGGACGGTTGATCGGGATCGTGTTCTTCATCCCGTTCGTCTGGTTCCTGGCCAAGAAATCGATTGATCGCGCAACCAAGTGGAAGCTCTGGGGGCTGTTCATCCTTGGCGGTCTGCAGGGCCTGATGGGCTGGTACATGGTGATGAGCGGTCTGGTTGATCGCCCCGATGTCAGCCAGTATCGTCTGACGGCGCACTTTGGCTTGGCATTGGTTATTTTCATCGCCCTGCTTTGGGTCGCCCTGCAACAGCTGAACCCGCGCGTGACAACCACCGCATCGTCAACGCGCGCCTTGCAGTTGCTGTGTTTGATTGTGTTTACCGCCCTGTCCGGCGGCTTTGTCGCCGGCCTTAATGCCGGGCACATATACAACACCTTCCCGCTGATGGATGGGCAACTGATCCCCGATGGCCTGTTCGTGTTTGATCCGGCGTGGCTGGCGCCATTTGAGGACCATATGACGGTACAGTGGGATCATCGCTGGCTGGCGAAACTGACATTCGTGATGGTGCTGGTGTTCTGGTGGCGTGCGGGCAAGTGGGACCTTAACCCCAATCAACGCTTTGCCACCCATCTGGTTTTGCTTGCGGCCTGCCTGCAGGTCACGCTTGGCATCACAACCCTTCTGACTGTCGTATGGCTTCCGCTGGGTGTTGCCCATCAGGCCGGTGCGGTTGTTCTGGTTGGGGCGACGACCTATGCCGCCTACAAACTGCGCGATGCGGCCTAAGTCGCGGACGTATCTTTAGTTAGTCATCGGCACGATGCAGCGCCTTGCGGATGCGGTGCATCGAAAACCAGATCGCGCCCAGCACCACTGGTACGGCAACCCCCGTGGCAACCCGGTCATTGATCGGAACGCCGGTATCCTTGATTGCCTTGAACAGGTAACCCAGAAGCCCGACCGCATAATAGGTGATGGCGGCCACCGACAAACCTTCGACGGTTTGTTGCAGGCGCAGTTGCAATTTCACACGTCGGTCCATACTGGCCAGAAGGTCACGGTTTTGCGCTTCAAGCAGGATGTCGACGCGGGTGCGCAGCAGGTTGTTGGCCCTTGCGACGCGCTTTGACAAAACTTCCAGCCGATCGCCGATATTTTGACAGGTCCGCATCGCCGGGGCCAAACGACGTTCAAGGAATTCCGCAATGGTTTGCATGCCTTCAATGCGTTCTTCGCGCAGTTCGCCAAGGCGCGCCTGCACGATGCGATAATAGGCCCGCGCCGCACTGAACCGGTAATTGAGCGAGGCTGCCATTTCCTCGGTCTGGGCGGCAAGGTCGGTCAGTTTGGCAAGCGTTTCTTCATCGTTGGTCTGGGTTTTACTCGCCATTTCAGCGGTGATTTCCGACAGGCGGGTATCGATTTCCGAAACCTTGGGTGTCGCCGTATGCGCCAACGGAAAGGCCAGCAGCGCCATCATGCGATAGACTTCAATTTCCTTGAGCCGCTGTACCAGACGCCCGGCCTGCAGGTGTTCAAGGCCGCAATCCTTGATCAGGATGCGCCCAAACCCGTCGCCATGCAGGCGAAAGTCCGTCCAGACCTGTGCGGTGCCACCCAATATGCGGCTGCCGGTCAGGCCATTATGATCAAACAGCCGGGAAAGTTCATCTTCACTCCGCTCAGCCTTGTCGACAACGATGTGCAACCCCACCAGCAATTGTCCCGGTGTTTCATCAAGCCAGTCGCGCGGCACAAGATTGATCACCGGATCTTCGAACGGGTTATCAAATGGTTCTGTGCGCTTGAAGACATAGACCGTGAATTCCGCGTGCCGTTCCCAGATGACGGAAAATCCGTCACAGGCGGCTTCAAAATATTTTTGATCTGCGGCGGGTGGCGTCAGGCTATAGCGCTGACAAAAGGCGGTGAAATGATCGCGCACCGCATCATCAAGGTCTTCACCCGTTTGAAAGGCAAGGCAGGAACACCGCGCCGGGCTGGTCACACCACCAAACGGTCGGGCATGGATTTCATTATGAAGGGCGACGCGCTGGGGATGTTCGACAAACATTGCCACGGGCTTTCATAATTGGTTATTGCAGTCTATATAAACCACTCGGGCCATGGCTTTGTCCTTTGCCCGAACAAGTACCTGTATAGATGAAAGTCGAAGGCATCAGAAACCCTAAATTGAGTAAGGGATAATACCGCCCCAACTGAATTATCGTACAGGGAAAGACATTTTCTCTGGCCGTGCTATCGCGGCCCCAAGGAGGTTCCATGACCGATCTTCGCACCACCGACAATCTGTTTTTCGCCAAGGGTGATCTTGATCGCGACCGGCTTGAAACACAGGTCAATGATGCACTTAGCGCTGCCGAAGACGGGGAACTCTTCCTTGAATATCGCCAATCCGAAAGCCTTGTCTGGGATGATGGCCGCCTGCGCAGTGCGAACTTTGATACCGCACAGGGCTTTGGCCTGCGCGCTGTTGCCGACGAGGCAACCGCCTTTTCGCATTCCAATGAACTGTCCAACGACGCGGTTGCGCGTGCCGCCGAAACCGTCAAGGCGGTTGGATCGGGCCGTTCAGGCAAGGTTGATCTGGGATCAATCGGCACGAACGTGTCGCTTTATTCCGACGTGAACCCGCTCGGTGAGGCCACATTTGAAGCCAAGGTCGATCTTTTGGCACAGATTGATGCCTATGCCCGGTCGCGTGACCCGCGTGTGGTGCAGGTTTCGGCCTCAATCTCAGGCAACTGGCAGGCTGTGCAAATCTGGCGTTCAGGCGGACAGCGCATTGGTGATATTCGCCCGCTTGTGCGTTTTAACGTCTCGGTGGTTGTCAAACAGGGTGATCGCATGGAAACCGGATCGCACGGCGAAGGTGGCCGCATCGGCTATGATGGGTTCTTTGATGAAAAAACCTGGAAAAAGGCGGTTGATGAGTCACTCCGTCAGGCAGTTGTGAACCTTGACTCAGTCGCAGCCCCCGCTGGTGAAATGACCGTGGTGCTTGGCCCGGGTTGGCCGGGCATTTTGCTGCACGAAGCCATCGGTCACGGCCTTGAAGGTGATTTCAATCGCAAGGGTACCTCTGCCTTTGCCGGGCTTCTGGGTCAGCGGATTGCATCGCCGGGTGTGACGGTGGTTGATGATGGCACCATCCATGACCGCCGCGGGTCGCTGTCGATTGATGATGAAGGCACGCCGACCCAGAAAACCGTCCTGATCGAAGATGGCATCCTCAAGGGCTTTATGCAGGATCGCCTGAACGCGCGCCTGACCGGTGTCAAATCCACCGGCAACGGCCGTCGTCAGTCCTATGCCCACGCCCCGATGCCACGCATGACCAACACTTATATGCTCGGTGGCGACAAGGAGCCGGAAGAAATTCTGGCTTCGGTCAAAAAGGGCATCTATGCCGTCAACTTTGGCGGCGGTCAGGTCGACATTACATCGGGCAAGTTCGTGTTCTCGGCCTCCGAGGCCTATCTGATCGAGGATGGCAAACTTGGCGCACCGGTCAAGGGCGCGACCCTGATTGGCAACGGCCCGGACAGTCTGACCAAGGTTTCCATGATCGGCAATGACATGGCACTTGATGACGGCATCGGGACCTGCGGCAAGGACGGGCAAGGTGTTCCCGTTGGTGTCGGGCAACCGACGCTCCGCATTGATGGTCTGACCGTCGGCGGGACCGCAGTATAACCCTGGGTGACCTATGGATAGGAGCAAAACCACCTTTCGATAAATTTACTATACGCAAGGTGCGAAATACTATCCACCCACACATGGCAACACCAACCTGCCGAATGGCTATCCCTGTCTTTTCAAAGACCATAATCTGATTTGATCGTTTCCAAACAGGTTATGGTCGCCATTCGGGTTTCGTCGCCAAACTTTCTGCCGACATTACGTGTACCCGATGACGGTCCTGACCTGCCAATGGTAGGAAAGCAGTTTGACGACAGGCAGATGGCAGTACGTTACCGCGCTGATTGCAGCGGGTCTAACGTCGCTTGCAATCGGAACAACCGGGGTAAGCGCACAGCAAAGCATTGATGTGCGCACAGACGAAGCACGCCAGTTTTCCGAAGATTTCGAGCGACTCACCGACGTAACTGCACGGGCGAACTTTCTGCTGAGCACTGATGATGGCGGTGACATCACCTATGCCGACATCCTTGCAAATCCCGATGACATCGTCCTTAACTTCCGTTGGGCCAAGGCGCAGCTGGCGCGTGGCGACGTCCGCGGGGCATCCGCAACCCTTGAACGCATTCTTGTTCTGGACCCGGATCTGGCACCGGTACGCCTGTATTATGCGATTGTTCTTTATCGCCTTGATAGCCTGGACGAGGCCCGCAGCCAGTTTGATCGCCTGTTGCAAATGGATATCTCGCCAGATGTCGAAGCAAACATCCGTCAGTATGTCAGCGCCATCGAGCGCCGCCGCAAGCGCCCGTCACAAAGCCTGACTTTGACACTGGGAAGCCAGATCGACAGCAACCGTAACGCGGCCCCGAACGACAAGGTCCAGCTTCTGACCGGCACACCGACGACCATCACCGCAAGCGGCGACAAACCCAACAACGACATCGCTTATATCGGGGCGCTTCGCTATGACGTCAGCTATGACCTTGGTTATCAGGAAGGCCACGAGGTTTTTGCAAGTTTAACCGGTTATGGCAGTGACCAGGTTCAGCTTGACGCGCTGGACCTTGGATCCTTTTCGGCAGAAATCGGCACACGTATTCGCGGCGGATACTGGATGCTTACCCCGACACTCAGCCAGACCGCGCAGTCGCTTTCGCGCGAGAAGTACCTGACCGCCAGAACCGGTCGCCTGCGGCTGGACTGGAACGTACGCCCGTTCTTTAATCTGAACGGCGATGTCAGCTATTCTGACGAGCGATATCAGAACACATCTGAATCCAGTGCGCTTCGCTTGCATTCGGGTCAGCGCTATGGCGCACGGATCGGCGGCAACTACAATTGGTCGCCAAATCATCGTACGACGGTGAATTTTGCGGCCGGGATGAAGGATGCCGCCAGAAACTATTATAGTTACAATAGCTTGAGCGGCGAGCTGATCCATGCTTATCTGTTTGGCGGGGGAAGTTACATTAGCGGAAGCATCCGCTATGGCATGGACCAGTACCGGGATCCGGATTTTTTGACGACCGGCAATTCGCCGCGATATCGCACGGATCGCAGTACTCGGACCCGCCTGACATACGGTGCACCGCTTTCGACGATATTGCCGACCGACTTGTTTGGGGATAGCGAAACGGCAAATCAGATACTTGGCTTTCTGGCACCGATCAACTGGTCGATCACCGGTGAGTATCTGAACACAAAATCAAACATTCCCAACTACGAATACCATAACGCACGTGCACAGGTATTTCTGACACGCCGCTGGGAGTTCTAGTGATGCAAATGGCCAAATATTCACCCCTGAAATCGACTGCGACAATCCGTCGACTTGCCGGCAAAACGCTGCTTTGCGCATCTTTGATTGCCGCAACAGTCTTGATGGCATCCAAACCCGCCAGTGCAGAACTTGAAGCCGAAATGGCGGGCGTCTCGGCCGCTGTAACCGGCGAAATCACACTTTCCAAAGTCACCGGTGAAGTCGGTATTCTGGTTGAAAGCGGCATGCCGGTCTATCTGGGGGATCGGATCGTCACGTCAGCCAACTCGGGCATGCAGGTGCTGTTGCTTGACGAGACGGTGTTTACCATCGGACCAAACAGCGACGTTGCGATTGACGAGTTCGTTTATGACCCGGCCACCGGCGACGGACGCATTGTCGCCGATATGGCCAAGGGCGTGATGCGCTTTGTCACCGGTAAAATCCCGCTCAACAATCCATCAAGCATGGATGTGAACCTGCCGGTTGGATCGATCGGTATTCGCGGCACCATTGGCCTGATCCGATCCATGACGGCCGAACAGGCAAACGAAATCGTGCCGGGCAGTTTTGATACCACCGACGCAAACACCGCAAACCAGCTGGTTTTTATGGCGGTGAACCAAGGCCCCGGCCTGTCGCGCAATGACACGACATCACGGCCCGGCGCCTTTGCCGCCTTTAACCAGAGTGGTGGTTCGCAAAGTGTGACCGGCGAAAACTTTGGCGTCTTTGTCTCCGACAACAATGTCACCACGCCCACACGTTTCCCAACCAGTGCCGCGACGTTTGATTTTTCGGCTAATGTTGTGCGTACCGCATCACTCGGTGGTGGCTCGGATTCCGGGTCAGGTGCAAGCTCGACCTCATCCGCCACACAGCAGCCTGTTGTCACGAGCCAGCAAACCGGACAGGCGCAAAACCAGACCGGCGCAACCAGCGCACAAGCCGTTGACGTCGCCATGGCGCAAATCGGAACAGTCAACAGCGCCCAAAATGTCGCTGAAACCACGTCGATCCTGAATAATAATCTGGTCAACAACACTAGCAGTTCAGGCGGCTCATCTGACCCATTTACCTATGACGGCCTTCGTCAGGTAATGAGTGGTAGCGCCACAACAGGCACCTTGAATGTCAGTGGCGGCGGAATTTCATACAGTTTCTCGACAACGGTCGATTACGCCAACAGAAAGATCGATGTTTCATTTACCAGCATCAATGACGGCGTAGGAACAGGAGGATCGGCATCCTTTTCCGGTTTCGACTACTCAGCAAGTTCCGGAAATGTCGCCTTCGACAACAATGCTTTTAGCTACAACGCCGCCTGCGTTACAATGAGCTGTAATCCGTCTGCGACATTTACGGATGCGACACATGTCGATTTCAATGTGAAGACCACGAACGTTCCGAATGGAAATGCATCATCCGGGACATTGAATTGATCCTCTTGATCCTTCGATCAAAGGCACAATCATGGGTCTGAGAAAATTCGGTCTTATGACCGGCCTGCAATATATCGTTCCGCTGGCCATACTCTTCACCTGCATCGTTTTGCGCTGGCAGAATGTGCCGGTGATTGATCAGCTGCGTTTAACGGTTTTCGACCTTTATCAACAAATTGCACCGCGCGCTTACGAAGATGTCGGCGTGCGGATTGTCGATATCGACGAGCGCAGCTTGGCAACTGAAGGCCAATGGCCGTGGCCGCGCACCAAGCTTTCGGAATTGCTTTATCGCCTGCGCGCCAATGGGGCGCTTGTCGTTGGCTTTGATATGGTTTTTGCCGAGCCTGATCGTACATCACCATCACGTGTGATTGACGATTGGCCGCAAAGCACCGAGCGTGATCGTATTGCGGAAATGGCAAAGGCCTTGCCCGATCACGATCAGCTATTTGCCCAATTCATAAAGGGCACCGGCAACGTGGTCACCGCTGTTCAGCTCCGTAATGGCGAGTTTGATGCCCTTCCCCGCCAGGTTGGGAATTTCAGTGCAGCTGGCGAAGCAGGTCGCACGCTTTCAGATTTCGTTCCGGTCTTGCCAAGTGCAGCCAGAAACCTTGATATTATTGAAGCGGCTGCGACCGGCAACGCATTGGTCAACGTCTCGCCGGGTCAGGACGGAATTGTGCGGCGTGTGCCGTTGATGGCTGCCATCGACCATGATCACCCGGGCATTGGCAAGCCAGTTTACCCGACACTCAGCCTTGAGATGCTGCGCGTTTTACAAAATGCCCCCAAGACCATGCTGGTGCGGATGTCTGGGGCGAGCGGCAGTACGCGCTGGACCAACTCGGAAGGCATCGCGTCCGTTCGCGTTGGTGCCCTGACCATCCCGACGGATCGCGCCGGGTATATGTGGGTGCACTTTACCGGCCATCAGAAAGACCGGTATCTTTCGGCGACAGATATCCTCAACGGAACGGTCGGAACCGACATCCTGCAAAATAAAATGGTCCTGCTGGGGACGAGTGCGGCCGGGTTGCTTGATTTGCGCTCCACCCCGCTTGATCGCGTGATCCCGGGGGTCGAAGTCCATGCCGAAATGCTTGAACAGATGCTGCTTGAACATTTCCTGACCCGTCCCTATTGGGCGGCAGAAGTCGAAATGCTGGTCCTTCTGATCGTCGGCATGTTTTTCATCCTGGCAGTCCCACGGCTTGGTGCGGTCTGGCCGGCGGTGATTGGTCTGGCGATTGCCACCAGCGCAATTGGCATTTCCTGGTGGGCCTATTCACATAAACTCGTGCTCATTGATCCGCTCTATCCGATTGTCGGCTTGGCAGCAGTCTATCTTGCGACCAGCTCGCTTGGTTTCATGCGGACCGAAGGCGAACGCCGACAGGTGCGCGCAGCCTTTGCCAACTATCTGTCACCGGCATTGGTGGCGCAACTGGCCGAACATCCCGAACGTCTGAAACTGGGCGGGGAAACCCGTGATATGACCTTGATGTTCTGTGATGTCCGCGGATTTACCGCCATATCCGAAGGTTTCAAATCCAATCCGCAAGGCCTGACACGCCTGATCAATCGGCTTCTGACACCGCTGAGCGACTGCATCCTAAACCGTGAAGGCACGATTGATAAATATATGGGCGACTGCATCATGGCGTTCTGGAATGCGCCACTGGATGTTGAAAACCATGCCCATAATGCCTGTGACAGCGCGCTTGCGATGCGACGTGCCCTTGAAAAGCTTAATGATGAACGCAAACAGGAAGCAGAACAGGCCAAAGGGCCCTTCCTGCCGCTTAATGTCGGCATCGGGATCAATTGCGGCGATTGTCTTGTCGGCAACATGGGATCGGATCAGCGCTTTGACTATTCGGTGCTGGGCGATGCGGTCAACCTCGCTTCCCGGCTTGAGGGACAATCAAAGAACTATGGCGTTGATGTCGTTCTGGGCGAGGATGTTGCCACACGGGTTGGTGATGATTTCGCACTGATCGAACTCGACCTGATCACCGTTAAGGGCAAAAGCGAAGCGCTGCATATCTTTACCCTGCTGGGCGATAAGGACATGGCGGTATCAGCGCAGTTCAAAAACTTCGCCAATTTGCACGCGGCCATGCTTTCGGCCTATCGCGCCCGAAACTGGGACGAAGCCGAACATTTGATCGCAGAATGCCAGCAGGCATCAAGCGATTTTGCGAAGCTTGGCGACCTTTATGATCTTTACGCCAGCCGCATCGCTTTGTTCAAAGAAACGCCCCCACCAGCCGATTGGGATGGCGTATTCATCGCCACCAGCAAATAGCTGACTTGCCAAGCACGCAAAATCCAAACAATCTTGGCCAACCACCAAACAGCATTGCCTTGCCAAACTGCGCGCCTTTTTACGTCATCCCTTTGAGGCCCCAATGAACTTTTCATCTGACAATGTCACCCCGATCTGTCCGGAAATCCTTGCGGCTATCGCCGCCGAAAGTGATGCCAGCGCCCTGCCCTATGGCGCGGATGACAAAAGCCAAAAGCTTGATGCCGCTTTTTCAGAATTGTTCGGGCGTGATGTTTCCGTCGTGCCGGTTGCAACCGGAACGGCGGCCAACGTCATTGGGCTTTCTGGGCTGGTGTCGCCATTTGGCGGCGTGGTCTGTCATCACCACGCCCATATCAATGTCACGGAATCCACAGGTGTTGCCTTTTACGGCGGCGGGGCAAAGTTGCTGGGGATTGACGGGCCGTCGGCAAAGATCGAAGCCGACGCACTGGATGCCTATTTGACCAACCATGTTTCAAACGGCATGCATTCAGTTGATCCGGAATGTGTTGCGATCACGCAAAGCACGGAATTCGGCACCGTCTATGGCGTTGATGAAATACAGGCTATCGGGTCGGTTTGCCAAAAACACGATATGCGGCTTTTCATGGATGGGGCGCGTTTTGCCAATGCGGTTGCCGCCCTTGATTGCCACCCATCTGAAATCACATGGAAAGCCGGTGTTGATGTCCTGAGCTTTGGCGCGACCAAGAACGGTGCGTTGGCTGTTGATGCGATCATATTATTTGATCCGGAACTCCGGCGCAAAACGGAACAGAACCGCAAGCGCGGCGGCCATCTGTTTTCCAAGCATCGCTATCTTGCCGCACAGCTTCTCGCTTATCTTGAAGATGATCTTTGGCTGCGCAATGCCCGTCATGCCAACGCGGCAGCAACGGCTCTCGCCAAATCCCTTTCAAGCATGGGCGCAAAGCCCGCCTTTGCCCCCCAAGGCAACGAGTTGTTTATTCACATGACCAATGCGTTGGCAGAAAAGCTCCGCAATGCAGGTATTGTATTCCGCCCCTGGCCGTCACTTGGTCCGGATGCCTATCGGTTTGTCTGTGCCTGGAACAGTCCGATTGAGTTGATCGAAGCCTTGCCGGAAACCGTTGGTCAATAGCGCAGCCTTGCCATGCCGCCCGGATGCATGTGATATCACCGCCGCAATGCCACCAAAAACGACGAGATTTAAGATGAATTTTGCCTCGGACAACGTATCGCCCTTTTGCCCGGAAATTCTGGAAGCCCTGACAAAGGACGCATCTGTCAATGCGCCGGCCTATGGCGGTGACGATCTCAGCCAGCAACTCGATGCTTCCTTTTCCGAGCTGTTTGACAAGGAAGTTGCCGTCATTCCAGTGGCAACCGGCACTGCGGCAAACTGCATCAGCCTGTCTGCGCTTGTTTCGCCCTATGGCGGGGTGGTTTGCCACCACGAAGCCCACATCAACGAGGATGAAAGCACCGGCGTTGCCTTCTTCACCGGCGGCGCAAAACTTTTGCCGATGGATGGCCCGGCGGCAAAGCTTGAAGCAGATGGCCTTGATGGCTTTGTCAGTGGTCTGGTTGATCGCGGTGTGCATTCGGTTTCGCCTGAATGTGTGGCGATCACACAGGCCACCGAACTTGGTGCGGTTTACACCGTTGATGACGTCAAGGCGATTGGCGAGGTCTGCCACAAGCATGATCTCCGCCTGTTTATGGACGGGGCGCGGTTTGCCAACGCGATGGCACATCTCAAATGCCATCCGGCCGATGTCACCTGGAAGGTCGGCGTCGATGCCATCAGCTTTGGCGCGACCAAAAATGGTGCCATGGCGGTTGATGCCATTGTCCTTTTTGACACCAGCCTGAAACCCCGGATCGAGCAGGCGCGCAAACGCAGTGGCCATCTGCATTCCAAGCACCGCTATCTGGCGACCCAGCTTCTGGCCTATATCAAGGATGATGTCTGGCTGAAAAATGCCGCCCACGCCAACGCAGCAGCGCAGGCCCTTGCCGACGTCCTGATCAAACAGGGCGCGTCACTTACGCATGCGGCAGAGGGCAATGAGCTGTTTGTCAAAATGTCTCCGGATCTTGCCGGAAAACTGCGTGATGCCGGTCTTATGTTCCACGGCTGGCCATCGCTTGGTGCCGATGTTTATCGATTTGTTGCGGCGTGGAACGCGGATATCGTGCAAATCACCAAACTCAATACCACTCTAGGGTAGAAGTTGAGGCAAAAAGGCCGGGTGAAATCAAACGAATCATTATGATTCAATAAGATATGAATCGTTCAAAAGCACATTTTAAACACGTGATTTACCGATTTCACCTGCCGAGCCTTGAAAAAAATGCACTGCTGCAATGATGAAACCGGACAGTAAAATTCATAAAAATAACAAATACTTGACTTAAATTCATCATTCGAACCTGCGGCCGCACTACGTAAAATCCCGCAGGAACCGTTGACGATACGCAGAAACCCTGATTACTTTCCCTCGTCGATTGCCAACATTCATACCTGTTGGATCGGGTAAACCTCGTCCGTTGCAAAATATGCTGTCAAACGTGACCGGATCAAATGTCACGCGGACAGCATTGATTTGCTCGGACCAGCCTTGAGGGAGGCATTTAATGAAAGCGAATTTCGTCAAAGTGGCACTTGGTGCAGGCCTGCTTGCAGCCACCGCACTTGCTGCTCCGACTGCCGCTTCGGCAAAAACCCTGGTATATTGCTCGGAAGGTAGCCCGGAAGGCTTCAACCCGCAGCTTTACACTGCAGGTACGACCTTCGATGCGTCTTCGCGTCAGGTCTTCAACCGCCTCGTACAGTTCAAGCGCGGTACCACCACCATCGTTCCGGGTCTTGCGACCAGCTGGGACGTTTCGGCTGATGGTCTGGAATATACCTTCAACCTGCGTGAAGGCGTGAAATTCCACACCACCGAAGACTTCACCCCGACCCGTGATTTCAATGCTGATGACGTGATCTTCACCTTCATGCGTCAGTTTGACACCGAGCACCCGTATCATGGTGTATCGGGCGGCGGTTACGAGTACTTCAACTCGATGTCGATGGGCGATCTGGTCAAGGACATCGTCAAGGTTGACGATCAAACCGTCAAATTCGTTCTGAACCGTCCGGAAGCACCGTTCATCGCCAACATGGCCATGGACTTCGCATCTGTTCTGTCGGCTGAATATGCTGACAAGATGATGGAAGCAGGCACCCCGGAAAATGTTGACCTGAACCCGGTCGGCACCGGTCCTTTCCAGCTCGTTGCCTATCAGAAAGATGCGGTTATCCGTTACAAAGCATTCCCGGAATACTGGGAAGGCAAAGCAGCAATCGATAACCTGATCTTCGCAATCACCCCGGACAGCACCGTTCGCTACCAGAAGCTGAAAGCTGGCGAATGCCACGTCATGCCGTTCCCGAACCCGGCCGATCTGGAAGAGATGGAAGCAGATGCCGACATCAACCTGATGAGCCAGGAAGGTCTGAACGTTGGCTATCTGGGCTACAACACCCAGAAAGAACCGTTCACCGACCCGAAAGTCCGTAAAGCACTGAACATGGCGATCAACAAAGACGCCATCATCGAAGGTGTTTATCAGGGTGCCGGTTCGGCCGCGAAAAACCCGCTGCCGCCGACCATCTGGTCATACAACAACGACACCGTTGATGACCCGTATGATCCGGAAGCAGCCAAAGCCATGCTGGCAGAAGCTGGTTATCCGGACGGCTTCACCACCGACATCTGGGCGATGCCGGTTCAGCGTCCTTACAACCCGAACGCACGCCGTATGGCTGAACTCGTTCAGGCTGACTGGGCTGCTATTGGTGTGAACGCCGAGATCGTATCCTACGAATGGGGTGAATACCTTGATCGCACCAAAAAAGGTGAACAGGGTACCTTCATGCTCGGTTGGACCGGTGATAACGGTGACCCCGACAACTTCCTCGCAGTTCTTCTTGGCTGTGACGCAGTTGGCAGTGCGAACCGTGCACAGTGGTGCAACGAAGAGTTCGACAACCTGATTCAGCAGGCAAAAACCACCTCGGACGTTCTCGAGCGTACCCGTCTGTACGAAGAAGCTCAGCTGGTCTTCAAACGCGAAGCACCGTGGGCAACCATCGCACACTCGATCGTGTTCGAACCGATCCGCAGCGAAGTTGTTGACTACAAAATCGATCCGTTCGGTGGTCACATCTTCTATGGTGTAGATCTCGCTGAATAAGCGTATCAAAACCTAATCAGAGAGGCCCGGTTTTCCGGGCCTCTTTGCAATTTCGCAAAAGAGAGAGACGTCCGCCTGCATCCTTATGTGTGCGGACACAATAAAGGCCCGATGGCATGCTAGGATTCCTGTTTCGCCGTTTGGGGGACATCATCCCGACCTTCTTCGGTGTCACCCTTTTGGTATTCTTCCTGATCCGCCTCATTCCCAGTGATCCCATCCTGATGATGGCTGGTGAACGTGGTGTCGATGCTGAGCGATATGCAGAGCTTCAGGCTCAGTATGGTTTCGACCAGCCACTGATCGTTCAGTATTTCGATTATCTGATGGGCGTATTCCAAGGGGATCTTGGCAAATCCTTTGTCACCAAGAAACCTGTTCTGGACGAATTCCTGACCCTGTTCCCGGCGACGGTCGAACTTGCAGTCATGGGTATCCTGTTTGCTGTGATCCTTGGCATTCCGCTGGGGGTGCTTGCCGCCATTAATCGCGGGAAGTGGCTCGACCACCTGACAATGTCTGTATCCCTTACAGGCTACTCGATGCCGATTTTCTGGTGGGCGCTGCTTCTGATCATGTTCTTCTCGACCACCTTAGGCTGGACGCCGGTCTCGGGTCGAATATCGGTCATGTATTTCTTTGAGCCGGTCACAGGTTTCATGCTGATCGACAGCCTTCTGAGTGGTGAGAAAGGCGCTTTCATCAGTGCACTCAGCCATATGATCCTGCCTACCGTTGCGCTCGGCACTATTCCGATGGCAGTGATTGCGCGTATGACGCGCTCCTCGATGCTGGAAGTGCTGGGCGAAGAATATATCCGCGTTGCACGCGCCAAAGGTTTGGCACCGATGCGGGTAATCATGGTTCATGCGCTGCGTAATGCCCTGATCCCGGTGATCACGGTGATCGGCCTTCAGGTCGGCGTGCTGCTGGCTGGTGCAATCCTGACGGAGACGATTTTCTCTTGGCCGGGTATCGGCAAATGGATCATCGAAGCCATGAACCGTCGCGACTATCCGACCATTCAGGGCGGCATTCTGATGATTGCCTTCCTTGTGATGGCCGTGAACCTGATCGTTGACGTTCTGTACGGGATTATTAACCCCCGTATCCGTTACAAGCGCTAAGGAGAGCTGTGAGATGAGCGAGAACACCACCCCGTCCGCAGCGCACGCCTCAAACGTTGCCGAAGCAGCCGTTGAGCCCGTCGGCGCACCGCCGAGCCCGATGCGCGAAACTTGGGACTATTTCAAAAAGAACCGTGGTGCCTTTGCCGGTCTGATCGTCATTGCGGTCATTCTGTTTCTGGCCGTGACCGCACAATGGATCGCACCGTTCGATCCGGTGGCACAGGACCGTACCGCGTTTCTGAAACCGCCGATCTGGATGGAAGGTGCCGATCCGCGTTACATCCTTGGCACCGATGCGGTTGGCCGTGACATCCTGTCGCGCCTGATCCACGGCGCTCAGTTGTCAGTTTCGATCGGCGTCGTCGTCGTGATCCTGTCGATGATTGCCGGTATCGTGCTTGGTATGGTTGCCGGTTACTTCCGCGGCTGGATCGAAGTCGGCGTCATGCGCCTGATGGACATCATGCTGGCCCTGCCCAGCCTGATCATGGCGCTGGCGATTGTTGCGATCCTCGGCCCGGGGCTTGAAAACGCGATGCTGGCCATCGCCATAGTCCAGTTGCCGCACTATGTGCGCCTGACACGTGCCTCGGTCGTATCGGAACTAAACAAGGAATATGTCATCGCATCGCAGATTGCCGGTGCCGGTCATGTCCGCCAGATGTTCGTCAACATCCTGCCGAACTGCATGGCACCGCTGATCGTGCAGGGCACGCTTGGTATTTCAAGTGCGATCCTTGATGCTGCTGCCCTTGGCTTCCTTGGCCTTGGCGCGCAGCCGCCGCTGCCGGAATGGGGCACCATGCTGTCCGAGGCCCGTGAATTTGTGGGTTCGGCTTGGTGGGTGATCACCTTCCCCGGCCTTTGCATCCTTGTCACCGTGCTTGCCTTCAACCTGATGGGTGATGGCCTGCGCGATGCCCTTGATCCCAAGATGAAACGGTAAGTCATGGCTCTTCTCGAAGTAAAAAACCTGACAGTCGAGTTCGGCTCCGAAGACAAGCCGTTTCGTGCTGTTGATTCCGTAAGCTATTCTGTTGATCGTGGCGAAGTCCTTGGCATCGTCGGGGAATCCGGTTCTGGTAAATCGGTTTCATCGCTTGCCGTGATGGGTCTGATTGATTTTCCTGGCCGCGTTTCGGCGGATGCCCTGACCTTTGATGGTCAGGACCTGATCACCATGCCGGCAAAACGCCGCCGCGAGATCACTGGCAAAGACATTGCCATGATCTTTCAGGATCCGATGTCGGCCCTTAATCCGTGCTTCACGGTCGAAGCCCAGATCATGGAGGCCCTTAAGGTCCATGAAGGCGGCAACAAGAAGCAACGCCGTGAACGCACGCTTGATCTTTTAAACCAGGTCGGCATTCCCGATCCGAAGTCGCGCATGACCGCCTACCCGCATCAGCTGTCAGGCGGCATGAGCCAGCGTATCGTCATTGCCATGGCTATTGCCTGCAACCCGCGCCTTCTGATTGCTGACGAGCCGACCACGGCCCTTGATGTGACCATTCAGGCCCAGATCATCGATCTGTTGCTGAAACTGCAAGAAGACAGCGACATGGGCCTGATCCTGATCACCCACGATCTGGCACTGGTGTCGGAGGCGGCCAACCGCATTCAGGTGATGTATGCCGGTCAGCTGTTTGAAAGTGGCCCGGCTGACAGCATATTTGCTGCTCCGCGCCATCCCTATACGCAGGCACTGCTCGAAGCGCTGCCGGAACGTTCCGAAGGCCATGACCGTCTTCGCACCATCCCCGGCGTGGTTCCCGGTCAGTATGACCGCCCGCAGGGCTGCCTTCTGGCACCGCGTTGCCGTTATGCCAATGAACAGTGCGTGAAATCGCGCCCGGAGGTCACCGACTTCAATGGCCGCGATGTACGTTGCTTCTATCCGCTAAATGATCAGGGCCAGCCGACCGGCCTGACCGCTGATACGACCACCGGGGAGACTGTGTAATGAGTTTTCTGGATACCAAACCCGGTGTTCCGCTTCTGGAATCCGATGATCTTGTCCGTCACTACGAGGTCAATCGTGGCTTTGGCAAACCCAGTGCCATGGTCAAGGCGCTTGATGGGGTTTCCTTTACGCTTGAGTCGCAAAAGACCCTTGCGGTGGTCGGCGAGTCCGGTTGCGGCAAATCGACGCTTGGCCGTCAATTGACCCTGATCGAAAAGCCGACCTCGGGCGCGCTGAAACTGAATGGCAATGCCGTTGGAAATCTGTCTGACAAGGAAGCCAAACAGTTCCGCCGCACCGTTCAGATGATCTTCCAGAACCCGTATGGGTCGCTGAACCCGCGCAAAAAGGTTGGCCAGATTTTGGCCGAGCCGGTTCTTTTGAACATGGATAATCTTGGCCGCAAGGAACGTGAAGAACGCGTCCATGCCACCATGGCAAAGGTTGGCCTGCGTCCGGAATTCTATCAGCGTTATCCGCATATGTTTTCCGGTGGTCAGCGTCAGCGTATCGCGATTGCCCGTGCCCTTATCCTTGAACCGAAAGTCATCGTCGCGGATGAGCCGGTATCGGCCCTTGATGTATCGGTGCAGGCACAGGTTCTGAACCTGATGATGGACCTGCAGGAAGAGATGAATGTCGCTTATGTTTTCATCTCGCATGATCTTTCTGTCGTCAGACATATTGCAGATGACGTCATGGTGATGTATCTCGGTCGCGTCGCTGAAAAGGGACCAACTGACGAGATCTTTGCCAAGCCGCTGCACCCCTATACACGGGCGCTTCTGGCGTCGGCACCAAAGATTGATCCGACACAACGTGTGAAGGCAGAACCGCTGACCGGCGAGTTGCCATCACCGATCAACCCGCCATCGGGCTGTGCGTTCCATAAACGCTGCCCGTTTGCGACCGAGGAATGCGCAAAAGTTCGCCCGGAACTGCGCAATTTCGAGGGCCGCGAAGTGGCGTGTCATCGGGTCGAAGAAATCGCCTGACAACAGGCGATCGCCCGGAAAGCCTAACAGCTATCCAGGTAGACAAGGGAGCAAGGGGGCGCGCTTTTAACAAAGCTGCGCCCCTGCGCATTTCTGAGGATATCTTGCCTGAACTAGGCCGTCGTGCGTGACCGGTCGGTGAGTGCAAGCAAAACACCCGCCCCGACCAGAAGCGTGCCCGAAACACGGTTGAGCATCCGCATATGTCGGGCTGACTTGATCAGGCCCTTAACCTGCCCGCCCAACAATCCATAGGCCAGCAAAACGCTGGTTTCCATGGCAATGAATGTCACCCCCATGACGGTGAATTGAGGTCCGTATGCCACCGCCGGGTCAAGGAATTGCGGGAAGAAGGCCGTAAAGATCAGAATCGCCTTGGGATTGCCAATCGCGGTCAGGAATTCGGTCTTTGCCAGATTAAACGGCCCCGGATTGATCATAAGCTCGACCGGGCCAGTCGTTTCATCACTGTCATTGACCTTGGCAAACCAGCTTTTAAGACCAAGCCAGACCAGATAAACCGCCCCACCCCATTTGATCACAAGGAAGGCCGCTTCACTGGCGGCCAGCACAACACCAAGCCCGGCCGCAGTCACCACAATCATCAGGGCAAAGGCAACAATACGGCCAATCCCGCCCACGGCAGCAGACGATACGCCGTACCGCGCGCCATTAAACATCGCGAGAAGATTATTGGGACCGGGGGCCATCGCCAACGCGATTGCCGCCCCGGCAAAAAGAAGCCAGGTGTCGAGCTGCATGGGGCTATTCCTGTATTTCGGGGTTGGTGGCCACACCAAACAACCCCAAGTTGGTGACGACGTACTTTCGCCTGAAATTCAGTCGCGCGTCAATGCCGCAATCAGCTCCGACGCGGCAGGCCATTTCGCTGTCAATGCCGCGCGTTTACCCATGGAGAAATCGGCGAAATCAAACCCCGGCGCAACGGTGCAGCCCAAAAGCGCAAACTTGCCACCGGGTTTAAGCCGCGCCCCCTGCCAGACATTTTTCGGCACCACCATTTGCGGTTTCTGCCCGGCCAGCAAATCCTTGCCGATCTCGACCCGCTTGTGGGTGCCGTCTTCAAACAGCTGAAGCTGTTCGACGGCATCCCCGATATAGTGGTGGAAAATCTCGTCACTGGTCAGGATATGCATGCCTGAAAAAGTGTCGGGCGTCAGAAGGTAATAGATCGCCGTTCCCGTGCTGCGCACACCGAGATACCGGTTACCGGGATTACAGGTTTCAAACGCCCTGAAGGTCTCGGCGTAATAGCCGCCCTCCGGATGGGGTTGCAGGCCAAGCTTGGCGATCAGATCGTCAATAGTGATGTCATCAGACATGATGGGCTCCCTGTAACCGACCGTTTTGGTTGTCCCATCATGACGAAAAAAGGGGGTCGGCGCAAACCTTCCCCCTTTGAATATTCGGTTGCCGCGCAACCTTAGTTGCTGTTCATTTTCATCTTGCCATGACCATGCCCCATGCCGGCACCACCGTTCGGCCCCATCGCCATGGTGTTAAGAACATCAATGGTCACAGGCACATCACCGGCATTCTCGAATTCCAGCGTGATGTCGATTTTCTCGCCTTCTTCAAGCGGCTTGTTCAGGCCAATGAACATGACGTGATAGCTGCCCGGTTTGAACTGCACAGAACCATGCATCGGCACTTCAACGCCGCCCTGAACTTCACGCATCTTCATGACATTGTTTTCCATGATATGGGTGTGAAGTTCGGTGCGTTCTGCAAGGTCACTGCGCACGCTAACAATGCGGTCGGCAGCCCCGGTATTCACAACATCAAAGAAGGCCGCACCATTACGCACCATGCCCTTGGATGCCTTCGCCCAGGCATCCTTGACTTCGATATCGGCAGCAAAGGCGTTGGTGACGATAAACAGCGACGCCACGGTCGCAAAAATTGCAAAAAGCTTTTTCATGATAGTCCATCCAATAAGCAGCCTGCATCCGCAGGTCTGCGATTTCAGTAATCGTGTTTTGGTTCGTCTTTGAAATCAGATGGAAAGCGGGGGTGCCCGGGAATGGCGACCGCGCGGGATGTCATTAACCGCGACAAAGGCAATTGCCTTGGCATAGCTGACATCATGAATGACCGGCACCGGCGCGACATAGGGCAAATCAATCGCCGCCATCGCCCCGTGATGGTTTGCACAAAGCGGGCAAAACGCATGGGCCGGCATTTCGTCAGCTTGACCTGACGCATTTGATGCCACGACACCTTCAAGCGTCTCAACAGATACAAGCTTGATGCCAGCCGGGGTGCAAATAAGAACGTAATCACCACCTGGCGCAATTTCCGCTGCGGATGCGGTTGCAACACCGGTGGCCTGCCCGCTGAGCAATGCCGGGACAAGCCCGGACTGGGTCACACCCGCAAACAGGATAACAAACGCCACCAGCCATGTCTGAACGACACGGCGCAGAGAAATTCCGCCCGAACGGCGATTATGGCGTTTGCACGTGATCATGGGTTGGATATGCCCGATTTAAACCACACCTGCAATGACATTGATCATTGCAGGGGGTCTGTTTCGCCCAGACGTCTGGATACTTTTCATGATGCGGAAACATAAGGCCGGGTGCGATACCCGGCCTTGTTTTTCGATACCTTAAGACATCACGTCAGATCATGTCGCGGGCCTGAACCAGCTCATCAAAGCGATCCCCATCAAGGAAACCAAGCGCGATGCAGGCTTCCTTCAGGCTGCTGCGTTCCTTGTGGGCCTTCTTGGCCACGGCCGCCGCATTGTCATAGCCAATATGCGGTGCCAAGGCGGTCACCAGCATCAGGCTTTGTTCAACATAGTGCGCGATCTTTTCCTGATCGGCCTCAAGCCCGGCAATGCAGTTGTCGGCAAAGCTGACCGATGCATCGGCAATCAGGCGGATGGATTGCAGCAGGTTATAAATAATCACCGGCTTGAACACGTTAAGGTCCAGATGACCGTTCGAACCACCAACCGTGACCGCAACATGATTGCCCATCACCTGCGCGCAGACCATGGTCAATGCCTCGGCCTGGGTCGGGTTGACCTTGCCCGGCATGATTGATGATCCCGGCTCGTTGGCGGGCAGGACAAGTTCACCCAAACCGCAACGCGGCCCGGATCCAAGCAGACGGATATCATTGCCGATTTTCATCAGCGACGTCGCCAGCACATTAATGACACCCGACATCTCGACACAGGCATCATGGGCGGCCAGTGCTTCGAACTTGTTTTCCGCCGTTTCGAACTCAAGCCCGGTGATTTTTGACACCTGTTTGGCAAATTCGACGTCAAAGCCATCCGGTGCATTCAGCCCGGTACCAAGGGCCGTACCACCCTGTGCCAGTTTACGCAGGCGCTTAAGCGCATCGTCGATCCGGTCCAACCCCAGTGCGATTTGCGCGGCATAACCGGAAAATTCCTGCCCCAGGGTCAGGGGAACCGCATCCTGCATATGGGTGCGGCCGATTTTGACGATATCGCCAAATTCTTCGACCTTCGCGTCAAGGGTCGTTCGCAGGTGCTTAAGGGCGGGTTTCAGCTTTTCCTCGATCTCGACCACGGCGGCGATATGCATGGCAGCCGGAAAGCTGTCATTGGATGACTGCCCGCGATTGACATGGTCATTGGGGTGGACCGGTTCGCGCTTGCCCATCGGTTTGCCCAAAATCTCGCACGCCCGGTTGGCGATAACTTCATTGGTGTTCATGTTGGTCTGGGTACCCGATCCGGTCTGCCAGACGACCAATGGGAAGTGATCCAAAAGCTTGCCTTCGGCAACTTCGGATGCGGCGGCCTCAATCGCCTTGGCCAGTTCCGGATCAAGATTATCAAGGGCGGCATTGGCGCGCGCCGCGGCCAGTTTTTGAACCCCGAACGCCTTGATCAGGGCATCAGGCATGCGTTCACCGCCAATGCGGAAATTCTGTCTGGATCGCTGGGTTTGCGCCCCCCAATACCGATCAGAAGGCACATCAATTTCGCCCATGGTGTCCTGTTCGGTACGGGTGGTCACTGGATTGGTCACGATCATAATCCTCCGTGTCAGAAACAAACTGACCGGGGCGGGAACCCGGCATTCAACACAATAATGCGCTGTGCCGGGAAATATGGTTTGGAATCAGGACGAACGCAAACTCAACCGCGACCAAATTGCGGTTTGACGGATCTATTTATCGGTTTAGGCCAGTCGGTTCATGCCAGGCCATGTTTTTCATCACACCACGCCAAAAGCCGTATTCCCGCCCGTTCAAGCTGGGATGCGAATTCCGGTTCGGGTCTGCGATCCGTGATGATGCCGGTAAGCGCTTCAAGCGGGGCGACATTTTCCAGATAGCGTTGATCAAACTTCGTATGATCAACCATCAGCCAGGTTTCATCAGACCGTTCCATCATTGCGCGTTTAACGGCCACCGCCCGGCGGTTAACGTCACTAAAGCCCTGCCGGGAAATGCCCGATGCCCCGATAAAGGCAATGTTGGCATGGAAACGGCGCAGATATTCGACGGTATCGTTGCCATAGACCGCGTTTTCACGACGATCAAACTGGCCCGGACACATCAAAACATCATCATGATCGGCAAGCTCGGCCATGCCATGCACCACCGCATAGCAGTTGGTCAGAAACGTGCGTGGCAGTTTTGTCGTGCGGGCTGCCAGAAACGGCGCAATCTGGGCCACGGTTGATCCGGCATCAATCATTGCCACATCGCCGGACCGCACCATGTCAGCCGCCAGCATGCCAATGCGTTCAAACCCGGCCACCGCCGATAACTGGCGTTCCGCCAGATCGGGCTGATGGCCCATGGGCCGGGCCGATGCGCCGCCGAACTCGCGTTTGATCAATCCATCGCGGCTCAGCGCGTCAAGATCACGACGGATGGTTTCGGTTGCAACATCGAATCGCTCTGCAAGTGTGGCAACTCTCACATGAGGGTGAACCTGTAACTCTTGCAGAATACGACGCTGCCGCTCTTTTTTTCCCAAACGCAAAGCCACATCCCCCTCAGTTATGGCCGGTTTTGTGCCAATAGCAGGCATCTTAGCAACCCTGAGCGAAACCTTTTGTTACAGTTTTGTGTTGATTTTCCAACTTTTTCAAATTCATAATGTTGATTAAAGCAACAATAAAAACAACAAAACCACATTCAAAAACGGCGGAAAGCCGTCATTCACAGGGAAGAAAGGTTCGAAAACAGTGTTTTCAATTCCGAAAAAAACCGACAGTTTAAAGCTCACCACCCTCCTTGCCGCAATCGGCATGGTCGGCATGGCATCCACCCCGGCCGCGGCGGCAGATGACTGCATCGCACGCGGCGATCTTGACCCGATGTATTGCGACATGGATGGCGACCTTGTTGCCGATGCCCCGCCCGCAGACCAGCAGGTCGATCCGGACACCCTTGTTTTTGCATATACCCCGGTCGAAGACCCGGCGGTTTATGCCGATATCTGGGACCCGTTCCTGCAGCATCTTGAAGAAGTCACCGGCAAGGACGTTCACTTCTTTGCCGTTCAGTCGAACTCGGCAGAAGTCGAAGCCATGCGTTCAGGCCGCCTGCACGTTGCTGGCTTCTCGACCGGCCCGACCCCGTTTGCCGTCAACCTTGCCGGTGCGGTTCCGTTTGCCCTGATGGGTGCGGATGATGGTCGCTTTGGTTACACGCTTCAGCTCTACACCCGTGTAGACAGCGGCATTGATACCCCGGCTGACCTTAAGGGCAAACGCGTTGCTCATACCTCGCCGACCTCGAACTCCGGCAACCTTGCACCGCGCGCACTGCTTCCGGGTCAGGGCATCGTTCCGGAACAGGATTACGAAGTTGTCTATTCCGGTTCGCACGATCAGTCGATCCTGGGCGTTGTCGCCGGTGACTATGACGCAGCCCCGGTCGCGTCTGAAGTTGTCGAACGTATGGCCCAGCGCGATCTCTATGATCCGAACGAAGTCAAAATCATCTATGAAAGCAAGCCTTTCCCGACCACTTCGTTCAACTATGCCTACAACCTGAAGCCGGAACTGGTCGAAAAGATCAAGGAAGCCTTCTTTACCTTTGACATGAAGGGCACCGCCCTTGGTGAAGAATTCAAGGGTGTGTCGAAGTTCCTGCCGATCACCTATCAGGAAGACTGGGCGGTTATCCGCGAAATTCAGGCTGCCAACGGTGTGAAATACACCCCGGACAACCTGAAGTAATTCCTGATTTTCCAATCGATCCGAACTTTGCAGGGCCTGCCAAGGCAGGCCCTGTGCCACCCATTTCATTCGGGGTAACGCAATGCTGCGTATCAAAGAACTTGTAAAACGCTATGGCGAAGAAAAGGCAGTGTTGAAGAACCTGAACCTTGAAGTGCCGGGCGAAAGTGTTGTTTCCATCATCGGCGCATCAGGTGCGGGTAAAAGTACCCTTCTGCGTTGTATCAACCGCCTTGTCGAACCCTCTTCGGGCTCCATCGAACTCAATGGCACGGAACTGACCAAGCTTGAAGGCAAGGCACTGCGTCTGGCACGCCGTCGCATCGGCATGGTGTTTCAGGGCTTCAACCTGATCGACCGTTTGACGGTGATGGAAAATGTGCAATCAGGACGCCTCGGCTATCTTCCGGCATGGCGCGCGGTAACCCGCAAATACCCGCAGGAAGACATTGATCGCGCCTTTCATCTGATGGAACGCGTCGGGATCGCCCATTATGCCGATAAACGTGCCGATGAACTTTCCGGCGGCGAACGCCAGCGTGTCGGTGTGGTCCGCGCCCTGATGCAGGAACCTGAAATCCTGCTGGCCGATGAACCGACCGCATCGCTTGATCCGAAAACATCCCGTCAGATCATGGAACTGCTGCGCGCGCTCGCATCCGAGCTGCACCTGCCGGTTCTGATCAACATTCATAACGTCAACGAAGCCAAGGAATATACCCAGCGGATCGTTGGCATGCGCTTTGGTCGCATCATTTTCGATGGCGAGCCGGTCGATCTGACCAATGACGCCATGGACGATATCTATGCCGGTGTGCCCGCCGAAGAACGCGGCGACGCCGAAAGCAGCACCCACCTGCGCGAGGTCGCCGCACGATGAGCAGCACCGTTCAAAAAACGGGCCGCACATGGAAGAAGCCCCCCTTTATTGCCAACCCGATGTTGCGCTGGGGACTTCTGATTGCTGTTGTTGCCTATGTCTGGTGGGCCATCACAACCCTGCCATTCGACTGGGATCGCATCCAGGACGGTGTCCCGCGTGCGATCCGCATCTTCAAGGGCGCCTTCCCGCCAAGCTTCATACGCGGCGAGTTGCTGTTTGACGGCTTCATGGAAAGCATCAAGATTGCCATTGTCTCGACCCTGCTCGGTCTGGCACTGAGCGTTCCGATTGCCTTTGCATCGGCGTCAAACATCGCACCGAAATGGCTTTATACCATCGGGCGTGGCGTGATCATCGTTGCCCGTTCCTTCCATCCGGTCATTGTCGCCATCCTGTTTGTCAAAGCCGTCGGCTTTGGCCCGCTGGCAGGCATTCTGACGCTTACGGTCTATTCCATCGGTTTCGTTGCCAAAATGCTGGCCGAACGGATCGAGGAAATTGACTGGGGCCAGGTCGAGGCGATCCGTGCAGCCGGCGGGGCGACGTTCGTCACACTTCTGTATGCTGTGATCCCGCAAATCATGCCTCGTCAGATCGGTCTTTCGATCTATCAGCTTGATAGCAACCTGCGCGCCTCTGCCATTGTTGGCATCGTTGGTGCGGGCGGTATCGGATCGACCCTTCTTAATGCCTTTGGGCGTTATGACTATGACTTTGCGCTGGCGATTACCCTTTGCATCATCGGTGTAATCCTTGTCAGCGAGGCCATCAGCGGCCGGATCAGGAGGAACCTATGGTAGCCACCACCCAACCTACCGGACCGGAAGCAATCGCCAACCGCGAATGGTCCCGCTACACCACCAAGGAGCGCTGGCGGCGTTATGGCCTGACCGCACTGGTCGCACTGGCCGTTGTCTGGTCCTTATCGACGATCAACATCATCTGGCCGTGGCTTTGGGATGCCCCGGAACAGATGGGCGATCTGCTTGCCCGCATGTTCCCGCCGTCTCTTGAAGGCTGGCAGGAAATCGGCTGGACGCTTTTGGAAACCGTCAATATCGCAACCATCGCGACCTTCTTTGCCGTGTTCCTGTCCCTGCCGATTGCACTGATCGCAGCCCAGAACACCACACCGAACCGTTTCACGCTTTGGCTTGGCCGGTTCATTCTGGTGTCGTCGCGTTCTGTTAACACCATCATCTGGGCGCTGCTGTTTGTGGCTGTGTTTGGACCGGGTGTTCTGGCCGGTATTCTGGCGATCATTTTCCGATCCCTTGGCTTCCTTGGCAAATTGCTGGGCGAAGCGATCGAGGAAATCGACCGTGCCCCGATCGAGGCACTGGAATCTGTTGGCGCATCGCGTTTCAAGATTCTGGTCTATGGCGTCATTCCGCAAGTCATGCCGACCTTCTTTGCCGTATCCATTCTGCGCTGGGACATCAACCTGCGTGAAAGTACGGTTCTGGGTCTGGTTGGGGCTGGCGGGATCGGCATCATCCTTCAGGGGGCGATCGATACCTTTGCATGGCAAACGGTTGCCACGATCCTTCTGGCGATCATTGGTCTGGTCATTATTGGCGAAGCCATTTCAGCTTACCTGCGTAAAAAGGTGATCTAACGTGACCGGAACTTACGACCTTCTGGTCGTTGGCGGCGGCATCAACGGAGCTGGTATTGCCCGTGATGCCGCCGGTCGCGGGCTTTCTGTTCTTTTGGTCGAACAGCGCGACCTTGCCTCGGCCACCTCTTCTTCTTCGACCAAACTCATCCATGGCGGTCTTCGATATCTTGAACATTACGAGTTCCGTCTGGTGCGCGAAGCACTTCAGGAACGCGAAGTTCTGTTGGCTGCTGCCCCACATATCATCTGGCCTTTGACATTCGTTTTGCCCCATCACCGGGGCTTGCGTCCGAAATGGATGCTGCGTGCCGGGCTGTTTCTTTATGACCATCTGGCAAAACGCAAACGCCTGCCCGGGTCACGTGCCGTCTCGTTTAACGGCACGCCGGAAGGCCAACCGTTGAAATCTGATTACGCGGGCGGTTTTTCCTATTCCGATTGCTGGGTCGATGATGCCAGGCTTGTGGTCCTCAATGCACAGGATGCGCAAGCACGTGGGGCTGACATCCGAACCCGCACCAGATGTGCATCACTGGTCCGTCATCACGATCACTGGAATGCCGAACTGACCGGGCCTGATGGTGCCCCGCAATCGGTCAGTGCCAAATCCGTGGTCAATGCCGCGGGGCCATGGGTCACCGAGATGGTCGAAAATGCCGGACTTGGCAAAAAGGCCGCCGGTCTTCGACTGGTCAAGGGCAGCCACATTGTGGTTGCGCGCATTCATGACCATGATCATTGCTATATCTTCCAGAATGGCGATGGTCGCATTGCCTTTGCCATCCCCTATCAGCAGGACTACACCCTGATCGGCACCACCGATGTTGCCTATAACGGCGATCCGGCACAGGTCAAAATCAGCGATCAGGAAATCGACTATCTGCTGGATCTGGTAAACGGCTATCTCGCCAAACCGCTTCGCCGCAAGGACGTGGTTTGGGATTATTCCGGTGTGCGGCCGCTTTATGATGACAAGAACGACAATGCGTCGGCGGTAACCCGCGACTACGTGTTCGATCTTGATACAGGCGATAGCGGCAGCGCCACCCCGATCCTGTCGATCTATGGCGGCAAAATCACCACTTATCGCAAGCTTGCCGAACATGCGATGCAGAAACTGGCCCCGGTTCTGGGCAACGATGCCAAGGACTGGACGGCAAATGCCATCCTTCCCGGTGGCGACATGCCAGACGGCGATTTTGATGCGTTCCTTGCCAAGGCCAAGGCAACCTATGGCTGGTTGCCACGCGCATTGCTGTATCGGCTGGTGCGAAGCTACGGCACGACAATCAGCAAGATCATTGGCACGGCGACATCGCTTGGCGATTTGGGCACAGAGGTCGCGCCGAACCTTTATGAAGCTGAACTCCACTACCTGATGACCAATGAATGGGCGTGTCGCGCAGAAGATGTTCTGTGGCGCCGGACCAAACTTGGCCTCGGGATGCAGCCTGATCAGGTCGATGCCATCGAAAAATGGTTTGCCGCCCAAACCCGGCTTGATCGGGCTGCGCAGTAATCCTCAGAACGAGCAACCTGCAGACATCAAAAAAGGGCAGTGAAAACACTGCCCTTTTTTTATTGCGTATTCGTTGGCCTTAGTAGGCGTATTCCTTGAACAACGGATCGACCGAACCGTTCCATTCGGTTTCATACTTATCAAGGAATTCCTCTGCCAGGGTGCGCCCGCTTTGTGCGACGTCATCAAGGCTATCAAGGAAATGGCCTTCATCGTCGCCGTAGCTGTCCATGCGACCACGGTTTTTAAGACCTTGACGGGAAATCGCCAGAACGTCTTTTGACAGATCCTGAACCGTGCCGTTTTTGAACGGCGTGGCAAGGGCGGTGCGCGGAACATCGTTGCGAAGGGCTTCACGTTCGGCAACCGACAGGTCCTTGACCAGATCCCATGCGGCATCAAGGGCCGCGTCATCATACAGCAAACCAACCCAAAGAGCCGGCAGCGCACAGATGCGTTTCCACGGGCCACCATCGGCACCACGCATTTCAAGGAACTTCTTAAGACGCACTTCCGGGAAGGCCGTGGTCATGTGATCAGACCAGTCATTCATGGTCGGGCGTTCGCCCGGCAGAACATCAAGTTTGCCATCCATGAAATCACGGAACGACTTGCCCGCCGCATCAATGTATTTGCCGTCGCGATAGACGAAATACATCGGCACATCGAGCATGTAGTCGACATAGCGTTCAAAGCCAAAACCGTCCTCGAACACGAATGGCAGCATGCCACAACGATCCGGGTCGGTATCGGTCCAGACGTTTGATCGTGCCGACAAGAAGCCGCTTGGCTTGCCATCAACAAACGGGGACGCCGCAAACAGGGCGGTCGCCACCGGCTGAAGCGCCAAAGAGGTCCGGAATTTCTTGACCATGTCGGCTTCGGAACTGAAATCCAGATTGACCTGAATGGTCGAGGTCCTCAGCATCATGTCCAGCCCAAGGTTTCCGACCTTGGGCATGTAATTTTTCATGATCTCGTAGCGGCCCTTGGGCATCCACGGGATATCTTCACGTTTCCATTTCGGATTATGGCCGACACCCAGCATATCAATGCCAAGCCCGTCACAAATCTCGCGGACTTCGTGCAGGTGCGTATGCACTTCACCACAGGTCTGGTGAATGTTTTTAAGCGGCGCACCGGAAAGTTCGATCTGTCCGCCCGGCTCGAGCGAGACGGAACATTTATCCTTGGTCAGTGCAATGACATTGCCGTTCTCAATGATCGGTTCCCAGTCATAATGTTCGGCCAGGGCATTGAGCAGCATTTTAACCCCGCGTTCCCCTTCATAGGGGATGGGGCGAAGATCATCGCGGGTGAAGGCGAATTTTTCGTGTTCGGTGCCGATGGCCCAGTCTTTTTTTGGCGTACAGCCGGACTCGAACCATTCGACAAGCTGGCGCCGGCTTTCAATTACCGGGCTGTCACCAGTGGAGGCGCTGACAGTCATAAGGGCTTCCCCTAATCTCTCGCAACGGGTCGGTGCGACCAATCGCCGATACGATCCTGAAATACGGTCAAAGCTGCAATTGCGGCCGTTTCGGCACGCAGAATACGCGGACCGAGGCTTACAGGCGTTGCAAAAGGCTGTTTGCGGATACGTTCAAGTTCGTCGGCGCTAAAGCCGCCCTCGGGTCCAATCACGATTGCATGGTTAACAACATTGGTATTGTCGATAAACGAGCCAGCGCCCTTTGCCAATAGCTGACTTAGTACTTCACCAATTGGTGACCCCGATCCTGTTTCATCACAAAATAGCAGATGGTGATTTTCCGGCAGATTTGCGACCCAGTCCAAAAGACGCACAGGTTCACAAACCTCAGGCACAGTCAGGCGTTCACACTGTTCTGCCGCCTCAACAACCTGTGCCTGCAAACGATCAAGGCGGACCTTGTCGGTGATGCCATGTTGGGTGATGACCGGTTGCAAACTTTGAACGCCGAGCTCGACCGCCTTTTCAATCAGGAAATCAAGCCGTTGCTTTTTGATCGGCGCAAAAACAAGAGTCGGACCAACTTCGTTGCCCTGCGCGCGCAATTGGCGTTCCGCGGTGACGCTGCCCTTCTTTTTGCGCAGCTCACTGATCGTGCCCAGCCACTCTCCGTCAAGGCCATTAAAAATTTTTACCGGTGTTCCGGGCTTGAGGCGCATGACATGTTCGAGGTAATGAGACTGTTCGGGAGCAAGTTCGATTTCACTATCAGCCGTGATAGGATCCCGAACGAAAAGGCGTTGGCGGGCGCGCGTGGCATCAGCAGTCATAAAGGTCCCCAAAGCCGTTTTACGGCATCTTGAAATGGTTTTTTATCAGATAGGCCAATTATGACACAGGTCAACCAGCCAATACAGACCAGCAAGAACGATATGCCACAGGATGGCTGGATCGATCGTTTCATGCCCGAAGCTGTGCGGCCCTATCTGAAACTTCTGCGCCTTGATCGCCCGATTGGCACCTGGCTTCTGCTTTTGCCCTGCTGGTGGTCCACCGCCATGGCAGGCGGGATAACCGATGCCATCACCACCAAACAGATCGTCATCATGATGGCGCTGTTCGGGGTGGGGGCCGTGATCATGCGCGGGGCCGGTTGCGTGATCAATGATCTGGCCGACCGCAATTTTGATGGCAAGGTCGAACGCACCACCACCCGCCCGCTCCCCAGTGGTCAGGTCAAGGTCTGGCAGGCTTTGCTGTTCCTTGGCTTCATGATGTTGCTGGGACTTGGTATTCTGGTGCAATTCCGGATCGAGGCGATCATTGTCGGCATCTGTTCGATCCCGATCATCATCACCTATCCGTTCATGAAGCGGATCACCTATTGGCCGCAGGCCTGCCTTGGCCTTGCCTTTAACTGGGGCGCGCTGGTCGGTTGGGCGGCTGTGACCGGCACGGTGGAGCCGGCCGCCATTGCCATGTATGCGGCGGGCTTTTTCTGGACGCTTGGCTATGACACCATCTATGCCCATCAGGACAAGGATGATGACGCCAAGATCGGCCTGAAATCCCTGGCACTGCGTTTGGGCGATGCGACACCGAAATGGGCCAAGGGGTTCTATACCATGACCACCCTTTTGCTAGGCGTTTCGGGCATGCTGGCTGGTTTGCACTGGTCCTATTTTGTCTTGCTGGGGTTGGCGGGCATTCACCTTGGCTGGCAGGTTGCCACCGTCAAGCTTGATGATGCGGCCAATTGTCTGAAGCGGTTTAAATCCAACCGCGATTACGGATTACTGGTCCTTGCTGCCATCGTGCTTTCGCACCTGATTGCGAACGCATAACCCGATACCCCTTTTCAAGGTAAACCGCCAATGAGCGAAAATGTCTTCGCCGATGCACTGGTGCCAGATGTCGATGATCCGCAATTTGCCGATCTGATCGAAACATTCACCGTACCGGCCCGCGTGCCACTGGCACCGGAAATCGAGATGTATCTGGCGACTCACATCACCCCGCTTTGGCAGGCGACCGAGGATATTCTGGGTGTGCTTGATATCCCGCCACCCTATTGGGCTTTTGCCTGGCCGGGTGGGCAGGCAATCACGCGCTATATCCTTGATCACCCGGAACTGGTGCGCGGCAAGCGGGTGCTTGATTTCGCCTGTGGCGGCGGCATGCAGGCGATTGCCTGCGTCCGTTCTGACGCCGCAGAAATTCTTGCCAATGACATCGATCCGGTGGCGATTACCGCCACAAGGCTGAACGCCAAACACAATGGTGTTGAAATCCCGACGACGACCGAAAATCTTGTTGGCACCTCGGCCTCGCAAAAGCGCTGGGATGTGATTTTTGCCGGCGACGTCTGTTATCAGCAGGATATGGCAAATGCCGTTTTGCAGTGGCTGATGGCCGAGGCCCGCCTTGGCACCAAGGTGATCCTAGCCGACCCGGGCCGGACCTATGCGCCGACGCACAATATCGACGAGCTTGAAACCTATGACGTACCAGTCGATGTCGCGGTCGAGGACACTGACACCAAGTTCACCCGTATCTGGCAGCTTTTACCGGACCGCGATTAATCCTGTTCAACAACAAGACGGCGAAAAGCCGGATCATCAATGACCCGCAGGACGAACGCGGGGCTAAAGACCTGCCCGGCACGCTTGGCGAAAAGTGCCATCATTTCCCATTGATCAAGGGATGTGAACCGCCGATCTCTGGCCTCAATCGCAGACAAGGCAAACACCGATCCCTGACCAAAAACATGCCCGCGCGCAGATTGGTACATGCCGACGTGATCGGAACGAACCCCGCAATCAAGATCAAGGTCACGACCCGGAAATTGAACATAGCTGTAATGGGCTGGCACCGATTCAGTGACATGCATATGGGCAAGTTGTGTCGGGGTGAGCCAGGTCACCGAAACACGCACGCGCGTGCCCGATGATGGTGCCAGCGTTGCCGGAACTGCGCCGTATCCGGTTATGTGCGTTGAATAGACAATATCATGATGCGCCAGCCAGCCATGGGTCACCGGAATTTCATCTGAAAGATTCTGATGGGTGAACTTTCGGGCAAGTTGTATCGGCGCACGATTGGACCCGACGGCAAGAACCGGCGTCCTGCCCTTTGTCGCAGTCGCGACGTCTGATGGTCCCATCGCAATTACGTCACCACCACGAAACAGAAAGTCGTGATCCGGCGCAGGATAGGGATACAAAAACGCGCGCAGGAGATCCTGCGCGCGTGGATGCTGTTCGATCTGGTCGCGCAACACGGGATCCGTGATCATATGCGCATCAGATATCGAAAACATATTGGTCGTCCGGCTTAGCCTTCGACTACGCGATAGCGATAGTTGCAGTCGTCAACATGCTGCCATGCCAGTTTCGACCATGCTTTTTCTGCATCGCCAAACGTGGCAAACGGGCCATGACGTTCTTCTTCACCGCCAACCGGGGTTTCGAAATCGGTGCTTTCATATTCGCCACCGACAACCCAGTATTCTTCAAGGCGTTCGATACGATACCGCGAATTCGCGTCATCAACCGACTGCCAGGCCATTTTCGACCATTCCTTTTCGGCGTCTTCGAAGCTGCCAAACGGACCAACTTTGGTTTCTTCGCCAATTGGCTTGTCGAAACCGGTATCCTGATAGGTGCCCCCGATAACCCAGTACTTGGCCATCTGTGCGTCCTTCATGCTTTTGGTGAGTTGCCAGGTCGCGTGCTGTGGGTCACGCGACTCTTTTCCTTGCCCATGTATAACCAAATGATGCGCTGACCAAAACCGCAAAATTATGCATCGCCCTGCAACGCAGCATTGTCAGATCATGTAGGGATGGATCGATGCGGTTACAAATAACGTATTTGACAACAGCAAGGTTGTCCCGTTTCGCTCCGCGGCGTATGAAGACAATCAGGTTTCAAAGCTTTGCAGATGACAGGTGCCATGCCCTATCAATCCCTTCGTGACTTCATGGATGCGCTGGAAAAAACCGGCCGTCTTGTCCGTGTCACTGAACCGGTCTCCCCCAATCTTGAAATGACGGAAATCCAGACCCGCCTTCTCGCCGAAGGTGGCCCGGCGGTTCTGTTTGAAAATGTTGTCGGTGATGACGGCAAAAAATATGACATGCCGGTTCTGGTCAACCTGTTTGGCACCGTGGACCGCGTGGCGGCGGGCATGAACCGCAAGCCCGAAGAACTCCGCGAAGTGGGTGAAACTCTGGCGTTTCTCAAACAGCCAGAACCACCGGCCAGCATCCGCGAAGCTTTTTCGATGCTGCCGCTTGCCAAAACCGTGATGGCGATGAAGCCCAAAACGGTTTCGAAGGCACCGTGTCAGGAAGTGGTCCTTCAGGGCGATGACATCGATCTTTCGAAAATTCCGGTGCAATCCTGCTGGCCTGGTGAACCCGGACCGCTGATCACCTGGCCGCTGGTCGTGACCCAGGGGCCAAGTGCTGGCACCAAGGGCGGTGACAAGCGCGATGTGTTTAACCTTGGCATCTATCGCATGCAGGTGTTGGGCAAAAACAAAACCATCATGCGTTGGCTGAAACATCGCGGTGGCGCGCAGCATCATGCGCGCTGGAAACAGGAAAAGCGTGAACCGCTGCCTGCCGCCATTGTTCTGGGCGCAGATCCGGGCACGATCCTTGCCGCGGTCACCCCGGTGCCCGACACCCTGTCGGAATATCAGTTTGCCGGGCTTTTACGCGGCGAAAAAGTCGAACTGGTCGATTGTAAAACCGTCCCGCTCAAGGTCCCGGCCACGGCCGAGATCATTCTTGAAGGCTATGTATCGCTTGATGAATATGCGCCCGAAGGGCCGTATGGCGACCACACCGGTTATTATAACTCGGTCGAAGACTTCCCCGTCTTTACCGTGACCGCCATCACCATGCGCAAAAAGCCAATTTATCTGTCGACCTTCACCGGCCGTCCGCCAGATGAGCCGTCGGTTCTGGGCGAGGCACTGAACGACGTGTTCGTCCCGCTTTTGCAGCAACAATTCCCGGAAATCGTCGATTTCTGGCTGCCACCAGAGGGATGCAGCTATCGCATTGCGGTTGTTTCGATGAAGAAGGCCTATGCCGGCCACGCCAAGCGCGTGATGATGGGCGTCTGGTCATTCTTGCGTCAGTTCATGTACACCAAATTCGTCATTGTCGTGGATGACGATATTGATGTCCGCGACTGGAAGGATGTCATGTGGGCCATCTCTACCCGGATGGACCCGGTACGCGATATTACCACCGTCACCGACACCCCGATTGATTACCTTGATTTCGCATCCCCGGTTTCGGGCCTTGGCGGCAAGCTTGGGCTCGATGCCACCAACAAGCTGCCTGGCGAAACCAACCGCGAATGGGGCGAAAAGATCTATATGGATGATGACATCATCGACCGTGTGGATCAGAAATGGGAACGCTATGGCCTGCCCGGATCAGGCAAGAAAATCTGGCGGGACTAAATGACAAAGGCGGGTTTCAAACCCGCCTTTTCTTTTGACCTGAATGTTTTGACTAGTTTCTGAAGAAGATCCAGTGATCGCCATTTTCATCCGGCTTTTCGGAATAGAAAAACTGCGGCGCATCACACATGAAATCATCAACGCGGATGGCGAAATTGCACATATCCTCATCGCCTATAACTTCGGCCATGTATTCTGTACTGTTTTCCTGCCAGCTCAGCACCGGTGGTGCCGTTTCATCAAAGACACAGAGCGCAAACTGCTCGGATTGCTTGAACGGAATGTACCGGATTTCACTGTGATCTTTGGCGCCATGGTTGGTCACAAACAACAGTGCGAAAAACGGGCCATCAGGGTTATCAAGGTCAACCCATCCGGCGATGCGATCAAGCACGCCATCACAGGTAAAATCACCGGTCAGCATCTGATGGCGGTAATTTCGGGCATATTGCCCGCCCTGCCAGCGCATTTCGTAATAAAACTGAGCGCTTGAAACCGGATCGGTTTCGCCATTCGCATTCAGCTCCCATACACCATTTTCATCCCAGCCTTTCATGACAGTCTTGCTGTCATCTGCGAATGCAGGGCTGACCAATCCGATCAGGCAAGCCACACTAAGCCCGGAAAGAATTTTCTGCTTGTTCATCGCGTTCCCGTTTATCTGGCGCCAGTAGCACTTGTTTGTCTGACTATAACAGAAAGCCGTTTGAAATCTGTCATTGACCGGGCCTTGCCATTCGGCCCTCGTCCTGCCACCTCTGAAACAAGGCAGGAATTTTAGGCCAAAACCAGCTTTTTGTTTCGGGTCTATGCGAAAACGTTCGTGCCCCCTATAACGTAAGAAACACATTCCGATACAAGGGAGCCTCCATGCCCAAGACCGACATGACACTTGATCGCATCAATGACCTTCTCGCACAGGCAAAAAAGGCCGGTGCAGACGATGCCGATGCCGTTTATGTCGAAGGCACATCGCTTTCGGTTGCCCAGCGTCTGGGCAAGATGGAAAAGCTTGAACGTTCCGAGGGGGCCGATCTTGGCCTGCGGGTTCTGATTGGCAAGCAACAGGCAGTTGTATCGTCATCTGATACCAGCGACGCGGCCCTTGCCGAATTGGTCGAACGTGCGGTTGCGATGGCCAAAAATGCCCCGGAAGATCCCTATTGCGGTATTGCCGACCCAAGTGAACTTGCCGAAAGTTTCAATGTCGAAGCACTTGAACTGTGCGAGCCGGGCGAGGTTGATCAGGACAAACTGATCGAATGGGCCAGCGCCTGCGAAGAAGCCGCGCGCTCGGTCGAGGGCATCACCAATTCCGAAGGATCAGAAGCCGGTTGGGGCCGCCATCAGATCACGCTTGCCGCGACCAACGGCTTTGCCAATTCCTATGCCGGGTCCGGCAGCCACATTTCGGTTTCCGTATTGGCGGGCACCGGTACAGGCATGGAACGCGATTATGATTACGACAGCGCAGTGTTTTCCACCGATCTGCGCGATCCGGTCGATATCGGCAAAAAGGCCGCCGAAAAAACCCTGCGGCGTCTGAACCCGCGCAAGGTAAAAAGCGCGCAGGTCCCGGTGATCTATGATCCGCGCGTTTCGGCATCGATCGTCGGGCACCTGTCATCGGCGATCAATGGTTCCGGCATCGCACGCGGTACAAGCTTCCTGCTTGATGCCATGGGCAACGAAATCTTTGCGCCGCATATCAACATCATTGATGATCCGCACCGTAAACGCGGTCTGCGCTCCAAACCGTTTGATGCCGAAGGCGTCGCAAACCAGAAACGCCATCTGATCGAAAACGGTGTTCTGAAAACCTGGATCATGGATCTGCGTTCGGCCCGTCAGCTTGGCCTGAAATCGACCGGTAATGCGTCACGCGGGGCCGGAAGCCTGCCTGGGCCGTCGACCACCAACCTTTACATGGAACCGGGCACCATTTCGCCCGAAGACATGATCAAGGATATCAAATCCGGCCTTTACATCACCGAGATGATCGGCAGCAGCGTGAATGGCGTGACGGGCGATTATTCGCGCGGGGCGTCGGGGTATTGGATTGAAAATGGCGAACTGGCCTATCCGGTGTCTGAAATCACGGTGGCCGGCAACCTCAAAGACATGTTCAAGACTGTCGTCCCGGCCAATGACCTGACATTCAAATACGGCACCAATGCCCCGACCCTTCGCATTGACGGCATGACGCTGGCCGGGCAGTAACCGACCCTCGCTATTGCCCAATCAAAAAAAGAACGCCCGGTCGATTTGACCGGGCGTTTTGCCTTTTTTGGGTATCTGAAAGCCCGAAAGGCCTAAGTCGATCGGATGGCAGTGACGAAATTGTCCGTCGCACCTTTCAGGGTGGCAAAGTTTTCGGACAAAGTGCTGACAGCGGTTAAAACGTCGCTTGATGCTGTACCTGCATCATTTACAGCCTGTGAAACCGTGACAATGTTGGAACTGACAACCGTTGTCCCGGTCGCGGCCTGTTCGATGTTAAAGGCGATTTCACGGGTTGCTGCCGATTGTTCCTCCACCGCCGAGGAAATGGTCGCAACAATGCCTTCCATTTCGCTGATCGTTTGGCTGATCAGTTCGATCTGGTTGGCGGCAAAGCCAGTGCGGCTTTGGACACTGTCGACTTGGGCGCGGATTTCTTCTGTTGCCTTGGCCGTTTGCGCCGAAAGGGTTTTGACTTCATTGGCGACAACCGCAAAACCTTTGCCCGCATCGCCCGCCCGCGAAGCTTCAATCGTCGCATTGAGCGCAAGCATATTGGTCTGGTCGGAAATATCGCTAATCAGTTTGAGTACATGATCGATATTGTTGGAAGCCTCGACCAGTTCCTTGATACCGCGCATGGTTTCGCGGGCCTGATCAACAGCCTTTTTGGCGATTTCATTTGAAAAGACAACCTGACGATTGATCTCCTCAATCGAACTGTTGAGCTCCTCTGTTGCCGAGGCAACGGAATCCACATTGCCACTTGCCTCTTCACTGGCCGAGGCAACGGCCGTCGTTTGCTCTGACGCCGAATTTGCGATCTGGGACATGCCGGTGGCAGTTGCCTGCAACTCGACGGCCGCGGCAGCGACCGCTTCGATAATGGTCCCGACACTTGTCGTAAAACTGTCCGCCGTCTGGTTCATGAACCGCCGCTGTTCTTCCTTGGACCGTTCTTCCTGCGCGCGGGCTTCGGCTTCGAGTTCATCATTGCGAATGGCATTGGTTTTGAACACCTGAACCGCCTGCGCCATCTGGCCGATTTCGTCCTTGCGGGTCTGTCCGGGAATTTCAACACCCAGATCATGATCAGCCAGCCTGCGCATGATGGTCGTAATCGCGGTGATCGGACGCGACAAACGATCCCCCATGAGCCAGGCCAGAACCATCCCAAGCACGGCACCGCCAATTGATGCGATCAGGATTTCCTTTTCTGCCAGAATGATTTCGGCGACGACCTTTTCAAAGATGGTGTGCTCTGCCACCGCCAGTTCCTGTTTCAGGGCCTCGGCATCGGCAATAATGCCCTCGGATGCTTCGCGCATGGTCCCGTGGACTGTTGCGACAATTTCCAGTTCGTCGGCACGCACCTTGTCGAAGACCTGACGATAATCGGCAAACAGTTCCTTGGCTTCCTTCAGAACACTGGAAAGTTCGCCAGACAATGGTTGATCACCAATGCTGCCCAGTGCGGTCTCAAGCTTGGCAAATTCGTCGGCCGACTTGGCGCCAAAGCTGTCATCCTGACGGCCAATCAGGATATTGGCATACAACCTTGCCAGAAGCGCATGCTCACGTGCCGCGACTGAGCGTTTGAGGAGTTCAAGATCGCCGGTATTCTGCGCATGGGCGACAAGCTTGTCGAGATCGGCAACGATCTTGATCCCGTCCGGCTCAAGGCGATCCAGGATCAGGGAATGGTATTCGTCGCTCAGGCTTTTGGCAGCTGTGAAGCTTTCAAGGTAGACATCAAGCTCATGCGCAATATGTTCGATGCGATTGCGATGTTCTTCGACCATGAATTGCGACTGCGCGTCTTGAAGCATCAGTTCAAGCTGCTTGGCATAGGTAAACACGGCGTTGGCATCTGCCGGATCAGCCGTATTGGCAAATTCACGCGCGTGATTGTTAAAGCGCAGGAACTGCGTCTCGATCTCGCTGATCAGCGCCGCTTCTTCGACATAATGGGCATATTCATCCACATCATGTGACACCGCAACAAAGGTGAAATACGCAAAGGCAAGTGCCGAAATGAGAATTGCCAGCACCGCGGCAAAACCAGCCAGAATTTTTGTTTTTATCTGCATGTCAGCCAACACACCTGAGTTGAGAACCAAAGCAGAGGACCCCGAAACCATCGTCAAACTCCTTGCAAGGCGAAGACAACCATCTACGCTCACCGATGCGATCTGGCGGAATTGTCTCGGTGCCCAATATCCTCAAACGGAGAGGGGGCACACACTTATCCCCCTTAAATTAAATTGGAAAAAAGAAGTTCAACTTCAAGGAGTCACTGACGTTTCATCACAGATGCGCCATAAAGCTCAGAAAGCCGGGCATATCAGCGAGACAACCCGACACACTGAGGAATGAAGTTTGGAAGCGATTTCTTTTAATCTGCAGCGATCCGAAGCAGATCAGGTGATGGGTGATCGGTCATTGAAGACAATGCGGCATAGGCCGGCGGCACCATCAATCGCACAGGATAGGGGGACAAGCTGATCTCGCACGGCAGCTTGCCGGCACTTTCCCCGTCAATCTGAAGCGGGGCCGGGCCGCAATGACTGGTGATCGTGATGCGTTCCGCCCGGACCACCGAAACGTCACTTTGGGCATGCAAACGATTAAGCGTCAGTGCCAGACCATAACGTGACAAGGCCCCGATTCCGTTGCCCGGCATCAGAACCACATCAAGGCTGTTGGCGGTCAGGCTGGCATCGGGCGATATGACAAATGCCCCGCCATAATGTTGCGCATGGGTTACAACCACGCCCGACACCCGATAATTTTCCCGACCGATACTGACTTCAAAATCACGATGGCGCGGGAAAAAGATGTTGCGAAGGCCTTCCAGAACATAGGCCCCCTTGCCAATCAGGCGTTTGAGCCGAAGCGAGACATTGGCGACCGTATCGGCATCGGCCCCCATGCCGACCATCAAAAAGAACGCCCGACCATTAACCAGTCCCGGACGCACCCAGACCCTGCCGGGATTATTGATATAGTCGGCAATCGCGCGGGCCCGGATTTCAAGCCCGACCTCGACCGCAAGCACATTAGCGGTTCCAAGCGGGATGATGCCAAGTGGCGGGACTTCGTGCCCGTCAATCTGGGCATCAAGCAATCCGTTTAATGCCTCGTTAAGCGACCCGTCGCCACCGGCAACAAATAAACGTTGATGGGCACGGACCTTGCGGGCCAGTTCGCGGGCGTGACCGGGATGGGTGGTTTGTAGCAACTCCACCTTGATGCCGGCATGTTGCAATATCTGGGATAAAAACCGCTGTTTATTGCCACCTGCACGTGGATTGAAGATGACAGTCACATCCGCATCGGTCATTTGGACCCACTTCCGAAATAAAAATGAAATAAATTTTTCACAGCACCTACCATATGAAATAAAACATGTAACAGTTGCTTTACAGAACTGCGAAATTTCTGTGAACGGGTTATATAATCCAACGATTTGTTTTAAACCGATACTGGCTTGGAACAGTATTCGGCAAGACAAACTGTCGAATTCCAGCCATCCTTTTGGCAGGATACGGAGGAGCGGCAATGACAGCGATGACGCTGCAACCGCATTACCGCACGGTCTGGATTTCAGACGTCCATCTGGGGACACGTGGATGTCAGGCAGACCTTCTATTGGATTTCCTCAATGAAGTGACGGCAGACACCTATTATCTGGTGGGTGACATTATTGACGGCTGGCGCCTCAAGAAAAGCTGGTACTGGCCGGAAAGTCATCATGCCGTGATCACGACAATCATGGAAAAGGCAAAGAATGGCGCCAAAGTCATCTTCGTCCCCGGGAACCATGATGAATTCGCCCGCGAGTTTGTCGATATGACTTTTGGCCATGTCGACGTTAAAATGAACGATATCCACGTCACCGCCGATGGCAAGCGCCTTTTGGTCATCCATGGCGATGAGTTTGACGGGGTCGTCAAATACGCCAAGTGGCTGGCCTACCTTGGTGACACCGCCTACAACCTTGCCATTACGCTCAACCGTTATTTCAACGGCGTTCGCCGCCGTCTTGGTTACGGGTACTGGTCGCTTTCAGCCTATCTTAAGAACCGGGTGAAAAACGCCGTTCAGTTCATCTGCAACTTTGAAAATGCCGTCGCCCACGAAGCCGCCAAACGCAAGGTGGATGGCGTGGTCTGTGGTCATATCCATCACGCCGAAAAACGCAAGATCGGCGATGTGCTCTATTGCAACGATGGTGACTGGGTTGAAAGCTGTACTGCCCTTGTCGAAGACAAAGAGGGCAAGCTTGAACTGCTGCACTGGGCCGAAATGCGCCAGATGGCAATGAGCCATTCAAGCCCCGGTCACGATGCGGCAAGCGCCCCGTCGCTTGGCCTTGGCAAATTGATTTCCATGTTTCGTATCGCCCATGAAGCGGGCAACTCTGCATCGGGCTCTTCGAAAAAGGGCAATGATGCACCGATTGGAAAGACTGCATGAAAATACTGATCGTAACCGATGCCTGGTATCCGCAGGTCAACGGTGTTGTCCGTACCCTTGAAACCGTACGGGGCGAGTTGGGCGAGATGGGACATGACGTTCATGTCATCTCGCCCGATCAGTTTAAAACCATCCCCTGCCCAACTTATCCGGAAATCCAGCTGGCGCTTTTTGCCAAACGCAAAATGGCCAAGATGATCGAGGCCCTTCATCCCGTCGCCATTCATATTTCAACCGAAGGCCCGCTGGGTCAGGCCGCACGGGCCTATTGCCTTAAGCGTGGCATTCCGTTTTCGACCGCCTATCACACGCGCTTCCCGGAATATATTCACGCCCGCTGGCGCCTGCCGCTTTCGATCCTTTATCGCGGCATGAAGCATTTCCACGGCAAATCGCAATCCGTCATGGTCGCGACCGAAACCCTGCGTCAGGAACTGTCCGACTGGGGCTTCAACAACCTGCAAATCTGGTCACGCGGTGTGGATCTGGACCTGTTCCGCCCCCGCCCGGAAGCCAGTTTTGGCGATTTCCCAAAACCGCACTGGCTGTTTGTCGGCCGGGTTGCGGTGGAAAAGAATATCGGCCATTTCCTGGATCTCGACCTGCCGGGCACGAAATTCGTTGTCGGCGATGGCCCGCAGCTAAATGAGCTCAAGGGCAAATATCCCAACGCACAGTTTCTTGGTAAAAAAATCGGTGAAGAACTGGCAACGGCCTTTGCCGCCGCCGACGTCTTTGTCTTCCCCAGCAAGACCGATACGTTCGGCCTTGTGATCCTTGAAGCGCTGGCGTCGGGGACCCCGGTTGCGGTTTTCCCGGTTCAGGGACCAGCCGATATCGTGCGTGGCACCAGGGCCGGCGCCATCGATGCCGACCTGCGCGAAGCCGCCTTGGCGGCGTTGGAACTTAAAAGTGACGATGCCCGCGCGTTGGCCGAACAATATAGCTGGCGCAACTCGGCCAACCAGTTCCTGCACAATCTGGCACCGTTTTCCGGTGGATTTGATGGTGTCGAGGCAACCCGCATTTCACTGGATGACGCGGCTAATACCAGCGCAGCAAAGTCAGCGGTCGCAAAACCGGATCACGCGCCTGAAACCGTGGCAGGCAAGGCACCTGTTGGGCAACCAGCCCAATAGGCCGCACGCCTAATCAGCGATACAGGCTTTTGCGCAAGGTGCGGTATGCCCAAAGACCGTTGAGCGCATCCGTACCCAGCCAGCGACGGAACGGGCGCAGCATCAGATAGACCGGGCGCAATAGCCTGATCACCTTACGCAGCGGCACCAATTGCGGTGCGGTTGCACCAGCGGCCTCAACATAGGCCTGCCATCCGGCACGCAGCAATTCCGGGCGTTTTTTAAACTCACGCTGGATGGAAAAAACAAACAGCAAGATGTCGCGCGCCTGGGCATCAATTACCGGCATGCGGGCGTTCGGATCTTCTTCGAAATCGATAAAGCCGATCTGATGATCTTCGCGCAGCGTCATGTTGCGAAGCAACGGCGCACCATGCGCGACCCCTTCGCCATGCAATCTTGCCAGGGCCGCACCGGCGTCAACAACATGGCGACGGATGGCATCATCATTGCCCTTGTCGACATCATCTTCGATGCAGGTTTTAAGGATGCGCCCATTATCGCCGATGGCAATCCAGTTTTCACCGACGTCAATCAGATCAGGGACCAACACACCAAGGGCGGCAAGCTTGCGCAACGTCGTGGCCTCGCTTTCAAGGCCCTTTTGCCCGCCGGGCGATACGGTCGGGCGCAACAATGGAATACCCGTAATGTTGGCCGCAAAGCGCTGAACGCTGTGCCAGACTTTATGTTTGGCCGGAACTGCCTGTTTGACCCAAATGCGCCGGTTATCCCAGCGCAGCGGGAAAACCCGTGCACCGACACCCTGGGCCACGGTGCGTTCGACAAGTGCGTGGAGTTGCTCGTTCATTTATTTGTCTTATATGTCGCAGTTGGCAATCTGCTGTTATGCAGACCATTTTTGTGTCCGTTAAAGCGTCTCAGCAGCTTGCCGCCCTTGTCCGAGCGTGCTAGCAACAGCGCGAGTATTTTACTTTTATGATGCCGTATCCATAACGATAGTATCAATTCGATACAATCTGGAAATGGCGAAGAAGGCCGGGATCAAATCATTGCCAAAGAATTCGTTGGATCATACTGCAGAACACTGGGGTACCTGGCCGCTGGTCAAGCGTATCGTGCGAGATGCGGTTGCCCCCTATCTTGGCAAAATACTGCTTGCGCTTCTCTGCATGGCGCTAATGGCAGGGGCGACCGGACTTTATGCGCTTTTGATGGATCCGATCATCAATGATGTTTTCATCAACAAGAAGGAAAACATGCTGGTGCCCGTCGGGGCGGCGGTTCTTGGATCCTTTGCTCTCAAAGGCTTTGCCAACTATGGGCAGACAGTTTTGATGAGCTATGTCGGCGGGCGTATTCTGGCCGATCTGCAAAACAGCCTCTATGAGCACGTCATTCGCCTTGATATCGGCTTTTTCCACAGCACGAATACCGGCAAGCTGATCACGCGCTTTACCAACGACATCACTGCGATGCGCGCAGCAGTTTCAAACTCGCTGACTGGTTTTGGCAAAGACCTTCTGACCGCTGTCGTCCTTGTCGGCGTGATGTTCTACAAGGACTGGTTGCTGGCAATCATCGCCTTTACCGTATTTCCCGCTGCGATCTATCCGATTGCACGACTGGGTAAACGCATGCGCAAGGTGTCTGCAAACACCCAGCAACAGATTGGCGAATTCGCCACCTTGCTTGAACAAACCTTCCAGGGCATTCGCCACGTGAAGGCATATGGCATGGAGCCCTATGAATGTTCACGCATGGGCAAGCTGGTTGAAACCGTCTTCAAACTGAGCTTCAAGGCCTCGACGGTTAGCGCGCGTTCGTCCCCCATCATGGAAACACTTGGTGGTGCAGCAATCACCGCGATCATCATCTATGGCGGCAACCGCGTGATCGACGGGGCAAGTGACCCCGGAAGCTTCTTTGCCTTTATCACAGCCTTGCTTCTGGCCTATGAGCCGGTCAAACGTTTGGCCAATATCAACATCACCTTGCAGCAAGGCCTTGCTGCATCCCAGCGCGTCTTTACGGTTCTTGATATTGAACCTGAAATCAAGGACGCACCGGATGCCAAGGAGCTCGCGGTTTCGGGCGGCAACATCAACTTCAAAAACGTTGCCTTTGCCTATACCCCTGAAATCACAGCACTCCGCGAGATTGATCTTGATATCAAGGCGGGCGAAACCGTGGCCCTTGTTGGCCCGTCGGGCGCGGGCAAATCGACCATCCTCAACCTGATCCCGCGTTTCTATGACATTGATCAGGGTGCGATTACCATTGATGGTCAGGATATCCGCAATGTGACGCTTGAAAGCCTGCGCAAGGCAACCGCGCTTGTCAGTCAGGAAATCACCCTGTTTGACGATACGGTGCGTGCCAACATCGCCTATGGTCGCGCCGGCGCATCGGATGCCGAGATCGAACAGGCCGCACGTCAGGCCGCCGCCCACGACTTTATCGGACAGCTTCAACATGGCTATGACACGATTGTCGGCGAACATGGGGTGAAGCTGTCAGGTGGCCAGCGTCAGCGTATTGCGATTGCGCGCGCCATGCTGAAAAACGCGCCGATCCTGCTGCTTGATGAGGCGACCTCGGCCCTTGATACGGAATCCGAACGCCACATTCAGGGGGCTTTGGCCGAACTGATGAAAGGCCGGACCACTCTTGTAATTGCGCACCGTCTGTCGACCATCATTGATGCCGACAAGATTTGCGTCGTCAGCAATGGTCGCGTGACCGAACAGGGCAAACACGAAGAATTGCTAGCACTGGGAGGGGCTTATGCTCACCTCTATAACTTGCAATTCTCGGAAGAAAACGGAAACTGATCCGGACAACTTCGGGAATATCGGGCGTGCAGTGGCATAAACGGATCATAAAAAGCGATACAATGCGCAGCACACTGTGCTGGCTGGCGGCGTTTTATGTGCGCCTGATGCGTGCCACAGGACGTTGGCGCACCAAAGGTGGTGACCATCCGGCCCACTACCTGACAGAAGGCAAACCGTTTATTGTTGCCTTCTGGCATCAACGTCTTTTGATGATGCCCTATACTTGGCGATCTGTCGGTGGTGATCGCCCGTTTAACATGCTGATTTCATCGCATCGTGACGGGGAAATCATTTCTCGGACGATTGCGCGCTTTGATATCAAAACCATCGCCGGATCGACCGGCAAGGGCAAAGGCGGTGCCGCGGCCCTGCGCCAGATTCTAAAGGCGCTGAAAGCCGGCGAAGTTGTTGGCATGACGCCGGATGGGCCGCGCGGCCCGCGCATGCGGGCATCCGACGGGATCATTCAGGCCGCCCGCATGGCAGGTGTTCCGATTTTCCCGCTGACCTATTCGGCCTCCAACCGCAAGGTCATTCAAAGTTGGGATCGCTTCATTTTACCCCTGCCCTTTTCACGCGGTGTTTTTCACTGGGGCGATCCGATTTTTGTCGACCGCAAGCTTGATGACGAAGGCATGGAAGCCAAACGGATCGAGCTTGAAAACGCCCTGACCAGGCTCACCCAGGAAACCGATCGTGAACTTGGTCTTGCGGTGATCCCGCCTGCTGCGCCCGATGAACTGCCCAAGCAAAAGCGATCTGCCATCGCGGCGGGGGAAACCGGGTCATGAGCCTGTTTTACGCCTATCGCGCGGCAACCCGCCTGCTTGGTCCGGCGCTAAACCTTTATCTGAACCGTCGCAAGAACCGCGGCAAGGAAGATGCCGGGCGGATCGGTGAACGCTTTGGTCATCCGGGTGCTACCCGTCCCAAAGGACATCTGGTCTGGATTCACGGGGCCAGTGTGGGAGAATCCCTCTCAGTCTTGCCGGTGATTGATGAAATCCGTCGTCTTTATCCGTCGGCATCCATTCTGGTGACGACCGGCACGGTCACGTCCGCCACCATGATGCATGCCCGCCTGCCCAAGGGCGTCATTCACCAGTTCGTCCCGATTGACCGTCAGGTTTGTGTCGCGCGTTTCCTCCATCACTGGAAACCTGATGTCGCGCTTTGGCTTGAAAGTGATTTCTGGCCAAACCTTCTGACCAAGGCCAAGAAGGCCGGTGTCAGCCTTGCATTGCTCAATGGGCGCATTTCGGAAAAAAGCTTTAAGGGATACTCACGCTATCCGTCTTTTATCCGGCCGGTTATTTCTGCGTTTGACCTGATCCTGACCCAAAGCGGTGACGAAACCACGCGATTTGAAAGCCTCGGTGCGACATCGGTCCGGGCTGTTGGCAATCTTAAATTTGCTGCCCCGCCGCTACCTGCCGATGAGGCTGATCTGGCCAAGCTTCAGGAACAGATTGGTCATCGTCCGGTCTGGCTCGCCTCAAGCACGTTTAAGGGCGAAGAACATATTGCCGGCGACGTGCACAAAAAACTCGCCCGCGATCATAGCGGCGTGCTGACCATCATCGTGCCGCGCCACCCGGATCGGGCCGACGATATTGAATCCGATCTGGTCGCACAGGGCCTGCAGGTATCACGCCGAAGCCTTGGCCACGACATCACACCGGGTACTGATGTTTATCTTGCCGATACCATGGGTGAACTTGGCCTGTTTTATCGTACCGCGCCGATCGTCTTTATGGGCAAAACCCTGTCTGCGGGTGGCGGTCAAAACCCGCTGGAACCAGCACGATTGAACTGCGCCATTTTGCACGGCCCGGATATGAGCAACTTTGCCGCCATCAGCACCGAAATGCTGGCAAACGGAGCCTGCCGCCCGGTGACCGATGCGGATGACCTTGCAAGACAGGTTGCCGCCCTGCTTCGCGATCCTGAGTCCGCCAGAAAAATCGCCAAAGCCGCACTTGATTACGCAAACTCCAAGGCCGAAGTGCTCGATCGAACGCTTGATGCCCTGCGCCCGTTGTTGGCGCAAAAGGGCATCAAGGAGGCCCGTGATGCGTGATCCGCAATTCTGGCAGCATGACGGCGTCATTCCCAAACTTCTAAGCCCGCTGTCCGCAGCCTGGCGGGCGGGTACCTGCTTTCGCAAACTGACAACCACGCCGCGCCATCCCGGCTGCCCGGTTTTCTGCGTCGGCAATTTTACCGTCGGGGGCGCGGGCAAAACCCCGACTGCGGTCGCACTGTACAATCTTCTGACGAACCTTGGCCGCACACCGCATTTCGTCAGCCGCGGCCATGGCGGATCGCTTGAAGGTCCGCACCGCGTCAATCCGGGCGTTGATACCGCGGACAAAGTCGGCGATGAACCACTTTTGCTCGCCCAGCATGGCCCGGCGTGGATTTCACGCAACCGTGCCCTTGGCGCCGAAATGGCGGTTGATGCCGGTGCCAATGCGATCATTCTTGATGACGGACTGCAAAATCCAACCCTGATCAAGGATTGCAGTTTCGCTGTGATCGACAGCAACTATGGTATTGGCAATGGCCGCGTCATGCCCGCAGGTCCAATGCGCGAACCCCTGATCAGCGGGCTCGAAAAAGTGCGTGCCATCATTCTGATCGGCGACAAGACACCCGACTTCATCACGCGCCTTCCGGCTTCCGTTCCGGTGTTGCGCGCATCGATCGAGGCGATCAACGCGGGTGATTTCAATCAATCCCGCGTTCTGGCTTTTGCCGGGATTGGCCAACCGTCGAAATTCTATGACAGCCTGCAAAAGGCTGGCGCGCAAATCATCCAGACACGTGATTTTTCAGATCATCACCCCTTTACGGTGCAAGAGCTTGGCGATCTGCGTGCCGAGGCAGAAAAGCTTGATGCCAGACTTGTCACCACGCAAAAGGATCTGATGCGCTTGCCATTACAGGACCGGGACGGCATAAGCAGTCTCGACATTCGTCTGGTGTTCGAGGCACCAGATCAGCTCGCAAAGATTGTGACATCAGTACTTGCCGATGGATAAGAACAGCCAACTTTACAAAATGCGCCAGAAATACATCTCCCACCCGCTTCAGGGTTTTGGGGCCTATCTGGTCTACTGGATGTTTGCCCTGATGCCCGTTGACATGGCATCGGCGGTTGGCGGTTGGCTTATGCGTACCCTGGGGCCCAGAGTCGGTCAGACGAAAAAGGCACGCAACAATCTGGTTGCGGCGTTCCCGGAAAAATCCCCCGAAGAGATCGACAAGATCATTGTTGGCATGTGGGAAAATCTTGGCCGTTCGGCTGCCGAAATTCCCCATCTGCACAAAATGCGCCCGGGTGGACCGCGCATTGAAATCGTTGGCATTGAAAATGGCCTTGCCACCAAGACCGATGACAAACCCGGCCTGTTCTTTTCCGGTCACATCGGCAACTGGGAAGTTGCGATGTGCATCGCCGAGGCGCTTGATATGGAGATGATGAGTGTCTATCGGGCGCCGGATAATCCCTGGGTAGAAGGCCTGTTCATGCGGGCCCGCAAAATGTTTAAAGGCCAACTGGTCAAGAAAGGCCCGGATGGTGCGCGAAAACTAACCCGCTATCTGAAGAATGGTGGCCACGCCTGTATGCTGGTCGATCAAAAGATGACAGATGGTATCGCCGTGCCGTTTTTTGGCCGGGATGCGATGACAGCCCCGGCACTGGCACAGTTTGCCCTTAAATACGATGCGCCAATCATTCCCATTCGTTCAGAACGCCTGAATGGTGCGCATTTCCGTGTGACGTTCTATCCACCACTGGAGATTCCCAAAACAGGCGACCGGCACGCCGATATTCTGGCTACCATGACCGAGGTCAACGCTGTCATGGAAAAGTGGATCCGCGAACGCCCCGAACAATGGCTTTGGCTGCATCGCCGTTGGCCGAAGTAAATCCGACTGGCGTTTTGATCGGGCATTAACCGAATAGGAACCCTGTTGGCGCAGACTGGCATTTCGTCCGCTGTCGAACGAGTCTTCGGAGCCCGCCTTTTTGCGCCGCTTGCTGATCATTTTCTGTCTTATTCTGGCCGGCTCGATCTTTGTCGTCTGGCCGACAATGGCGCTTGATCAGGACGACACGACCATTCGTGAAACGGCACGCGATATCCGGTTGCGAATTTCCGAGCTTGATCAGCAGCTCAAGGAACATCTGAAGCGTGCCCTTGAAGAATTCGGCAGTCGGCAAGTCGAATGCACCTCTGATCAACCCCGAAAATCATTGTCGCAATGCATCGAAGAAGATGCGCGCGATCTGACGCGAACAACCATCACAATCGCCTCGTCCGGGAAGGATGATAAAAACCTTCTTGATGATCTGGCCGACACCGAAGAACGGTTTGCCCTTTTCACCCGCGAGATGAACAAAACCAATGACCTTCTGGCACGCGCAGGTGCAAGGCTTTATCTCAACAGTCTTGATGTCGCGCCGGAAATGGACCAGTTGCGCCGTGATGTGATTGTCTTTGTCGAACGCAAGCAGGCCTATGAACTGCGCACCAAACAGGCGCTTCTGATCGCAACGGTTGCCATCATTCTGATCGCAATCTTTTCACTGATCTTCGCCGTTATTCAGCGGTTCAGATAAGGCCGTCAGTAATGTGGGACGATCAAACGATGATCTGATGACCATTGCGTCGCCCATCCCCGGTCGCCGAAAGCATGTCGCCCGCCTGATTGACTTTGGCCGCGTGCACCCCGCCAAAGAACATGTCCTCGCAATCCCAGCGCTGTTGATTGCCAAGGCTGAGCCCATCAAGCAAAGCGTCATCAAATCCGGGTTCGACCGACAACAGTTCATCTTCGACATGCATGCGTGGTGCCGCAATCGCCCCGTGCAGGGTCATGTCAAAAGCATCGATATTGAGTAACACCTGAAGCATGGTGGACCGGATCCGGTTTGACCCGCCAGAACCAAGTGCTACTGACGCCCCGTCGTCGCCCAGATACAGGGCTGGTGTCATCATCGATGTCATCCGAACTCCGCAGGGCCAGTTATGAAAACCATCCGGCGACAAATCGGCTTCACCGAGCATATTGTTCATCATGATCCCGGTGCCGGGCACGACCCGGCCCGATGTGGAACCATTTGAAATCGTCGCCGCGGCAAGATTGCCATGCTGATCAACGACCGAAATATGAGTTGTGCCGTTCTGACTAAGCGGGCGTTCGCCAATCATCATACGATACCGTTCACACAGCTCGTCAGCCAGGATCGCCGGGCGCGCACCATATTCCCCGCGCGCCAAACCAGTGGCGTGAATGATCCGCGACACCGCTTCAAGATGGCGTTCCGAGCCAAAGGCCCCCAACGCCATTTCCCGCGCAAGCTTAAGACCAAAACCGACCAGAACCCCACCCGATGCCGGTGGCGGGTTAAGCACAAACCGCCCCTTGCGCCCGGACACCAGCAACGGATCACGCAGAAGCACCCGATAGCCCGCCAGATCCCGTACCGTCAGATAACCGCCATGGTCCGCACATCCCAGCACAAGCGCCTTGCCAAGGTCGCCTTGATAAAATCCCTCTGCTCCGTTCTCGACCAGATAGTTAATGCTTTCTGCCAGGTCGGGTTGCCGATGAAGCACACCGGCATCAAGCAGTTCAAATTCATCCGCACCGGTTTTGCCTGTTTTGCCAAACACCTTCCGGCTTTCGGCACAAAAGCCCAGAAGCGGTTCGACAATCCCCATCACATAGCGCTGAAACGCATCAAGTTCGACGCCATCGCGCGCCGCAAGGATTGCTGGCTCCGCCAGTTTTGCCATCGGCAGCTTGGCAAGATCGTCATGGACAGCAAAAAGCCCCGCCACCACGCCCGGTGTCGCCACCGAACCATAGCCACCATGGAATTCCTGGGTTACACCACCGGCAAAAGTCGCAAGGCGGCTTTCAAATTCAAGATTTTCACGTGATCGTTTTTCAAGCGGCGTTTCAACAAAGAAATCATACAACCGTGGCGGTTGCCCGGAAGGACGCGCCATGACAAACCCGCCGCCGCCAAGCGATGCCAGAACCGGCTCCGCCACACAGGCCGCCCACATCGCGGCAATCACCGCGTCAAAGGCGTTGCCACCCTCGTCAAGCACACGGGCCGCCGCATCTGCGGTAACGGCATGTCCTGCGGCAACGGCCCCGTGGGTTTTCATGATCTTTGTTCCGCTCAGTTATTGGCGTTTGCCGTCTTGCGTGCTTCTTCCATCGGTGGCACCAGCAACTGCGCATCAACCCGTGCCGCCCCGACATTGACCCGCCAATCCAGATGCGGCCCGGTCGCACGACCTGATTCACCGATTTTGCCGATCAAATCGCCCTGTTTAACGACGTCGCCGACCTGCACATCAATTTCCGACAGATGCAAAAACGCCGACACCACACCAAGCCCATGATCGATAAACAGTGTCGCACCGGAAAAATACATATCGGGATGCGCCAGCGTCACAATTCCATCCGCCGGGGCAACAACCGGGCTTCCGGTCGGAAGGGCAATATCAACGCCCCAATGCGGTGCACGCGGTTCGCCATTCAGAATGCGTTGTGATCCATAAACACCGCTGATCGGGCCAACAGCGGGCCAGATAAAGCCGCTTTCCAGGAAATTCTCGGTAAACCGTTCGGTGCGCGCTTCGCGGGCCTGACGTGAATCATCCTGAATGCGGCTGATAACTTCCGGATCAGGCGTGACCATTTTGGGTGCCAGCCCGTCAATCCGTTGAACGTTGAATTCGCGATCACCGATCTCGTAACTGAACACCTCGACACTGCCATCGGCATGCCGGATGCTGAGCCGTGCCGGGCCTTCGTAATCGCGCGGGAACCCCAAAACAAAACGGCCATCGGGTGCGATGGTATCAATCGCCTCGTCATCCAGTAGGACTTCCGACCCGGCATCGGTTTGCCCAAACACAATCCCGCCCTGAACAAACTGCCCCTGATAGGTCGGCTCGGCCGCCTGAACGGAAAGACTAACCGCCAAAAGGCCCGCTGCGGCCAGCATGCCAGAAATGGTCATACGCATTACAGTAGGCTCCCTTGTCTGTCATCGTCTTTGGGGCTTGGATTTTTCTTCTTCGCCGGTTTGGGTTTGGCGGTTTTTTCGGGCGCGGATATGGCGGCATTTTGATCTGAGATGGTAGCGCTATCATCCTTACCCTGCGCTGGCTTTGATGTCGCAACACCTTCACCCGCCGTCACCGGGGTAATGCCATCGCCCATCTCAAGATCATAGGTCTGACCTGTGACGAGATCGGACGATTTACCAACAAGATTGCCGTCCCCGTCGCGCACCACCGCAAACCCGCGTTTCAGCACATTGCGATAGGAATAGCTTTCCAAAAGCCGGTCATAGCGGTCAAGTCCCTCTGCCTCGCGGTTAAGCGTATTTCGAACCGCCCCCTGCAAACGCGCGCCAAGATCAATGATCTGTTTGTCGGCACGTGCGATATCACGCTTGGCGTCACTGGGCCGAAGGCCAGCCGCAGCACGATCAAGGCGCGATTGCTGCATCTGAAGCGCGGATTTCATCGCACCATCCAGACGAAGCGCCGCATTTTCCAGACGCCCGCGCTTTTCCGAAAGCTGTTCACGCGGGCTGACCAGTCGGGCACTCGCCTCGTTCAACCGTGCGCGGGCTTGTTGCGTGACATTGACGGCGGCGCGCGGCAATCGATCTGCCCAGTTATCAAGGGTCTGACTGCGTTCCTCGAGCATGCGTTTGGGATCGCCAAGCCCACGGGCCAGACTTTCAAGCGCCGTTTTCTTCTCAACGCCCAAACGCCGGACGGCTTGCGCCAGACGAAGACCATCTTCCTCGACCTGACCAATCAGTTCGACGCGGACCGGCACGGCCTTTTCCGCCGCCCCGGTGGGCGTCGGCGCACGCAGATCAGATACAAAATCGATCAGGGTGGTGTCAGTTTCATGGCCGACAGCCGAAATTACCGGAATATCAGACTCGGCCACCGCACGGGCAACGATTTCCTCGTTAAACGACCACAAATCTTCAAGCGACCCGCCACCGCGCGCAACGATCAGAACATCCGGGCGCGGAATCTGGCCATAGGGCAAAAGATTGTTAAAGCCCCGCACGGCCTCGGCCACCTGCTCAGCCGCCCCCTGCCCCTGAACAAGTACTGGCCACAACAAAACCCGGCGCGGAAAACGATCGCGCAGGCGGTGCATGATATCGCGGATCACGGCACCCGTGGGCGATGTGACAATGCCGATAACATCGGGCAGGAACGGGATCGGCTTTTTGCGTTCGGGATCAAAAAGCCCCTCGGCGGCGAGTTTCTTTTTGCGTTCTTCCAGAAGCTTTAACAGCGCGCCTTCGCCCGCGACTTCCATCGTCTCGATGACGATCTGGTATTTTGATCGGCCCGGAAATGTCGTCAGGCGCCCGGTAACGATGACTTCCATGCCGTCTTCGGGGACAAGGCCAAGCTTGGCTGCCTGCCCGCGCCAGCAGACGCCATCAATCACCGCCTTGTCGTCTTTCAGCGCAAGGTACATGTGCCCGCTGCTGGCGCGCTTGAACCCGGAAATTTCGCCGCGCACCCGCACGAACGAAAACGCATCCTCCACGGTCCGCTTCAGCGCGTTTGACAGGTCGGAAACCGAAAATTCGGGCGCATTTCCCGATTTTACAGGCGTTTCGGGAACCGGGGCATAAGGGTCGAACAAATCTTGCGTCATCAAGGGTACTTTATGCTAAAAGCCCGCCTAATAATTTTGCGGGGTGGCAATTGGGTCTAGCCTAGTTCATCGCGCATGGACCATCAAGCAATCGGACAAGTCGAAGGATAAAGTCATGAAGGTTCTGGTCGTTGGCGGCGGCGGACGTGAACACGCATTGTGCTGGGCAATTGCGCGCAGCCCGCGCATTTCCAAACTGTGGTGTGCACCGGGCAATGCCGGTATCGCGGATTCGGCCGAATGCGTTGCGATTTCCGACGGCGACATTGATGGTCTGGTGAAATTTGCCAAGGACAACGCGGTTGATCTGGTCGTTGTCGGCCCCGAAGCCCCGCTGGTAGCAGGCCTTGTCGATGCACTGGATGCCGAGGGCATCAAATCATTCGGCTGTTCCAAGGCAGCCGCCCAGCTTGAAGGCTCCAAGGGCTTCATGAAGGACATGGTGGCAAAGTTCGGTGTGCCGACCGCTGCCTATGGCCGTTTTACCGATCCCAAGGACGCCAAGACGTTTGTCGAAAAGCAGGGCGCACCGATTGTGGTCAAGACCGATGGTCTGGCCGCGGGCAAGGGTGTGACCATTTGTATGACAAATGACGAAGCCTTTGCCGCGATTGAAGAATGCATGGTTGGCGGCAAGTTTGGCGATGCTGGTGCGGAAATCGTGATCGAGGAATTCCTCAAAGGTGAGGAAGCCTCATTTTTTGCTGTTTGTGATGGCGAAAACGTCATTCCGCTGGTCGCAGCCCAGGATCACAAGGCCGTTGGCGAAGGCGATACCGGCCCGAATACGGGCGGCATGGGGGCCTATTCCCCGGCCCCGGTCTTTACCGATGCGGTCGAAGCCAAGGTCATGGATCAGATCATTATCCCGACCGTCAAGGGCATGGCCAACGAAGGCCACCCGTTCAAGGGCGTTTTGTTTGCTGGCTTGATGATTGACGATGCGGGCAACCCGAAGCTGATCGAATACAACATTCGGTTTGGCGACCCGGAATGTCAGGTGCTGATGACGCGTTTGAAATCAGACGTGCTTGATATCCTTGAGGGTGCTGCCACCGGCACGCTCGATAAAGTCAAACCCGAATGGCACGATGAAACCGCCATGGTCGTTGTCATGGCCGCCAAGGGGTATCCGGGGTCTTATGAAAAAGGGACCGAGATCAAAAACGTTCCAGCGGCGGACGCCATGGATAAGGTCAAGGTCCTGCATGCCGGTACCAAGATGGATGGCGACAAACTGGTTGCGACCGGTGGCCGCGTTCTTGGTGTGACCGCGCGCGGTGCGACGGTGACCGAAACCCAGAAACGCGCCTATGAGGCGGTTGATGCAATTGATTGGGATGGTGGTTTCTGCCGCCGCGATATCGGCTGGCGTGCGGTTGCCCGCGAACAGGGCTAAGCACCAAGAAGTCCCAGATGCTGAAAGCAAAGGACCGGGTTACGCAACCCGGTCTTTTTTTATGGCCAAAGATTTCTGGTTCCCGGCGTGATAGCGGATGTGACAGCGGCCCTGATCATCAATTTCGATATCGGCGGCAACCCCAAAAACATCGCGCAGGTTTTGCGATGTCAAAATCTGTTCGGGCGTGCCAAGCGCGATCAGCTTGCCACCATCCATCATCGCAATCCGGTCACAAAACATCGCCGCATGGTTTAGATCATGGAGGGCGGCCACCACGGTGACCGGCAGTGCGCGCACCAGTTCCAGCAGGCCCAGTTGATGATGGATATCAAGATGGTTGGTCGGCTCATCAAGCAACAGGAAGTCCGGCTGCTGGGCCAAGGCACGGGCGATGTGAACGCGCTGCTTTTCACCGCCCGAAAGCGTATGCCACATCCGATCCGCGAACGGTCCCATTTCAACACTGGCAAGGGCTTCGCACACGATGGCGTCGTCGTGCCCTGACCATGGTGACAGCAAACTAAGGTACGGCGTTCGACCAAGCGCGACGGCATCGCGCACGGTAATGCGGTCGATGGTGTCGGCCTGTTGTTCGACAAAGCCGATATGACGGGCAAGGTTGCGCCGACCGATTTTCTTCATCGGTTGGTCCCCCAGCAATGCCTGCCCGGTCGACGGGGCACGAATGCCACCAAGCACCGACATCATACTGGTTTTGCCAGATCCGTTTGGCCCGATGACTCCCAAAAACTCGCCACGTGTCACCCGAAGCGACACGTCGCTGATGATCTTTTTGAATCCGGCATTCCAGCCGACATTGCGTAATTCAAGGCTCATCGCAACACCCGCCCATGACACAGGATGATCGCAAAGGCCGGTGCACCGATCAGGGCCGTGATCACCCCGATGGGCAGGACCTGACCATCAAGAATGATGCGCGATACAATATCAGCCGCGACAAGGAACACCGCCCCGATCAGGGCGGAGGCCGGTAACAGAAAGCCATGCCGTGTCCCGACAAAGAACCGCGCGGCATGGGGAATGACCAGCCCGACAAAGCCGATGGATCCGACAATACTGACCATCACCGCGGTCATCGAGGCAGCAATGGCAATCAACACCACATAAACCCGGCGCACAGGCACACCAAGGGACGCTGCCGATTCCACGCCAAAGGTAAAGGCATCCAGCGCCCGCGAATACCAAAGGCAAACCAACAAGCCGATAACGGCAACCGGCAGGGCAAGATAGACATCGGGCCAACGCACGCCACTTAGATTTCCAAGCAACCAGAACATCACCCCGCGTGCCTCGTCCGCCGTGGCGGCCTTGGTCACGATGAAGGACGTCAACGCGTTAAACAGTTGCGATCCGGCAACCCCGGCCAGAATGATCGCACCTGCCCCGCGTCCGGCCGGAATGGCCAAAAGCGCAACAAACCCGAACGCCACCAGCGCGCCGACAAAGGCGCCAAGCGACAGGGAAACCATGCCCGCGCCAAACCCCAGAATGGCGACACTGACCGCACCGGTCGATGCCCCGGCCGATATGCCCAGCAAGTAAGGATCCGCGAGACTATTGCGCAAAAGCGCCTGCAACACTGCGCCCGATAGCGCAAGGGACGCCCCGCAGGCCGCCGCCACCATGGCGCGCGATATTCGGTAATTCCAGATGATCCCGGCATCAATCGGATCAACGTCATAGCCCGCCTGCCAAAGATGATTGGCAATGGTCTGAAACACGGTGCCAAGGGGAATGTGCGTTTCCCCCTTGGCTGCCGCCATCGCGATGACGCCAACAAGCAAAACCAGGGCGCCAAGACTGACACCGGCCCGCACAAGATATGCCCGCCCCGCCAGCGATTGCCGAGGTGGCTGAACCGGCTGCTGCACTGGCGTTGTTTCAAACATTGAATTCTCCGGGCATATCAGGTGCCTTTGGCAGTGCAGGTCAGTTCGAAGCGCTCAGTCGTTCGACGGCTTCGGCAAGTGTTTCAATACCATTGATCAGGCGGATGGTCGGATCCATCGACTGGGCGTCCATCACCACGATATTGCCATTGCGCACCGCCTTCATCTGACTTACGACCGGATCGGTTTTCAGGAAATCCACCTTGACTTGCCAGTCATCAGCCGGAAAACGCCGACGGCCCATCTTGCCAATCACGATGATATCAGGGTCGGCGCGCGCAATGGTTTCCCAGCCAACGGTCGGCCATTCTTCATTGCTGTCGATGATGTTGCGAACACCAAGTTTACCGGCGATATAGCCCGCCGCACCGTTTTTGCCGGCCACATAGGGATCACTGTTGATTTCCGGGCTGGAAAACCAGAAGACGGCGGAAACATTGTCATGGCCGCTTGCCGTCACACGTTCCAATGAGTTCGCCTGACGTTCCTTCAGGCTGGCAATCAGCGCCTCGCCGCGATCTTCGACATCAAAAATCTGCGCCAGATCGGAAATCTCGCGATAAATCAGATCCATGGTGAAGCCTTCATGGCGAACGCCGTCACCGCCACCGGCATTGTCCTTGCCCACACAATCAGCAGGTGCGGTGTAGACCGGAATGGACAATTCGTTGAACTGCTCGGTGGTGCCGACGGTGCCCTTGGGCCCGACATGCCACTGATACTGGGTGGCAACCAGTTGCGGCTTTTGCGCGACAACGGTTTCGAACCCCGGATCATTGTCGGCCAGACGCGGCACAGATGCATTCACATCCTTGAATTCATCCATCACCGGACCGAACCAGACCCCCGTACCCTTGACCTTGTCGGCCAGGCCCAACGAATAAAGAATTTCGGTCGTGCTTTGGCCCAGCGACACCACGCGATCGGGGGCCGCATCAAATTGCAACACAGTGCCGCAATTCTCGATACTGAGCGGATATTCGGTTGCGGACGCAAATGAAACAGATGAAATAAGACCAGCGGCAAACACCCCGACCGCCAGTACACGTTTATCGTGATTGATCACTTTTAGTTCCCTCTTGCTGATGGGCTGATCCGGGACCGTTTTGGATGATCCAGTTTCAACACATCGTCAAATGTTATGTTATAACATAACATCACTTTTGCTACTGTCAATGGACTGGCAAAAGTGTCAGGAGATGGCGGAAGATGCCGGCCTTAAAGCTTAGAAAACCTGGGCTAAACTGTTGGGCCAAGACACGTACCGACATTCTCCGGGGCACCCCGCCCGGTCCGTCGTCTTCGTGTCGGCAGGTCTCCTGGCTTACGGGTCAACACATTTTCCCTGGCCTTCCCAGGTTGATCCCAGTGGCATTGGTCAGAAAAATGCTCGCCGCCTACAGTTGCGGGGGCAGCTTCGGTTAATGAGCCAATATTCGGCCCATCTCGAATTCCCTTTATCCGATATTCGGATACCGACACGTCACGGTTAGATTAAACCAAAAACACGGTCAAGGAAATTGGCAGACCACCAGCGGCATTAACGCCAAGGCTCCATGCATAAAACGCAATTGATACGACCTTGAATTTGCCATGTTTCATCCCGATTACCTCCACACTGCCGGGTATGCTTTCCCGACACCTCAAACCACAGGAATGTGATGAACATGACGACTTCTGTTGAACGCAGACGCTTTTTGAAATCCATCGCGGCAGCCGGTCTTATCCTGCCGGGAATGTCGATCTATCAGCATGCTTTGGCAGATGTCGACGGCCTTGATCTGGGTTCGGCACAGCCGTTTGATTTTGCCGATCTGATTGCACGCGCCAAATCCATGGCCGCATCGGCCTACGAGCCGCCCGTTGCGCCAAACCCGGAAATTGTCGGCAAGATTGATTACGACACCCATGGCAAGCTGCATTACAAACGCGACCATTCGCCGTTTTCCGACGGATCGGGCACCTATCCGCTGACCTTTTTCCATCTGGGTATGTATTTCGCCAAACCGGTGCATATGTATCTTCTGGAAAACGGACAGGCACGCGAAGTGATCTATAAGCCCGATTACTTTGACATGCCCGAAGACAGCATTGCCCGCCAGCTGCCCGCCAATAGCGGCTTTGCCGGTTTCCGCCTGCATGAAAATCAGGCGCGCGATGACTGGAAAACCCAGGACTGGGCGGCGTTTCTTGGCGCATCGTACTTCCGCGCCATTGGCGATGAAGGCCAGTATGGCTTGTCGGCACGTGGCATTGCGGTCAATACGGCGACCTCGGTTCCCGAAGAATTCCCCGATTTCCGTCAATTCTTTATCGAACCGGCCAAAAACCCCGAAGATCCGGTGACGGTCTATGCCCTGCTGGATGGCCCCAGCATCACGGGTGCTTATAAATTCCTGCTTTATCGCGGCGAAGGCGTCACGATGGATGTCGAAAAACATCTGTTTTTGCGCCGTGACATCGAACGGCTTGGCATCGCACCGCTAACCAGCATGTTCTGGTATTCCGAACAGAACAAATCGTTCCGCTTTGACTGGCGCCCCGAAGTGCATGACAGCGATGGGCTGGAGCTTTGGACCGGTGGCGGCGAACGCATCTGGCGACAGCTGAACAACCCTGAAACCATCCGCGCATCGGCCTTTGGTGACAACAACCCGCGTGGTTTCGGTCTGATGCAGCGCGATCGCGATGTGAAAAACTATCTGGATGGTGTGCGTTATCACCGCCGCCCCAGCCTGTGGGTCGAACCGCAGGGCCAGTGGAATGACGGCGCGGTTCAGTTGATCGAAATCCCGACCGACGATGAAATCCACGATAACATTGCCGCCTTCTGGGTCCCGAATGGCCCGGCCAAGGCTGGCAATTCTTATCAATTCAAATACCGGCTTTACTGGCAGGCCCATAACCCGTTCCCGGTCAAGGAACTGGCAACCGCCACCGCAACCCGCATGGGCCGCGGCGGGGAGCCAGGCACCAACCGACCCAAGGACGAAATCAAGTTTTCGGTCGAGTTCGAGGGTGAGGTTCTGGGAACGCTTGCATACGGTGAATTCCCCGAAGTGGTTGTGACATCCTCGCGCGGGGAGATTGTCCGCACCAAGATCGAACCGATCATGGATACCCGCATCTGGCGGGCGGCCTTTGACCTTAAGGCGGCGGGCAATGATCCGGTTGACCTGCGCATGTATCTGAAACGCGGTGACGGCCCCTTAAGTGAAACCTGGATGTTCCAGCATTTGCCGGCACTGGGTAATCAGCAACAGGGTTAGGGTTAATGCGGGGCCATATCGGCAGACTGGCTGGCCCCGCCCTGCCCAAGGATCGACATCACATCGCGGATTGGCGGTGCGCCAAACATCCGGGCATATTCACGGCTGAACTGTGACGCGCTTTCATACCCGACCGCGTAGGCCGCCGATGCGGCATCCTTCATTTCGGCCAGCATGATCTGACGCGCTGTGGTCAGGCGGAGCCGCTTTTGGTACTGAAGCGGGCTCATGGCTGTCACCTGCTTGAAGTGGTGATGGAATGAAGACGTGCTCATATTGGCGCGATTTGCCAGGTCTTCCACCTTAAGCGGCTTGTCGAAATTATCCTTGATCAGTTGAAGCGCTGCCGAGATCCGCTGCATGTTGCTGCCGCCGATGGCAAGCCCCGCAATCGCCGCCCCCTTGGCGGTACATAACAAGCGGTAATGCACTTCGCGCATCAAAAGCGGCAACATCACCGGCACATCATCGGGACGATCAAGCAGCTCAACCACCCGCAAGACAGCATCGGTCAGGCTTTCGGTTGTCTTTTCGACAAAAAGCCCGCGTGTACTTTCGCCGTCTGCGCCCATCTTGATATCCATATTGGCAACAAGTTCGCCCAGGATCTTCGCATCCAGATCAAGTGACAGGCTGCGATATGGCGCATCCTCGGCCGCGAGCGTCACATGGCCAACAAGTGGCAAATCGACCGATGCCGCCAGCAGTTGGCCGGGCTCATAGCGATAAAGCTCATCCCCCAGCGTGACTTCCTTTGCGCCCGAGATAATCAGACACAGGCAAGGCTTGTAGATCGTCGGCACCTTAAGGGTGGGTCCTGTTGACCGGAACATCCAGACCGGCTCAACAGCCGTGCGTACCGCACCGTCGGCCTCGCAGTATTTGTCAATCAAGCTACACAGCTTCTGATAGCTATCCATCGCAAAACCCTTTGTTTTCCATAGCCCCACTATACACGCGCCTTCACACGGACAAAGCACTCAATCTCGGATTTGGAGGATTAGGCAATCCAATTCGAGTTCTGTGTATTCAACAATCGGGGATTTATCGACAGAGTAAGCGCCACGAACAAACACCGACACACCAAACCAAGGAGCATGTCATGTCGAACCCGATCAACCATGTCGAAAACAAAACCGTTATCATCACCGGGGCCAGCAGCGGCATTGGCGAAGCCACCGCCCGCCTTCTTGCATCCCGCGGGGCGAATGTGGTTCTTGGCGCACGCCGCACAGAACGCCTTGATCAGCTTGCCACCGAAATCGAAGCTGCCGGCGGTCGTGCCATGGCCCGTTCGGTGGATGTCACCAATGCCGATAGCGTCGAGGCACTGGTTTACAACGCAAAGAACCTTTATGGCCGTGTGGATGCGATCTTCAACAATGCTGGCGTGATGCCGCTTGCCCCGATGTCGGCACTGAAAACCGACGAATGGGACAACATGATCGACGTCAATATTCGTGGTGTTTTGAACGGCATTGCGGCTGTCCTGCCACTGTTCAAGGAGCAAGGTGCTGGTCACGTGATCAATACCGCGTCGATTGCGGCACATGTCGTTGTACCGAGTGCGGCAGTTTATTGTGGCACCAAATATGCCGTCTGGGCGATTTCCGAAGGCCTGCGTCAGGAAAGCACCAATGTCCGTGTCACCACCATTTCACCGGGCGTGGTCGAGACCGAACTGGGCCACGATATTTCCGATCCGAACAGCAAGGAGCTTCTGACCCAGTTCCGCCAGATCGCCCTTACCCCCGATGCCATTGCGCGTGCTGTGCTTTATGCCCTTGATCAGCCAGCAGATGTCGACATCAACGAAGTCATCGTCCGTCCGGCGGCATCGGCGTTCTGATGAAGATCATTCTGCAATCCTTGTGTTTTCTTTCCGTGCTGGTGGTGTTCGCATCACCAGCATGGCCCCAGCAGGAGGCCGGTATGAACAAAAGTGCTGAAATCGCCCCGCACCCGTATGTCGGGATGTGGGTGACCAAGGATGGTCATATCCGCCAGGAACTGCGTGCCGACGGCCGCTATGACGAGGCCCGAGGTACACGCCAGTCGGCCTATCAGGGCGACTATCAGGTTTCAGGCAATTACATCACCTATCAGGATGACACCGGTTTTACCGCCGATGGCTATTTTGAAAACGACGTCCTGTATCACGGTGGCATGGTGATGTTCCGTGAAGTGCCGGAAAACTAAATTCGGACGTCCCCCAACCGAACAATCAAATGCCTAGCGCAAGCTGCCAAAGAAATCCTTCAGAAGCTTTGCCGCCTCGACCTCGCCAATGCCGCCATAGACTTCCGGACGGTGATGGCAGCTTGTGCTTTCAAACACGCGCGGGCCGTGATCAACGCCACCACCCTTGGGGTCATAGGCCCCGAAATAAACCCGGCGCAGACGGGCAAATGAAATGGCGGTTGCGCACATCGGGCACGGTTCAAGCGTGACATACAGATCGCAATTGGGCAGACGTGGTTCGCCCTTGGCCCCGGCAGCGGCCCGGATCACCAGAATTTCGGCGTGGGCCGTCGGATCGTTCATTTCCTCGGTCAGGTTTCCGGCCCGTGCCAAAACCTCCCCGGTATCGGCATCGACCAGAACGGCACCGACGGGCACCTCGCCACGACGGGCGGCGGCGCGGGCTTCTTCAAGGGCCATATCCATATAGCTGTCTGCACTCATGATCTTTCCATCCCGCTTGTACCGTGTGACAAAAACGTCCTGCGCAACGGCTGTTTTTACTGCATTTTAGGGTGTGTTGGCTCACAGTGCCAGCACGCAGATGATCTGGCACGCGATGATCATCCACGTGGAAATCAGACCAATCTTTGTCTGGTTGCGCAGAACGCATAGACTATCAGCGTGAATTGCCGTTGCCCTTAAAAGGTTACACAGGTAGTTTCCGCCAAACTTAATTCGCCATTTCATCACCAGCACCAAGGTCCATCCAACATGACCACGCGCAAGCCGATCATTGGTATCACACTCGATTCCGAAGAACCGGGGGGCTATTCCAAATTCCCGTGGTATGCGCTGCGTGAAAACTATGCCGGTGCGGTGACCGAGGCGGGTGGCATTCCGATGCCTTTGCCCCACGAGGTGGAACTGGTGCCCGATCTGCTTGATCTGATTGACGGGCTGGTCGTGACCGGTGGCGCGTTTGACGTGGACCCAAGCCTGTTTGGTGCGACGGAAAAGCACGACACGGTTGTCACCAAGGATCGGCGCACCAAATTTGAATGGGCGATGGCCGACGGCGCGCTTAAGCGCGACATGCCGGTTCTGGGCATTTGCGGTGGCCAGCAGCTTTTGAACGTTATTCTAGGCGGGTCGCTGATCCAGCATATCCCGGACACAGTTGAAAACTGCCTGCCCCACGAACAGCCCAACCCGCGCAACGAGCCCGGCCATGATGTCACGGTCGAACCGAATACGCTTCTGGCCAAGATCGTTGGCGATGTGAAAAGTCTTTCGGTCAATTCCGCCCACCATCAGGCGGTGGCGGGTGTTGGCCCGGATGTGATCATCAATTCTTATGCGCCAGATGGCGTGATCGAGGGGATTGAGCATCCGAAATATCGTTATTGTCTCGGGGTCCAGTGGCATCCCGAATTCCATATCAGTTCGGGCGATGCGAAGATTTTCGACGCCCTGATTTCCGAGGCCCGCAAATGAGCGACAAGAACACCACCCCGGATGACAACAAGCCCGAACGCATTGCCAAGCGCATTGCGCGATCTGGTGTTTGTTCCAGGCGTGATGCCGAACGCATGATTGCCGAGGGGCTTGTGCGCCTGAATGGCAAGAAGCTTGATACCCCGGCCGTCACCGTCACCGACGAAGATGAAATCATCGTCGATGGCAAGCCGCTGCCGGAAAAGGAAAAGCCGCGTCTTTGGCGCCTGTTTAAAAAGCGCGGTCTGGTCACCAGCCACCGCGATGAACAGGGCCGCGACACGGTGTTTGAACATCTGCCAAGTTATGTGCCGCGCGTGATTTCGGTTGGGCGACTTGATCTCAACTCCGAAGGGTTGCTGTTGCTGACCAATGACGGGGAGCTCGCCCGTTATCTTGAACTGCCTGCCACCGGCTGGGCGCGGCGTTATCGCGTGCGCGTGCATGGGCAAATTGACCCGGCCAAGCTTAAACAGCTTGAAGACGGTGTCACGGTCGACGGGATCAATTATGGTTCCATCCAGGCCGAGGTTGACGTTCAGAAAGGTACCAATGCCTGGATGACGGTCACACTTCGTGAAGGCAAGAACCGTGAAATCCGTCGTGTGATGGAACATCTTGGCTGGCCGGTCACGCGCCTGATGCGTGTTTCTTATGGCCCGTTCCAGTTGGGCAATCTGGCGCCTGGCGAGTGCGAGGAAATTACCGGCAAGGTGATGAAAGAACAGCTCGCTGCGTTCTTTAAGGGCGACTATTCCAAGGTTTCCGAAAAGAAATCGGTTGCCCGTGGTGGCACATCGCGTCCGAAGGCCCCGCGCACCGTGTTTGGCCAACCAGCCCAGCGCAAACGCCCACAAGGTGGCCCGAACGCCGCCGCCCAGAATGCCGAGGCCGACGAACAGCGTGAAACCCGCGAACGTCCGGCTAGTGGTGCTGCACGGAAAGGCCCGCGCATCGGGGCTGCCCCGCGTGCCGGTGGCCGTGGCAAACCGGCTTCTGGCGGGGATCGCCAGGAACGTGATATGCGCGAAGAACGCGGATCATCACGCCCGACCAACAAGGGCCGTGGCCGTTACAGTGCCGAAGGTAAAGCTTCCGGTGGACGTGACGGCGGTCGCGACGGCGGTCGTGATGGCGGACGGGGTACTGGTGGCCGCGAAGGCAAACCGGGCTTCATCGAAGGGCGCGGTCGTGGAAAGCCATCCGGCAAACCATCGGGAAAACCTGCGGGTCGTTCCGGCGATACCACACATAGTGCGCCCGGCCGCAAGCCGTCCGGTAACCGTCCGCGCGGCAAGAAGGACTAAGTTGAATGCGGATTGTCGGTGGCACCCATCGTGGCAGGCTTCTGAACGCACCGGAAGGACGCGATACGCGCCCGACCCTTGATCGGGTGCGCGAAGCCCTGTTTAGCATCCTGTCGCACGCATCGCGCTGGTATGAGGATGACTTCAACCCGCTTTATGATGGCGTGATCCTTGATGCCTTTGCCGGGTCCGGTGCGCTTGGGCTTGAAGCCATTTCACGCGGGGCGGAGCGCGCAGTGTTCTTTGACAATGACCGCAAGGCGATTGCGATCATCGAACAAAACATCGACACCCTTCGCATTGCCGATCAGGCAAGTGCACGACGTGCCGATGCCACCAAACCCCCGCGCGCAAACACACCGGCCAGCATGGTGTTTCTCGATCCGCCCTATGGCAAAGACCTGATCGATCCCAGCATCACGGCCCTGGCCCAGGCCGGGTGGATTGATGATAACACCCTGATTGTTGCCGAACGCGATCCGCGCGATCCGGAAGTCGCGCTTGACGATTTTTATCTGTGCGACAGTCGCAAATATGGCCGCTGCCAGATTGATATCGGGCGTTTTATCGCCTGATTGCAGCAAAGCTGCCCGTCAGCGTATTCTGTGATAGATTTGGCTACCTGCACTACCGGTTGATCGTCATGAAACGTCTGTCCAATAGTTCACCAGACAAGGATTTTGGTCGCCTTTTGCGCCAGTGGCGGCGCACAAGCGACATCAAACAATCGCGTCTGGCCGATATTCTGGGCGTGACGCAGGCAACCGTTTCACGGTGGGAAAACGGCGCGCAAAGCCCGGCCCCGCTGCAATATGGCCTTATCCATCAAATGATGACGCGCAAACGCAATTTCCGCCTTGATCAGGCGATCAAACGGCTGGTTTTGCATTCATCACAGCGTGTCCACCTGATCGAAGACAGATCACACCGTCTTCTTTGTTTGTCGCGACCGCGCGAAAACGAATGGCAACGTGACAGTACGCCGCTGCTGGGCACCTCGCTGTGGTGCTTTGCGACCCCGGAAATCGCATCAGCAGAAAAAAGCCTGCATGACCTTGGCTGGCACGAGGATCAGACCGATCACCTGACCTTTGAAAACTCCCGCCGGGAGGGCGCACCGCTGCGGATTGTCGATACCTATATCCTTTGGGAACGGTTTTTCCTGTCTGATGGCACGGCAGTGCGCCTGACCACCGGGTTTGATCAGAAGCCGGTTCACATCTGATACGGATCATCTGCGCATATTTCATACGTGGCATTCTTATCAGAATATCGGTAATCAGTCCCTGCAAGTGCACCGATCCTGCCCCACGGAACCGATCCATGCCGCCCATCACCGCCGTCATCATTCTTTATGGACTTGGACTGACCGCCTCGATGCAGGTCGGTCTGATTGGACCGATTGCACCTGACTTGCGCGCAAGCTTCGGGCTTAGTCAGGCGGAATTCGGACTGGTGGCATCCCTGATCACCGCAGCAGGCGCGCTGTGTGCCATACCCGCCGGGGTATGGGCCGCACGGGCCGGGCTCCGGAGGTCACTCGTCCTTGGCTGTATGATGATGATTGCAGGCGCGCTGATCTTTGCGACCGCAAGCGTGAGCAGCCTTCTATATGTCGGTCGGATTGTCACCAGTGTCGGCTATCTTCTGATTGTTGTTGGTGCGCCAAGCTGGATGGCCGGGTTCAAAAATCCCAAGCTCGTCGCCATGGCCATGAGCATCTGGGGCACCTTCATCCCGGTTGGCATTGCGTTGGGCAACTGGGTCAGTGCGGCTGTGGTGACATGGATGGACTGGCGGATCGCTGTTGGGGTTTGCACCCTGCCGGTTCTGGTTTTGCTGCCGCTTCTTGCCCTGATGGAAAAACCCGAAATCGGAACGGCGCGGCGATCGCTTATTGTCGGGGTGGTTGGTGTTTTGAAATCCCGTTCCGCCCTTCAGGTGGCGCTGACCTTTGGTGCGTTTGCGGGTGCAACGTCGGCCGCTTTGGCGTTCATGCCGGCCATGCTGGCAGACAACCTTGATATTGGCATTACGCTGTCGGCCGGGATCATCGGCACAACCGCAATTGCCGGCAATATTGTCGGCAGTGTCGCCGCCGGGACTGTTCTGGGCCGTGATGTTGCTGGCCGGACCATTCTGATTATATTTTTGCCGATGATGGCGGCTGCCATTTCGACGCTCTATGTCAGCACCTCTCTACCGCTTAGCGTCACCGCGCTGATTATATTTAACGTCTGTCAAGGCATGGTCGCCGGAACGTGCTTTGCACTTTTGCCAAGGATCGCAAAGGACGGCCTTTCCATGCCCGCCCTGCAGGGCATGCTGGCCCAGTTCGCCGAGATTTTTGTCGTGATTGTTCCTCCATTTGCCGGGGCGATGATCGATCAAAATGGTTGGGCCGGGGCGGCTGTGGTTCTGGGTGGTCTTTACTTTGCAGGTTTCCTGATTACCCTACGAAAACCGGGCATGGCAGCCCCCATTAGACAAAATTCATCTTAGAACTATACGATACGATGGCTTGACCTATCCGGCGAAGCAGGCGACCCTTCCCTCCCACACAAATCAAAAAGATTCAGGGAAGTGGAATGCATTTGATCAAAGCCATCTTTATCGGACTGGTATTGATCGGCATTTCCGTTCTTGCTGTCTTCTTCATCTGGCTGGCCCCGGTTGGGGCTGCCTATAGCGCCAAGATCATGTGCTCTGCCATTTTTGTCGATGGCCTGACATCGACACGGGCGCGCGATGTTGATGTTCTGGCCGACAACAATGCCCTTTTATCCCTGATCACCACCAATGTAGATCTGCGCAACCAGACTGTCAGCGCGCATGCCTTCGGGTTCCGCAAACGGTTTGCCGTTTATCGCCCCAATCTTGGTTGCACGCTGGCCGATGATCTGGACCATGTCGCGCAATTGCGCAATTCGACCCCGGTGATGAGGCCGGTCACACCACGCCCGCTTCTGACGACACCACCGCCCGCCAATGTTGACCGACGGGCGCTTAACAACATCCTGTTTGACGTCATGGATGAGCCGGGCCTGCATCCGGAACGGCGGACACGCGCGGTGGTGATTTTGCATGATGGCAAGGTGGTCGCCGAACGCTATGCCGCGGGCATAACAGCCGACACGCCGCTGCCCGGCTGGTCGATGACCAAAAGCGTTTTCAACGTCATCCTCGGTCGCATGCAGTTCGAAGGCATGATGCCCGACATCCAGGACCCGGTTCTGATCAACGAATGGCAGGCAGAGCCAAACGACCCGCGCGCAACCATCAATTACGATGATCTGCTTCGCATGCGAAGCGGCCTTGAGTTCGATGAAAGCTACGCCAATCCGCTATCAGACGTGGTGCAAATGCTGTTTATCGAACCTGCGGCGGCGGGCTATGCGGTATCCATGCCGCTGGAAAACACGCCGGGCAGTGATTTCGCCTATAATTCCGGGGCAAGCAACATCCTGTCCGCAGCCATTCGTAATCTGAGCGGGTCACGCTCAACCTATCTCAGCCGACCGACAGAACTTCTGTTCCGTCCGCTTGGCATGAGCAGTGCGGTGATCGAAACCGACCCGGAAGGCTATTTTATCGCCTCAAGCTTCATGCATGCATCCGCACGCGACTGGGCCAAGATCGGCCAGTTGTTCCTGCAAGACGGCGTGTGGGAGGGGGAGCGCCTGCTGCCCGAAGGATGGGTCGGATATTCCACCAGCCCCGCCGCAGAAGACCCGTATGGTCTTTATGGTGCACATTGGTGGATTGATCTGCCCGGCAGCCGAAACGAGGATGGCACACCCCGTAATGACGTGCCGCAGATCCCCGAAGACGCCTATTTCGCGCTTGGTCATGATGGCCAGTCGCTTACCGTCATTCCATCCAGAAATCTGGTGGTGGCGCGTTTCGGCGTCACCCGCAATTCCGGCGCGTTCAAGCTGCGTCAGTTCATTGCCGATCTGAGTGCCATTTTCCCGGCGACTTCAGATACCCCGGCGGATACGCCGATCGGATCGGATGCGACAACGACCGGGGCAAATGACGGCTGATTGCGCCAGTTGGTGTAATCACAAAAGACCCGTCAGATACCCAACCACAGCCCCCGCCCCGACAACGGCCCAGACCGGGGCAATCCGCCATTGCAGGATTGCGAAAACCAAAATCACGCACCCGATATCAAAGATATCAAGATTAGCACCGGTCCAGATCGGGTCATACAACACCGCTGCCAGAAGGCCGACCACGGCGGCATTCACCCCCATCAATCCGGCCCGCATCGACGGGATATGCCGCACACGATCCCAGAACGGCAGAAGGCCGACCACCAATAACCATGCCGGCAGGAAAATTGCGATCAATGTCACAAGGGACGTGATGGCACTGACCACAAGTCCCGTACCACCAGACCCGGTATGAAGGGCCGCCCCCAAATAGGCGGCAAAGGTAAAGATCGGACCGGGTACGGCCTGGGTCGCGCCATATCCCGCAAGGAAAGTCTCGGCATCCACCCAGCCCGGTGTAACCACGGCATTTTGCAACAGGGGCAAAACCACATGCCCGCCGCCAAACACCAGGGCACCACTGCGATAAAAGCCGTCAATCACGGCAAAAAGTCCGGTGGGATCAAGCTTTGCCAAAACGGGCAACAGAATAAGCAGAACAAAGAATGCGCAAAGGGCAGCAACAGCCCCCTTGGCAGAGCGCGGCACAGAGCCGGGATCGGCACCCGCGCCCACCTTGTCGCGAAGCAGCAAAAAGCCCGCCAGCATCCCGCCAAGGATGACGCCAAACTGCGCTAACACCGTTTCACTGGCAATCATGATAGCCGCGGCCAAGACGGCAAGAATGGCACGCGGAACATCCGGACACAGGCTGCGCGCCATGCCAAGCAGGGCATGAAGAACAACCCCGACCGCCACCAGTTTAAGGCCGCGAATGATCCCCTCGACCGTGCCCAGATCAAACCCGACAAACGCCATGCCAAGGGCGGCCAATACAATCGCGGATGGCATGGTAAATCCAAGCCAGGCAACCAGTGATCCGCGCAAACCACCAAGCGCCATGCCAATGCCCATACCGACCTGCGAACTGGCAGGCCCCGGCACAAACTGGCAAAGTGCCACCAGATCGGCATAGCGCGCATCACTCAGCCATTTGCGGCGCGCGACAAACTCTTCACGGAAATAGCCGATATGCGCAACCGGACCGCCAAAACTGGTCAAGCCAAGACGCAGAAAAATCAGGAAGATTTGCCAAAGACCAACACCGCCAATTGGCAATGAAGGAGCCTTGTTATCTGTGGAACTTTTTGTGGTTTTGTTGTGCGGCCTTGCGTTTGGCATGTGATTGTCCTGCCCTACCCCTGATTTTGCCTGACCATACGCAATCGCACAAAGGCGGCAAAGCCAAAATCGGGACTACAGCCATTCGTCACAATTCCATAACAAAACCCCGCCTGTGGCGATCTGCCTCAGGCGGGGTTTTGGTTTGATCATTCACGCCTTAGCGGAAGGCGGGTTCGTCCAGGGACCGCAATTTGCGGGAATGGAGCTGATTGACGTCCTGACGGAGCGTATCAATCGTATCCAGACCCACCTGCAAATGCTGACCGATACGCTGGCGATAGAAATTATTCGCCATGCCGGGCAGCTTCAATTCGCCGTGGACCGGTTTGTCGGACACACACAAAAGCGTGCCATACGGTACCCGGAACCGGAAACCATTGGCGGCAATAGTGGCACTTTCCATATCGACCGCGATGGCACGTGACTGGTTGAGGCGAACAAACAGTTCGCTATAACGCAGTTCCCAGTTCCGGTTATCGGTGGTTGCCACCGTGCCGGTGCGCATGCGCGCCTTCATTTCACGGCCCTTAAGACCGGTGATTTTGGTGACCGAGTCCGCGAGTGCAACCTGAACTTCGGCAATTGGCGGCACCGGAATCCACAGTGGCAGGTCCGAATCAAGCACGTGATCGTCACGGACATAACCGTGTGCCAGAACATAGTCACCAAGCAGCTGGCTACGCCGCAATCCGGCACAGTGCCCCAACATCAACCAGCAATGCGGTCGCAGAACGGCGATATGGTCGGTTGCCGTTTTGGCGTTTGACGGTCCCACACCGATATTGACCAGCGTGACACCAAGACCATCTTCGCGGATCAGGTGATAGGACGGCATCTGCGGCAGTTGCTTGACCGCTTCACCACTTTCAACCCAGCCCTTGGGCGCGTTTTTGCGCACGCTCACTTTCGGCCCCGGCTCGACAAACGCGACATAGGGGCTTTTCGGGTCATCAAGCTGTGACTTGGCGAATTCGATGAATTCATCGACATAGCGCTGATAGTTGGTGAACAGAACGAACTTCTGGAAATGTTCGGGGGCTGTTGCCGTGTAGTGACGCAGGCGTGCCAGCGAATAATCCACACGTTCACCGGAAAACAGCGACAATGGCTTTGGCCCCGGGGTCGCGTTCGCACCGTAATGAACGCCATTGGCGATATCATCATCGGTCCGCGCCAGATCGGGCATATCAAAAATCAGCTGCATCGGCCGGATATCATTCGGACCGATACTATCAGTCGCCGTTTCAACCAGAAACGGCACGGGGATCGGACGGTCCGAAACACCCACCACAACCGGAACGTCATGGTTTTTGAGCAGAAGTTCGATCTGCTCGCGGTAATATTCTTCAAACAGGTCGGGCCGGGTCAGGGTCGTTCCATAAACACCCGGATCGCGCGGTGCGCCAAATGACAGGGTGCTTTCGACATGCAGCTTTTCCGGCGGCACTTCGATGCCGAGATACGGATAATAGGCACGTATCGGGGAAGATTGTTGGCCTTGACCGAAACGGTTAAAGGCCTCTTGGACGGCATTGGCACCGGTCGCATAAATATCCTTGATGCGCGCGAGTGCCCGGTCGGCGTCCGTGAATTCAAACAGATCGCGTACCGATCCATGGACTTCTGAAACCATATTGGTTGCTCCTTTTTGTTATTGTTGTTTGGGTCTTTTGCCAGATCACAAAGCATAAAACAGCGACGGATCAATGACAAAACCCCTTGGAGCGAGAGATTTATCACCGCTCCCCCGGCTTCTGACAACCGAAAACTTTGCCATCACTTTCAATCCAGACGTCAAAACCGCTGATTTGTGGATATCGGAAAGTTTATAATTCGGACCTTTCCCGGCATTTTCAGAAACTTATGAAATATATGTCGGGTCTATTTTCAAAAATTCCAAATGACAGTTTTGAGGAGACCGTCATAACCCGCAAGGTTTGCAAACAAAGCTGGCGGCGCGAAACGACCGGTATTTTGAAAACAGGGCAAAAAAAAATGCCGAAACCGGGGGACGGTTTCGGCAATTTCAGGGAAGGGCCTTAGACGTTGAGGGAAAAGACGATCAACCCTGATGTACTGTATTTATATGACCAGCGGTCATTTATGTCAATTCTATTTGTTCACAAGTGGCATTTTGCGGTTTCGCGCTATGCCAGGACATCTGCCTCCTCGGCGATGCGCTGTAACTTTTCGAGTCGTCTTCGCGCAGAATTGTCGGTTGCCCATCGGTCACCAACTTCGGTGACTTCAAGCTTGTTAACAATCTTGGCAGCGCGCGGGTCACTCTCGACCAGACTTTCGATGTCCTGTTTTTCTTCGTCGTCTTCAAGCGTCCCGCGCACATAGCCAAGAATGTGATCTTTGCCATATATCGCAAGAACCAGGCTCATATCATGCGGCCTCCGAGACATAACGTGATGCGTGTTCACGGGCTTCGATTCGACCAACCGATGCGCGCAGCTTGCGGCGTGCACGGCCAACACGGGATTTGACCGTGCCAATCTCGACACACATCTGTTCTGCAGCATCCTGATAGGACACATCATCAACAGCGGTCAGCATGATCGCTTCGCGCTCCTGGGCCGGCAGATCTTCAAGCACACGGTCTGCATCACGAAGCTGCAAACGCGCCATCTGATTGCTGCCATGGCCATAGACGTCGCCAAGATCATTCCAGTCGACCTGCGGGCCACGCGTTTTTTCACGACGTTTTCCGGAAATGAACGTGTTGAACAGAATACGGTGCAACCAAGCCTTGAGGCTGGTGCCTTCTTCGAACTGGTCCTTTTTGCTGATGGCTTTCAACAGCGTGTCCTGGACCAGATCCTGAGCCATGTCGTTGCTGCCGGTCAGACGATATGCATGACGGCGCAGTGCAGGCACATGGTTTTCGATTTCGTTCATCACTTGTTCAGACATCACAACCTCCTTGTTCGGATGTCCTGACCCTAACAAACGAAAATAAAATTTAAAGTAAAATCGTATGTTTCACTTAGGCAATACAGGTATCTAACCCAATATACATAGATACACCAACAGACTTACTTCACTCTTATTAATCAACATGCTCAATATACCTTAGGAACTCATTATAATTACTTTACGTTACTTACACCCATGTCCTCAGTTACGTCGATTCAGCAAGATGGTTGTGTTACGGAGAAAACAGCGGTAACGTAAGTTACTCCAAAATTTTGGAAAGCTTTGATTTTCAACGGCTTCGGACGGTTTTAAGAACCTCTGAAATTTACAGGAAACCCCACGTGCCTACGTCGAAGAGAACAGAAAAGCTCCAGATCATGCTCGATGATGATGAGTTGAAATTCATCGATGACTGGCGTTTTGACCATCGGATGCCGACCCGAGCTGCCGCAATCCGCGAGCTCATTCGTCGTGGCCTCGTTGCAGAAGACATCGATGACCCCGATACCGAGGGTAAAAGCACCACCGATTTCCGTATTGAGACGGAATAAAAAATTCGATTTTTCCAAAAAAAAGACCCGGCGAACTGCCGGGCCTTTTTTATTTGGGCGTGTTTTCGGACCAATTTCAGGTCGCATCTTGCCGTAAATCGGGTTTGCGTCCTTCAAAAATGCGGGCGATTCCTGCGCCAAATCCCAGAACCAGCAACCACAATCCGTAATATCGGATCGCGCGCGATGCCGTGATCGCAATCAGAAACAACCAAAGCGGATAGGATGTCGCCCCTGCGGCCAGGGCTGCAAGCTGCATCGGGACCGGTGTAATACTGATTGCAAAGACCACCCAGAATCCGCCTTCGGCAAATCGGCCTTCCAGATCTTCGAATTCCTGCTGCCCACCGACCAGATCAATAAGCGGCTGGGCAAGGTCATCAAATAAAACCCACGCCAAAAGATATAAGGCCACGGCACCCAGCACACTACCTGCCAGTGTTACGGATGCCACAATAAACCCGCGTGTCCGTGAAGCCGCCATGATCGGGGCAACGATGACTTCGATCGGAATCGGGATGATCGTCGTTTCAAGAAACGACGCGACAGATATACCGCCTAGTCCCTTGCGTCCCTCTGCAAGTTTGGCGAGGCGGGACTTGGCATATGCCAACCCGTTTTTTATCCGCATTCCTGTTTTTTGATTATCGCCCGACATATTCTAATCCTTGTTGGCGGTCCTGCCCCAAAATAAAAGCAGCCCGCCCGAAGCCGGGCGGGCTGCTAACCTCGGACGTCATCCGCCGAGTTCAGGTTGTGACGTCTTATTCGGCGGTCTGAGTATCCGAGATGGCCTTCTGCGCATCTTCAAGCGCATTTACAGTGTTGGCCTTTACATCTTCCCAGGTATCCGCAGATGCATCCTTGGCATTTTCCAGGGCATCGCTCAGCTCATCGCTTGCGCTGCCCCAGGCCTCAGCCATTTCTTCGACAGCATCTTCGCTGTCATCCTTAACTTCGGCAGAAACCTCGTCGTACTGTTCGCCAAGCTGTTTGGATTTGGCGTCAACCCAGGCAAGGAAGTCTTCTTTCTGCTCGAACGTAAAGTCTTTGGCTTCTTCGTACTGGGCTGCAATTTCGTTGCCCAGCTCATTGACGTCGGACTTCACTGCATCGTCGGTCGCCATGGTGTCCGAGCTGTCAGACCCGGCATAAGCCGGCGCCATTACAGAAACAGACATAAGTACAGTACCGATCATCAGCATATTCTTGTTCAACATCACAACCTCCTTATTAAACAAACACAGCACAATTACTTGCACGCTGCTTACCATTCACAACGGATGGTGCGAAAGAATGTTCCAATTGTGTTGATTTTATTTTCTGGAACCTTCTGGCGGAATGCACGTTTCATCTGCAAGCGCCCACAATACGAAACGGGGTACAGCGCAATAAAGAATGCGCAATCCGATTTCACGGGCACGCTGTAAACAAAAGGAGTTTTAGTTATGGCACATAGCAGTATGCAGACCGTTGCGAAGGAAGTTCCCGTCGAGACCGGCGTGGACCGCAAGGATCGTCGCGAACTGGCGAAAATGCTGACCAAGATCGTTGGCTCGTCGCATGTACTGTATGCCAAAGTTCGTGGTGTTCACTGGAATGTGGTGGGTCCGGCTTTCTATTCGCTCCACAACATGACCGAGGAGCATTACGAGGACCTCAATACCGCCATTGACGATATGGCGGAACGCATCCGCGCCATCGGCTTTACGGCGCCAACGGGTCTCAGCGAGATGATGGAAAACTCGTCCATCAAGGATCAGACCAAACTTCTTTCGACCGAAGACATGGTCAAGGAACTGGTCGAGGATCACGAAAAAATGGCCCGCCTGCTCCGTGACGGGGTGGCTGCCGCCGAGGACGTTGATGATGTGAAAACCGCCGACATGCTGACCGAGCGGATCGGTGTTCACGAAGAAGCAGCATGGATGCTGCGTGCAACGATCTCGTAATCATGCCAATATGATATGATGAACCGGCGCCTTCGGGTGCCGGTTCTTTTTTGTGCCCCCAAACCAACGGTACAGCATGATGAAAAGCTCTGATCTGACTGGCAAGGTCCACTTGCTGCTGACGAAGTCGAAACTCCCCGACGAGTGGCGCGATAACGGCGCACAGCCGCTGCGCAATGTGTTCGAAGATGCAGGTTACAAGACCGAGCTGACGCTGTGCGATAACCCTGACGTCATCAAGGAACAGATCAGCACCAGCTGTGCACCGGGCGATATCGTAGCGGTCGGCGGTGGTGATGGCACCATTAATGCGGTCCTTGATACCGTGATTTCGCAAAAGGTCGTTCTCATCCCGGTGCCGCTTGGCACGGCAAATGATTTTGCCCGCACCCTGACATTGCCTGACGATCTTATTGATGCGGCGCGCGCATCCATCCACGGCCAGATCAGAATGCTTGATATCGGCAGCGTGAATGACAAAAGCTTTGTCAACGCGGCCAGCATTGGCGTCCCGGCCGATGCACGCAAACGCATCAATCCCGACCTTAAACGGACCTTGGGGGCCATCAGCTATGCGGTTGCCAACTGGCAAAGCTGGCATGAAATGGATCCGCTTGATCTGACCATCACGTGCGGCGAAGAAGACCCACAAGCCATGAAGCTGCGTCAGGTCACCATCACCAATGGCCGATATTTTGGCGGTGGATTGCGCCCGAGCGAAACCAAAAGCCCGGAAGACGGCCTTTTGCACATGTTTGCCATTCGCGACAGCGTCGATACGCTCAGCGGCCTTGATATCGCAGCCGAGCTGTTGTTTGGCTCTGTCGATGACAGCAGCTATGCGACGTCAATTCAGTGCGACACGATCAAGGTCGATGGCGAAGAAGGTGCACCCATTCTGGCCGACGGCGAAATCATCGGCGAACTTCCGGCCAAATTTGCCATCCGTGCAGGTGTTCTGCCGGTCTTTGCCCCCAACAGTTTCGTCGACGAGGTTATCAATGACGGCGAGGCAAAGACCAAAACCCTGCCCCAGCAGAACGAGATTAATGACGTCATGCGCGACACCATTGATTTCGCCTTACGTCTGGAGGCGATTTACCCTGTCGCACAGAACAGCGCGCTCAAATCGCTTTGCCATGACGCGGCAGGCCATTTGCGCAGCCATGCCCGCCAACTTGAACTGGGCGTGCGTCCCTTCGGGATCAATGCCGCCTCCCCCGACCCGGATCTTCAGAACCTTGAGGAACTCCGCGACAAGGTCATGGGCTGGTTGCTGGGCAATGCGGATACCCGCCTTGCCAATGGCCTGAAAGCACGGGCGGACACCCTGACAACAGAGATACACGCGATCACGCTGGACGACCAACCGACTGAGGTCTCAAAGGCCCTCGACGGGCTGGCAACGGAAATGGTCGATTTTTCCAAAACGCTGGATAGGATCGCCAAGGATCTCTAGAAATCACAAAGGCAGCCTCATCAGGCTGCCTTTTTCGACTCCGTGCTAACGGGGCCTTACGTCCCTGCAAGCTTGCCTTAGGCAGAATATCAGCCACCCAGCCTCGCACTCAGATTTTCCTCAATAACTTCAGCGTTCTCATCCCCCCATTGACAAAGCGGGACCAGAGCATCTGCCAAACTGAAACCGAAGGGGGAGAGCTCATAAAGAACGCGTGGCGGAATTTCCTGATAGTCGGTGCGCACGATGACACCATCAACCTCAAGCTCCTTGAGGTGCTGGATCAACATTTTATCACTGACACCGCGAACACAACGCTTCAGCTCGCCGTAGCGCCTTGGTTCCTTCGCCAAAAAGAACAAAATCAATGGCTTCCACTTGCCTCCAATCACGCGAAGGGCGGCATCAAGACCACAGATGAACGGCTGCGTTGGTATTTCTGTATGATCTGACATGGTACTTACTAAAAGGTGCATACTTGTTAAAAAGTATGTTCATGCATATCGTTTTGGTCAACCTTAAATTTGGAGACCAGAAAGATGACCAAACTCAACGGAAAGACAGTTCTGATTACTGGCGGCGCAAGCGGCATCGGCCTCGCATCGGCAAAGCGTTTCGTTGCCGAAGGTGCGTTTGTTTACATCTCGGGGCGCCGCAAGGACGTTATTGAGTCTGCTGTTAAAGAAATCGGCGGCTCTGTTCGCGGGCTTCAAGCTGACATTACCAACCCGGAAGATCTCGACCGCGTGTTTGAGACAATCCGGACAGAACGCCAAACGCTTGATGTCTTGTTTGCTAATGCCGGGGTTGGGGAGCTTGTCCCTCTTGGCGAAATCACGTCGAAACATTTTGACTACACCTTTGATATCAACGTGAAAGGGACAGTCTTTACCGTGCAGAAGGCCCTGCCTCTGCTAAAACCGGGAAGCTCGATCATTTTGACGGGCTCGACCACCGGGGTAATGGGCACCCCCGCCATGAGCATCTACAGCGCGTCAAAGGCTGCGGTCCGCAATCTTGCACGCAGTTGGGCGCAGGACCTTCGAGGCACTTCCATTCGCGTTAATGTGCTAAGCCCCGGACCGACCAAAACTGACAAAATCGCCGAACTCCTGAACCCGGAAATAATCGAGGGGCTGAGCAACGGAACCGCACTGGAACGCATGGGTGATCCGACAGAAGTTGCCGCCGTCGCAGCATTCCTTGCATCAGCTGACAGCAGCTTCATGACCGGCAGTGAGGTCTTCGTCGATGGCGGTTACGCCCAGATATAACCCAAACCCAATGCAAAGGGGCGACCTCGCCGTCTGCAAAGTCGCCCCTGCTATCTTTTCAGTGATCTTGTGAAATCCAACTTGGCGACCGAATGCACAAGATAGAGATTTCTTAGTCTTCCAGACCGGCAAGACTTCTGGCAAAGGATTTGGCCTCGAACGGGCGGAGATCTTCGGCGGACTCACCCACGCCAATCGCATGAACCGGCTTGCCGAACTTCTCGGCCAGTGCGACGACAACGCCGCCCTTGGCTGTGCCATCAAGCTTGGTCACGATAAGACCCGACACATTGGTTGCCTGGCCAAAGGTCTCGACCTGTGAATGCGCGTTCTGGCCCGTGGTGGCATCCAGCACAAGAAGCGTGTCATGCGGTGCCGTTTCATCGCGTTTTTTAATCACGCGGACGATCTTTTTAAGCTCGTCCATCAGATGGGCCTTGTTTTGCAGGCGACCGGCCGTATCAATCAGCAACAAGTCATAACCTTCGCGCTGGGCCTGCTCGATCGCATCAAAGGCAAGGCCTGCTGCATCGGCCCCCGTGTCACGCGCAATCACCGGACAATCGGTGCGTTCGCCCCAGACTTTAAGTTGCTCGACCGCAGCCGCACGGAACGTATCGCCCGCGGCCATCATGACCTTAAGGCCCTGGTCCTTGTATGTCTTGGCAAGCTTGCCGATGGTTGTGGTTTTGCCCGATCCGTTCACACCAACCACCAGCACCACATGCGGTTTCTTGTTGGCATCAATCACCAGCGGCTGTGCGACCGGTTCAAGGATCTTGGCAACTTCTTCGGCGATGAATTCCTGGATTTCGGCGGAATCGACTTCCTTGTCAAACCGGGTCTTGGACAGTTCCGCGCTCAGTTTCGCGGCGGTTGTCACGCCAAGGTCTGATGTGATCAGAAGGTCTTCGAATTCTTCGAGCGCGTCATCATCAAGACGGCGCTTGGTAAAGATATCGGAAATGCCGGTGGTCAGTTTTGAGGAGGACCGTTTCAGCCCGTCTTTCAGGCGGCTAAACCAGCTTTTTTTCCCCTCTTCACTCATCCCGCAAGCTCCGCTATCAGTTTTCCATCTTCAAGGCCGGTGACTTTGGCCTTTGCTATCGTGCCCGCTTCTATCACGCGATCCAGCAGAACGGGAGCAAAATGCTCCGTATGGCCGGTATTTTCCTTTTCAACCAACACATTCTCGGTCATGCCGATGCGCGATTGCAGGAACTTGTTAAGCTGTATCTCGCCTGCTTCGCGAAGGGCACTTGCCCGTTCCTTGCGCAGGTCCTTGGGCACTTGCGGCATCTTGGCCGCTGGCGTTCCCGGGCGCGAGGAATACGGGAAGACATGCAGATAAATCAGGCCGCATTCATCAACCAGACGCAGGGTATTTTCCGCCATTTCATCGGTTTCGGTCGGGAAACCGGCAATGATATCGGCCCCGAACGTCACATCCGGGCGCAGATCGCGGACCTTTTTACAGAAATCGACAACGTCCTGACGCAGATGGCGGCGTTTCATGCGCTTAAGCACCATGTCGTCCCCCGCCTGCAAACTGATATGCATATGCGGCATCAGGCGCGGTTCGGTTTCGATCAGACGAAACAGGTCTTCGTCCACCTCGACCGGATCAATTGATGAAATGCGCAGGCGCGGCAGTTCCGGCACCTGTGCCAACAACCGGCGCGACATCTGCCCCAGTGTCGGCTTACCGGGCAAATCATGGCCATAGGATGTGATATCAACCCCGGTCAGAACCACTTCGCCATAACCGTTGGCAACCAGTTCACGGACCTGGGTGACGATTTCCCCCATCGGCACACTGCGTGAATTACCACGGCCATAAGGAATGATGCAGAACGTGCAGCGATGGTCACAGCCATTCTGGACCTGCACAAAGGCGCGCGCGCGCCCCTCAAAGCCCGATACAAGATGGCTTGCGGTTTCTTCGACCGACATGATGTCGTTGACCACGACCCGTTCATGTTCGGGCATCATGAAGGTTTCGGCCTTCATCTTGGCGTCATTGCCAAAAATGCGGTCGATCTCGCCCATATTGGCGAACTTGTCGGGATTGACCTGAACAGCACAGCCGGTAACGAAAATCTTGGCGTCCGGGTTTTCGCGGCGCAGACGGCGGATGCTTTGACGTGCCTGGCGTTCGGCCTCGGTCGTGACGGCACAGGTATTGATGATGATGGCATCATCAAGTCCGGCATTTTTGGCATGGTCGCGCATCACCTCGGATTCATAGGTGTTAAGGCGACAACCAAATGTGACGACGCGCGGCTCTTTCATGCTCGGACTTCTGCGATCCAAAGTTCGGTTTTGGGAATTATTCCGCCAGCGCAATTCAAAAAGGATGCTGCAAGTGCGGAACGCCCGGCAAGGACATTGATCCTTGCCGGGCGCTGGTTACATACGCTTTTGAACGCTTCAATGCAAGTCCGCGGCCCTCATGGCACGCATGCATCGGGCGCGCGAATCATCGTCTGTCACTGACATCAAAGGTTGGAAAAGGCTGCTTAGGCCGCGAAATTGCGGTTGCGGCCTTCTTTCTTGGCCCGGTAAAGCGCGCCGTCGGCGCGGTCAATCAGTTTCGCGCCGCCTTCCTTGGCAACATATTCCGCAACACCAATTGATATGGTCATCTGACCAAACGAGACACCCGATTGCTTCGCCTTGATTTCACGTTCGGCAATGCGTTTGCTCATGTCATCTGCCAGTGACATGGCATCGACCAGCGGCGTCTGCGGCAGCAGGATGGCAAATTCGTCACCGCCATAGCGCGCGACAACATCGCGCCCCTTGATATTGGCCTTCAACATCGACGCAATCAGGACAAGGATTTCATCCCCGATGCGGTGACCAAAGCGGTCATTGATCGCCTTGAACTGGTCAAGGTCGACAATCATCACACAGAATGGCTCGGGATGTTTTGACGAGTCGTGCTCTGCAACAAGCAGGTTGAGCTGTTCTTCAAAATACATCCGGTTGGAAACACGCGTCAGACCGTCGGTATAGGATCGTTCGCGGGTTTCTTCGAGTTCGCGTTGCAGCCGTTCGACCTTGCCAAGATACTGATCAAGGCGCTGATGCAGGCCTTCGACCGTGTGTTGCATCTCGTCGGTCTTTTCGATGATCTCGCTTAGAACCGGGCTGACCTGCTGATGATCCTTGAGCGTATCAAGAGATCGCGTCAGCAGCGCACCATAATCCTGAAACCCGCTTCGCGCGGTTGTCAGACATTCATCGCTGCTTTCAACAAGCTCGGAAAAGTCTTCCATCCCGCGCTGCAGGAAGTCTGCGGCCTGACGGTCAAAGATATAGCGGTAATACAACTGAAGAAGCGTGTCCTCGGCCAAGGGTTCCCCGCTGGCCTGCACAGCATCGATGACGCGCAGGATTTCGGGGTTTTCCTCGGCAAAATAGACAAACCAAACATGATACAGTTCGGGTGTCGGGCGCAGGCCGCGCTCGCGCAACGCCTTAAGGGTCGCATCAGCAAAATCCCAATGACGGGAAATCTGTTTTTCCGCTGTGGTCACAACGGGTGCTCCGGGCTTGTTTTCATTCGCAAAGACAATGCGTTATGCGCTTGATGCATACCGATTTGCCTCAACATACTCCAAATTGCCCTTCGGAGCCAGATATAGGTCGAAATAAACTAACCTAAAGTGGTGGTTTGATATCGACCTTTAGTTACCCCTGATCATTGTGCCTGCACCGCGTTCGGTGAACAGTTCCAGCAAAACTGCATGTGGTGCGCGACCATCAACGATCACGGCGGCTTCGACCCCGTTTTCAACGGCATCCATGCAGGTTTCGGTTTTGGGAATCATTCCGCCCTGAATGGTGCCATCCGCAATCATTGCATTGATGTGGGCGGTGTCGGCGTCCCGTACAAGGTTCTTGTTCTGATCAAGGATCCCTTTTACGTCGGTCAGCATGTAAAGACGGCTGGCACCAACGGCCTTTGCAATCGCACCGGCAGCCGTATCTGCGTTGATATTATAGGTCTGACCGTCTTCACCAACGCCGATCGGTGAAATGACCGGAATAATGTCGGTGTCGATAAAGCAATCCAGAACGTGCGGATCAACCTTCACCGGTTCGCCGACAAAGCCAAGATCAAGAACCTTCTCGATATTGCTTTCCGGATCGCGTTTGGTCCGCGTCAGTTTACGTGCAGTAATCAGGTTGGCATCCTTGCCGCACAGACCAACGCCAACGCCGCCTGCGGCATTGATGTTTGATACGATTTCCTTGTTGATCTTGCCGGCCAGAACCATTTCGACCACATCGATGGTCTGCTGATCGGTGACACGCAAGCCATCAACGAATTCCGACTGGATATTAAGCTGCTTGAGCATCTGGCCGATCTGCGGTCCGCCACCATGCACAACAATCGGGTTCATGCCGACCTGTTTGAGCAACACCATGTCCTGGGCAAACAAACGCGCCAGTTCAGGATCACCCATGGCATGGCCGCCATACTTGACGACTATTTTCTGCCCGTTAAAGCGGCGCATAAAGGGAAGAGCCTCGGAAAGTACCTGGGCACGTGCCAGCATGCGATATGCGCTGGCTTCCGACTGGTCTTCTTCAGAACGGGTTTGGTCGTTCATGTCACTTCCCCATATTGTCGCTTTATGTGCCTGCCGGGATCAAAGCAGGGTGGATATTTCTGCCCGCAATTCGGCAAGGCCGGTATTCTTCTCGCTTGAAGTCGCAAAAATCTGCGGCAGGGCTGCCGGGTGTTTGATCAACCCGTCGACCACTTCCTTGATGCGTTTTTCAAGCTGTCCCTTTTTTAACTTGTCTGCCTTGGTCAGCACAACCTGATAAGGCACAGCAGCCTCATCAAGCAGCTTCATCATATCCAGATCAGCCTTCTTGAAGCCATGTCTGGAATCAATCAAAACAAACACACGGCGCAGCGTTACACGCCCGCGCAGATATTGTTTGATCAAAGCATGCCACGTATCAACGATATCCTTGGGTGCCTGGGCAAAGCCATAGCCCGGCAAATCCACGATATAGCACGCACCATCAAGATCGAAATAGTTCAACTGCTGGGTCCGGCCCGGCGTGTTTGACGTGCGCGCAATGTCCTTACGGCCGGTGATCGCGTTGATCAGGCTGGACTTGCCGACGTTTGAACGCCCGGCAAAACAGATTTCTGTTTTGTCTTCCGGCGGCAGTTGTTCGAGCTGTGCGACGCCAAGAACGAAGTTAACCGGGCGGCTAAAAAGCTTCCGCCCGGCTTCGATCACTGAGTCTTCATGCGTCGGTATTGCAGTTGCCGACGGCAGGTTTTCTTGTGTCATCGTCTTTCCTTCCCCGATCTGTCGGGGATGCTCCCCGAAGGGAAGGTCAACCCGTGAAGGGTAGATGGGGATTAAATCCCCATCTTGTACATGATGTAGCGCTGCTGTGCGATGGACAGCAGGTTGTTCCACGCCCAGTAAATCACCAGACCTGCCGGGAAGCTTGCCAGCATGAAGGTAAAGATGAACGGCAGGAACATCATGATCTTCGCCTGGGTCGGATCAGCCGGCGCCGGGTTCAGTTTCTGCTGCAGATACATGGTCACACCCATGATCAACGGCCAGACACCAATCATCAGCATCTGCGGCGGATCCCACGGGATCAAACCAAACAGGTTAAACAGCGAGGTCGGATCGGGTGCCGACAAATCCTGAATCCAGCCAAAGAACGGCGCATGGCGCATCTCAATGCTGACAAACAGAACTTTATACAGCGCAAAGAAGACCGGGATCTGCACAATGATCGGCAGACAGCCCGAAGCCGGGTTGATCTTCTCACGCTTGTAAAGCGCCATCATTTCCTGTTGCTGACGCTGACGGTCGTCCTTGAACTTCTCGCGCATCTCGGTGATTTGCGGCTGCAGCTTTTTCATCGCACTCATCGATTTGTACGACTTGTTGGCCAGCGGGAACATGATCGCCTTGATGATGACCGTGATGATCAGGATCGAGACGCCAAAGTTGCCAACCAGATGATAGAGATACTGCAGGAACAGGAAGAACGGCTTGGTCAGGAAGTAGAACCAGCCAAAGTCAATCGCGAGATCGAAGTTGGTGATCCCGTAATCCTCGGCATAGGTATCAAGCAGGGTCACTTCCTTGGCACCGGCAAACAGGCGCGTCTCGGCAGCGCCTTCGCTACCGGCCGCAATCGTGCGCGGGGCACCAAGGTAGTCGGTCTGATACTTGTCGGCGTTTTCCGCAACATGGTGGCTAAAGCGCGTGGTCATTTCCTCGTCGGAGGAAGGTGCCAGCGCAACCAGCCAATATTTGTCGGTAATGCCAAGCCAGCCACCGGTGGTTTTCTGTTCGATCGCACCGTCATCAGCCAGATCGTCATAATCGATCTCGGTCAGCGTACCGTCGATCACGCCAAGCGGACCTTCGTGCAGGATATAGAACCCGGCAGTCTGCGGCTTGTTCTTGCGCGAAATCAGGCCATAGGGATACAGAACGACATCGCCGCCGGTATTGTTGACCACCGACTGGTTGACGGTGAACAGATAGTTCTCGTCAATCGCGATTTCACGTTTGAAGGTCAGGCCTTCACCGTTGTCCCAGGTCAGGGTGACCGGGCTGTCTGGTGTCAGCAATTCTTTGTCTGCGGTCCACTGGGTGTCGCTGCTTGGCAGCGCCATACCGCTTTTCGCACCGACCCAGCCGAACTCCGCAAAATAGGCATCGTTGCTGCCGGTCGGGTTCAGAACGTGGATCAGCGGGCTGTCCGGTTCTTCGGTCTCGCGGTAATCCTGAAGCTGAATGTCATCGATCACACCGCCGACAAGACGAATCGAACCTTCGACGCGCGGGGTATCAATCTTGATTCGTGGCGATTTGGCCAGCGCGTCTTCGCGCTTAACAGCCGGAACAGCGGGTTGACCACCCGGCACGGCCGGACCGGATACCTGCGGCGCGTTGGTTCCGTCCGCATTAAGCTGTTCGCGAACCTGCGCTTCACGAACCTGAGGACCAGGCTCGGGCGCAAAGAAGAATTGCCACCCGATAAGAATCACAACTGCTGATGCAATTGCTACCCACAGGTTACGTTGTTCGTTCATCGCCTCTTTCCGCTTTTTTCAGCCAGCAGGTGCCGACCGCATATTCTATTTACATGACGAAAGCGCCGGGGACCGGTTTTCACCATCCGACGACGCTTTGTTCTGTTCACAGCCACATCCGGGCACGGGATCATAACCATGACCACCCCATGGATGGCAACGCATTATCCGTTTAAATCCCATCCAGCCGCCTTTTAATGCACCATGACGGGCCAATGCTTCGAGCATAAAAGCCGAACAGGTCGGCTGATAACGGCACGACCACCCGATATATGGCGACAAAAACAGCTGATAGCCGCGAACTGCGACTTGAAGAAGACGGGCAAAAAAACCGGGAGCACGCATGAATGTCATTTTCCCGGGCCTCCTGCCTTCGTCGAACCGACTGACTTGCTGTTGGCGCGTCCTTTTTTTGGACGACGCGCATCAGGCGCAGACGGCTTGGCATCAGGAACCCGACGCAGGGCAAAACGCATATCATCAATCAGCTTGTCAAACGGCCGATCAATGGTCTGCGCACGACCGATCACAACATAGTCCCAACCGGGCAATGCGTGTTCGCTCATCAATTGCTCTGCCACAGCACGCAAACGCCGCCGAACGCGATTGCGGACGACGGCCTTTCCCACCTTTTTGGTGACGGTAAACCCGACTCGTACGAGTCGGTCTTCACCGGCGTATTCTGTGTCCGGTTTGATCCCCGGCCGCGGTGCGCCCTGCAGGATCAATCCCTGTGTAACCCATTTCCGGCGGGTGCCCGCAACACGGAGAAACTCCGCCCGCTTTTTAAGGCGTTCCACCGAAACGGTCACGACATTAGGCCGACAGACGCTTGCGGCCCTTGGCGCGGCGTGCGGTCAGCACACGGCGGCCACCGACGGTCGCGCTGCGGGAACGGAAGCCGTGGCGGCGTTTCCGTACGAGTTTGCTTGGCTGGTAGGTGCGCTTCACTGCACTTACTCCGTTCTAAATAAGGTAATCCGATAAAATTCGAGGTCCGCTGTATAGGGCTTCACACCAGAGCTGTCAACTCGTGACAGGGCATTTACCCCCAGAAAACCGGCAATGCCGCCGGGATTTCGTCCCGACGGCATCCGAAATGCGAATTCGTCACCACTCGATACGTTCGACATTGGAGAATGTCAACTCGGAACCGTCAGAAAACACGATTGTTCCCGACGAATCGGTGGACAGTTCAAGGGAGTGTCCCTTGCTTTTGGTAATCTCGCCCTCATCAAGGACAAGGGTCCAGTCGCTCGAGTCGATATTGCCGCCGCCGGCCCCGTGCAATTCAATGGTATCGGTGGTCCATCCGTTGGCACCACCATCCACATGATCATTGCCATCGCCCATGTTGAAGATGAACAGATCCGATCCACCCCCGCCATAAAGGCTGTCATCGCCAATGCCGCCGATCAGGGTGTCATCCCCCTCACCGCCCAGCAGGATGTCGTTGCCAGCCCCACCAAGCAGCATGTCACTGCCTGCACCCCCCAGAAGGCGGTCATTGCCGTCACCACCATCAAGGCTGTCGTCACCACCGCCGCCATCAAGCGTATCGTTACCAGCACCACCAGTGAACGTGTCGTCGCCCCAACCAGCCGTCAGGGTGTCGTCCCCGGCACCGCCGTCAAACACGTTGTTACCGCCATCAGCATTCAGGATATCGTTGCCATCGCCACCATAGAAGGTGTCATCCCCCCAGGCACCGTGGATCGAGTCATCGCCACCCCCGCCCCAGACGGTGTTGCGACCGTCACCGGCATCAATGCTGTCGTTACCGTCACCAGCCGAAATGGTGTCCTTGTCGCTTCCGGTGGTGATGCTGTCATCCCCACTGCCGGTGTCGATGGTATTGCGGCCTTCGCCAGCGGTAATGGCGTTATTGCCATCACCGGCATCAATCACATCGTCGCCCGATCCGGTCATGATGGTGTCATCACCGATCCCGGATGCGATGGTGTTTTTGCCTTCGCCGACATTTATATAGTTGTCGCCATCCCCGGCACTGATGGTGTCGTTGCCACTTCCGGCCAGGATGCTGTCATCCCCCGATCCGGTCGTGATCTCGTTCCGACCTTCACCAGCACTGACATAGTTGTCGCCATCACCGCCCAGAATGGTGTCGTCACCACTTCCGGCATAGAGGCTGTCATTACCGGCGCCAGTTTCGATATAGTTTTGGCCTTCACTGGCATAAACAATGTTGTCACCGGCACTGGACCTGATCGTGTCACGGTCGCTGCCACCTGTAATATAGTCATTGCCGGTGCCGCCATCGATGGTGTTGCGACCTTCGCCACCGTGCAGCGTATCGTTGCCACCGCCGCCATAGATCGTGTCGTTACCGCCATCACCGGTAACACTGTCATCGCCATCCCCGGCATAGATCACGTCATCACCGTTGCCGGCCCAAATCGTGTCGTTCCCGGCATTGGTGCTGATGGTGTCATCCCCATCATTGCCGCCGACCGTATCGTTCCCGGATCCGGTTTCAATCACGCCATCATCGTTCGGGTCCCAGATGACTTCATCGCCGTCCTGAACGGGGTCAAAGGTAACTTCAAGAATGGCTGTGGTGGTTGCGGTATCGTCGCCATCGCGCGACTGGACCGAAACGGTCAGTTCAAACGTGCCGGCATAATCGCTGGCCGCCGAAATGGTCAGGCCCGACAACTGTGCCGATGTCAGCGTCCAGGTGCCGTCGCCATTGTTGGTACCGGCTGACAAGGTCGCGCCATCCGGCACGCCACTGACGGTAACCGTCAAGGTCTCACTGGCATCCGTGACCGCCGCATCAATATCAAGCGCAACGGCGGTTCCCTCATCGCCACTTGCGTCTTCGACTTCAAGGGTCGGGGTATCCGCCACGCCAGCGACATTCACCGTGATCGTATCACTCACACTGCTGGTATCGTTGCCATCGGTCGAGGTCACGGTGACTTCAAGGTCAAACGCGCCGGAATAGTCATCCGCAGGCGTAATTGTCAGGCCTTCAAGGTCGCCAGCACTCAGGGTCCAGGTGCCATCGCCATTGTTGGTACCGGCCGAAAGGCTCGCCCCGTCTGGCACGCCGGACACCGTAATCGTCATGGTTTCGGAGCTGTCACTCAGCCCGGCATCGATATCAAGCGCGATATCCGTATCTTCGTTGCCAGAAATATCGGACACATCAAGGCTTGGCGTATCCGCCACACCGCCAACATCCACTGTAATGGTATCGCTAATCGTCGAGGTATCGGCGCCATCGGTCGCGGTCACAGTGACATCCAGATCGAACGCGCCGGAATAATCCTCTGCCGGTGTCAATGTCAGCCCTGCAAGGTCTGCCGCTGCCAAACTCCAGGTCCCATCACCGTTATCGGTACCCGCAGACAGGCGCGCACCTTCAGGCACACCCGAAATTGTCACTGACAGCACTTCCGAGGCATCCGAAAGCCCGGCCTCGATATCAAGCGCAATATCACTGTCTTCCGAACCAGACGCATCCGACACATCCAATGTCGGCGTGTCGGCAACCCCGGCAACATCGACCGTGATCGTATCACTCGCACTGGCAATGTCCTCGCCGTCGGCGGAGGTCGCCGTAACACTCAAATCGAACGACCCGCTGAAATCCTCAGCCGGGGTCACCGTCAAACCATCAAGTTGCTCAGGGTTCAACGTCCATGTGCCATCACCGTTATCGGTACCAGCAGACAAGGCCGCACCATCCGAAACGCCGGAGATCGTCACCGTCAGCGTTTCAGAACTGTCCGCAAGACCTGCATCAAGATTGAGCGCGATCGCCGAATCTTCGCTGCCAGATGCATTACTGACATCCAACGTCGGCGCATCCGCAACACCAGTCACGTCAACCGTAATAGAACCGGTCGCGGTCGCAACGTCTTCGCCATCCGCAGAAGTTGCCGTCACGCCGAGGTCGAAAGAACCGCTGAAGTTTTCAGGCGGCGTGATCGTCAAACCTGCAAGCTGCTCAGAGCTTAGCGTCCAGGTGCCGTCACCATTATCAGTGCCAGCCGACAAGTCAGCACCTTCCGGAACGCCAGAGATCGTCACCGTCAGTGTTTCAGAACTGTTCGTAAGACCGGCATCGATATCGAGTGCAATTGCACTATCCTCAGAACCGCTTGCATTTGCGACATCCAGCGTCGGAGCATCTGCAACGCCGGCAACGTCAACCATGACGGTGTCGGTAACCGATGCGATATCAATTCCGTCCTGCGTGCTCGCGGTAATTTCAAGATCAAAGCTGCCACTGAAATCGGACGGGGGCGTAACGCTGAGACCTTCGAGTTGATCACTGCTCAGAGTCCAGGTGCCATCACCATTGTCTGTCCCTGCCGACAGCGTCGCACCTTCTGGCACACCGCTAATCGTTATGGTCAGCGTTTCACTCGAATCCGCGAGACCAGCGTCAATGTTCAAGGCAATCGCGCTGTCTTCATTGCCGCTGGCGTCAGAAACATCCAACGTCGGATCATCTGCAACACCAGTGACGTCAACCGTAATAGAACCGGTCGTCGTTGCGACGTCCTCGCCATCTGCCGACGTTGCCCTCACGCCCAGATCAAATGATCCGCTGAAATCCTCAGGCGGCGTGATGGTCAGGCCTTCAAGCTGACCCGGTTCCAGCGACCATGTGCCATCGCCATTGTTCGTTCCAGCTGACAGGGTTGAGCCATCCGGAACACCACTAATGGTGATGGCTAGCGTTTCAGAGCTGTCCATCAAACCCGCATCAAAGTCGAGCGCGATGGCCGAATCTTCATTCCCCGAGGCATCGTTCACATCCAGCGTCGGTGCATCGGCAACGCCAGTAACATCGACGGTGATGCTGTCGGTGGCAGTCGCAACATCCGATCCATCTGCCGAAGTCGCAGTCACGCCCAGATCGAACGAACCGCTGAAGTCTTCTGGGGGCGTGATGGTCAGACCTGAAAGCTGCTGAGAACTCAACGTCCATGTGCCGTCGCCATTATCGGTACCAGCCGACAAGGTCCCCCCATTCGGAACGCCACTAATTGTAACTGTGAGTGTCTCAGAGCTGTCAGTCAGGCCTGCATCAATATCAAGCGCGATGGCGCTGTCTTCGTTACCGCTTGCGCCTGAGACATCCAGAGCTGGTGCATCCGCAACACCAGCAACATCAACCGTGATCGAACCAGTCGTTATCGCAACATCCGATCCATCTGCCGAAGTCGCAGTCACGCCCAGATCGAACGAACCGCTGAAGTCTTCTGGGGGCGTGATGGTCAGACCTGAAAGCTGCTGAGAACTCAACGTCCATGTGCCGTCGCCATTATCGGTACCAGCCGACAAGGTTGCACCGCCCGGAACACCAGAGATTGTGACTGTTAGGGTCTCGTTGGCATCCGTCAGCCCGGCGTCGATGTTCAGCGCAATGGCATTGTCCTCGGTGCCGCTTGCATCGGAGAGATCGAGCGTCGGCGCATCTGCAACGCCAGCGACATCAACGGTGATCGAACTTGTCGACGTCGCGACGTCTTCGCCGTCAGCCGACGTTGCCGTCACGCCAAGGTCAAACGAACCGCTGAAGTCATCTGGCGGCGTAATGGTCAGACCTGAAAGCTGATCAGAACTCAGCGTCCAAGTACCGTCGCCATTATCGGCACCTGCCGACAAGGTTGCACCGCCGGGAACCCCAGAGATCGTCACCGTGAGAGTTTCGGAGCTATCAGTAAGCTCGGCATCGATGTCCAGTGCAATTGCATTGTCTTCGTTGCCTGTCGCATCAGAAGTATCCAGCGTCGGCGCATCTGCAACGCCAGCAACATCAACAGTGATTGAGCTGGTCGTTGTCGCGACGTCTTCGCCGTCAGCCGAGGTTGCCGTTACGCCAAGGTCAAACGAACCGCTGAAGTCCTCAGGCGGCGTGATCGTCAGACCTTCAAGTTGCTCAGAGCTCAGCGTCCACGTGCCGTCACCATTATCAGTACCAGCAGACAAGGCCACGCCATCCGGAACGCTTGAGACCGTAATTGTGAGGGTTTCACTGGAATCCTTAAGGCCAGCATCGATATCAAGTGCGATCGCACTATCTTCAGAACCGCTTGCATTTGCGACATCTAGTGTCGGCGCATCTGCGACACCGGCAACATCAACCGTGATCGAACCAGTGGTCGTAGCAACATTGGAGCCATCAGCGGACGTCGCCGTCACACCCAGATCAAACGATCCGCTGAAGTCTTCTGGTGGCGTGATGGTCAGACCTGAAAGCTGATCAGAGCTCAACGACCATGTGCCGTCACCGTTGTCGATACCTGCCGACAAGGTTGCACCGCCCGGAACGCCTGAGATCGTGACCGTGAGAGTTTCTGAGCTATCGGTAAGCCCAGCATCGATGTCCAATGCAATTGAATTGTCTTCGTTGCCTGTCGCATCAGACAGATCCAGCGTCGGCGCATCTGCAACGCCGGCGACATCAACGGTGATTGAGCTGGTCGTTGTCGCAACATCCGAACCGTCAGCCGAGGTTGCAGTAACCCCAAGTTCGAACGAACCTCTGAAGTCCTCTGGTGGCGTGATTGTCAGACCTGAAAGCTGATCTGAACTCAGTGTCCAAGTTCCATCACCGTTGTCGGTACCAGCCGACAAGGTACCCCCATTCGGAACGTCACTGATTGTAACGGTGAGTGTCTCGGAGCTGTCAGTCAGGCCCGCATCAATTTCAAGCGCGATGGCGCTGTCTTCATTCCCGCTTGCGTTTGAGACATCCAGAGCCGGTGCATCCGCAACACCGTCAACATCCACCTTGATGCTACCAGTTGTCGTAGCAACATCTGATCCATCGGCAGAGGTTGCGGTCACGCCGAGATCGAAAGAACCACTAAAGTCTTCCGCTGGCGTGATCGTCAGCCCTTCAAGTTGCTCAGAGCTCAGCTTCCAGGTGCCGTCACCATTGTCGGCTCCGGCCGACAAGGTAGCTCCATCCGGAACGCCGGAGATCGTAATTGTCAGGGTTTCACTGGAATCCGTAAGGCCAGCATCGATATCAAGCGCAATCGCAGAATCTTCGTTGCCGGATGCATCGCTGATATACAGCGTCGGTGTATCGGCGACGCCTTCGACGTCAACAGTGAGGTTTTGCATCACAACGGCGGTATCATCGCCATCGGTGGTCGACACCAGGACCGAGAGATCGATTTCGCCGCTGAAGTTTTCCGCAGGCGTGATGCTCAGGCCTTCGAGTTGATCCGAACTCAGCGTCCAGGTGCCATCCGCATTATCCGTCCCGGCAGACAGCGTGGCACCATCCGGCACACCTTCAATGGTGATCGCAAGGTTTTCACTGCCATCCAGAAGTTCGGTATCGATATCAAGCGTGATCGCGCTGTCTTCAGCGCCACTGGCATCGGAAACATCAAGCGTTGCGCCATCCGCAACACCTGTGACGTCGACGGTAAAGCTGGCGTTTGTTTTCGCAACACTGCCATTGGCTTCGCGACTGGTTGCCGATATGTCGAGATCAATCGATCCGCTGAAATTATCGGGCGGCGTCAGGGTCAAACCGCTCAGCTGTCCCGGCGTGAGGGTCCATGTGCCATCGCCATTATCGGTACCAGCCGAAAGAACAGCACCGTCGGGCAAACCGGAAATCTTGATGGTGAGCGTTTCACTGCCGCCATCAAGGTCATTGAGCGATGCCGACAGATCAAGGGCAATGGCACTGTCTTCAGCACCCGTGACATCATCCGCACTCAGAGACGGCGCATCAGCGACCTTGGGGTCTTCGACCTCGAGCTCGTCCTCGGTATCAAGTTCATCCTCAAGAAGAAGCTCGTCTTCTTCAAGCTCGTCTTCGGCAACCGCGGCTTCTGGCGCTGCTGCTTGTTCAACGGGGGGAATGAAATCGGGCCGAAGACCTTCGTCCGTACCCAGGCCAGGTTCTTCGCGCTCACCGCGCAGCGCGTTGGTATCATTGGTCGCAAGCGGGATTTCCGGCAAATCAACCGTGCTCGGCTCCGATTGCAGGGACAGGTCATCGGCCCCGTCTGATCCAAGATTGCTTTGGAATGTGTCAGCCCCGGTATCGAGATTGTTTTCGATCTCGGCCGTTTCGTTCAGGGAAATGGTCTGTTGTTCGGTGGCCTCTCTGGCCTGCGCACGTTCCTGGCGCTGGGCAGCGGCGTTCTGGCGCTGGAACGCTTGCTGTTCTTCGCCTTGCGGATTTCGGATCTGGGTGCCGTAATGAACTGATCCCAACTCCTGTTCCTGCGGACGCGCGGAACTGTCCTGGTCGTCGTGCAATTCGACCAGTTCATCACCCTCGCCATCCTGACCAAGCGAACGCTCCAGATCCTCTGTCGAGGCCTGGTGGTCAAGATCGCTCCGACCATCGTCAGAGCGGGAATTTTCAGTATCGCGCGCGTCGTCCGCCATCTAACCCATTCTCCGTAAAGTGCGGAACAGGATAGGCCTATCCCACACTTCTATACCATAGTATAGATTCGCTGGTAACAACCAGCGAAATGTACGGCCAGGCAGTAGAAATGGGGACCATTTCCAGCGGGACCAGATAATTGCTCAGCGTTCGCTAAACGCTTGATCAAGCGAGACATAGACCGGCTTCAACAGATATTGAAGGAGAGTCCGCTCCCCGGTCTGGATATCGGCCTGAACCGTCATACCGGGAATGATCTTCTGAGCTGCCGCACCTTCGCCGACAGCATCGGCTTCCAGCGCAACCTTGCCCTTATAATACGGACGTCCATCCTCATCAACAAAAGTAGAGGCCGATATCGATACCAATTCACCGTTTATCCCGCCATAGCGGATGAAATCAAACGCACTGACCTTGACCGTGACCGGCTGGCCAAGGTGAACATGGCCGATATCCTCGGTTGAAATGCGGGTTTCGGCGATCAAAACATCATCAACCGGCACCAGCTCCATCACCACCTGTGCAGGCGCAATCACCCCGCCAATGGTGGTGAACTGAAGGCCTTTGATATAGCCGCGAGTGGGCGCAATGATTTCAAGCCGGTCGACGCGATCTCGCAGTTTGCGCAGCGCTTCGCGGGCCTGAGCAATTTCGCCGCCCAGACGGCCAAGTTCGGTAATGGCCTCTTCGCGTTGCGTTTTTTCAAGCTCGTTCAGGCGCAAATTTGCCTCGGCGATGGTTTCGCGCGCCCGCGCCTTTTCGGCAATCACGCCCGAAAGGTTGCCTTGGGCTTCGTTCAGTTCGCGCTGGATATTGAGGAACAGCACCTTGGAATTAAGCCCCTGCTCATAGAGCGACCGGCGCATGGTGACTTCCTGGCTCAGCAGATCAACCGATTTGCGAAGGGTTGCTTCCTGCTCGCTCAGTTGGGCCAGTTCGGCATTGCGTTCCTTGATCTGGACCTCAAGGATTTCGCTTTGGTTGGCATCAAGCTCGGTCTGGATGCGATAAATCTCATCCTGGTTCTGCGCAAGTTCCGGATATTGCACCATCAGGGTGGTGAAATCCGGTTCGCGGCCCTCGGCCAGGGCGCGGTAACGTTCGGCTTCAAGCTGCAAGTTGCCAAGCCGTGTTTCGGTCTGGGACAGTTCCGCCTGCGCCCCGTCGGCCTTGAGACGGATCAAAACCTGTCCTTGTTCCACAAGGTCACCGTCGCGGACCATAATCTGTTCAATGATGCCGCCTTCAAGATGCTGGATCTTGTTGACCGCACTTGTCGGCATGACCTGCCCGAATGTGATCGCAGTTTCCTTGATTTCGGTGGTTGCAGACCATGCGATCAAGGCAAGGAAGCCAACCGAAAGCATCACCATCGCAGATCGCACAAAGACGGAAATCCCGCCTTCTTCAAGCAGGACCGCATGCGACAAATACCGCGCCATGCGCCGGGATCGCCGGAACCGCTGGATCGCAGTATCCTGAACTGCTGCTTCACTCATAGGTAGCCTCCGTCTATCACTTGCTGCTTGATCCGTTCGGGCGGCCCGTCGCCGCGCAACTGTCCGCCTTCAAGCACAAGAATGCGGTCCGCCAAATCCAGATGACTTGGTCGATGGGTAATCAGGAAAATGGTCGAACCGCCACGCAGACGATTGATCGTGCTTTGGAAGGCACGGTCGGCCCGCTGGTCGAGACCATTGGTAGGCTCATCAAACAAAATGATCGGCGCTTCACGCACAAGCGCACGCGCCAGCGCAAGTCTTTGCAGGAAACTGGCCGAGAAGCGCGACGAATGCTGATCGCCAACACGGGTCTTGAACCCGTTGGGAAGTGCCTCGACTTCATCAAGGATCCCTGCCGCCATGCAGGCCATGCGCAGATCATCATCGGTTGCGACCGGATTGGCCAGACGCAGGTTTTGCGCGATCGACCCCCGGAAAAACTCGATATCCTGCGGCACATAGGAAATTGCCTGACGCAGGGTTTGCGGGTCCATCTGGCGGATATCCGCACCATCAATCAAAACAGCCCCCGCCTGCGGCTGATACATCCCGGCAATCAGTTTGATCAGCGATGATTTCCCTGCCCCGTTCGCACCGACCACGGCAACCACCTGGCCCGGTTTGATATCGAAATTGACCCCGACCAGGGCCGGATCGGAATCCGCACTGTAGCGGAAACTGACCCGTGAAAATGTCACAGCACCGTCAAAGCGATGCTGCTCGACCGAGCGCGGGACAAGGTCCCCTTCGGGCGCAATGGTCATCAGGCGGTTGATCTGGCGCACACTGCCGCGCAACTGCGCCAGCCGTGGCATGCCGAGAAACGCCTGATTGATCGGGCCAAGAACCCGCCAGGCCAGCATCATCGATGCCACCAGCGCACCGACACTCATTTGGGCTTCCATCACCCGCTGCGCGCCAAAGGCAAGCACAAGCGCGCCGGACGTGATCATCAGAACCTGGGCCAATGTATTGATGACGTTATTGACCATCGCCACCCGATAGCCGGAATAAGCCGTATCAGCAGAAATATCGCGAAAACGGGCCAACCAGCGTTGCTCGGATGCGGTGTATTTCAGTGCCGACATCTTGCCGACGGTCTCGACCAGGAATTCCTGACGGTTTGCGCCATGACGACCAAGTTCGGAGACGCGGCGTGCGACAATCGGAAATGCAACGATGCCGATCAGTGCGAACGCACCGATCAATGCAATCGGGATCAATGCCAGCCAGCCGCCAAGATAGAACATGACAATCAGGAACAGTGGCACAAACGGCATTTCCATGATCACAAGGGCCATTGGCCCGGTAAAGAATTCACGCACGCTTTCAAAGTCGCGAATACGCGAAATCTGCACCCCCACCGGCGCACGTTCGGTAAAGGCCGGCGGCAAGGACAACAGGCGTTCAAAAATGGCACCACTGACAAGCGTATCAAGGCGCGCACCGAAGTGGCTGACGATCTGACTGCGAAGTGTGCGCAAAACCCAGCTTAGGATCAGGACGATGCCAATCCCGATGGAAAACTGGATCAACATCGGGATCGACCGTGTGCCGATGACCCGGTCATAGATGCCCATGACGAAAATCGGGGTTGCCAGTGCCAGGATGTTCAAAACAAACGTCATCGCCAACAACTGATGAAGCAGCCCCGAAAACCGGTCGGCAATCCCCCCAAACCAGCCGCGCTTATCATCTTCCAGATAACGTTCACGACGATCCGCCGCCGAGAACTGATAAATCTTGCCCGGAAGGGCCGACAGCCTGATGACCATTTCCAGATCCGTGCCACCGTCAAAGACGCGCACACCGTTTTCTTCGGGCCGGATCACGACAAGAGCCGTTCCCTCGTCCGGGACAAACAGGCACGGCATCAGGCGTTCATCGATCAGGTCAAGCGTCGCGTCGATTTCGCGCGACTGATAGTTCAGATGCGCCATGACATTGCGGAAATCGGTCAGATCAAGCGCCTGATCCATATGTGGCAGGGCCTCTGCGACCTGACGCGGCAATCCGCGCCAGCCCAGCGCCTGAAGCAGCGGCCAGACACATGCGTCGAAATCGGACAGCGCATCGGTGCTTTCCAGCCCCATCCGATAGTTCATCGCATAGTCCATGTTTTCGAGCTTTTTCATCATGCCTTCGACCCCGCTGCTGCCCGGGTGCCGGTATTTTTGGCCGTCTCCGCAGTTTTATTCGTGCGGCGCAAAACAGGAACAAGATGCTTGTCGATCAGACGATATTGTTTATTGGCCATGGCAATCAGGGACGGGCGATGTGACACCATCACCAGCGTGCAGTGCTTTTTAAGCTCCACCATCAGGCTGGTCATGATGTTGTCACCCGCCATATCAAGCGAACTGTTGGCTTCGTCAAACAGCACAATGCGTGGGTAATCAATCAGGGCACGGGCAACCGCGATGCGCTGTTTTACGCCGCGCGGCAGGGTTTCGGAGGCCTGACCACCAACTTCCGTGTCATAGCCTTCGGGCATGCGCATGACGATGTCATCAAGCCCCAGACGCCGCGAAATCTCGATCACGCGGTCGACACCGATTTCCTTGCGAAACCCGGTGATGTTTTCAAGGATCGTGCCTTTGAACATCACGCCATGCTGCGGCAGATAGGCGATTTGACGACGGGTGGATTCGGCGGTGTAATCCGCCGGGTCCTTGCCATCCAAAAGCACTTCCCCCCGATCCGGGCGCAAGGCCCCCATCAGAAGCCACAAAAGTGTTGTTTTGCCCGTACCATTGTCGCCGGTAATGGCGATGGAATCGCCCGGCTCCACGACCAGATCAAGGTTTTCAAAGATCTTTTTGCCATCCGCGTGGGAAAACGCGACATTGCGCAACTCGATCTTGCCATCAAGCAATGGCATTTCCGCCGCCCCAAGCTGGTCTTCTTCTTCGATTTCAAACAGCTCGTTGACCCTTTGGCGCGCAACACGAATGTTCTGGAATTGCGTCCAAAGGGTCATGGCACGCTGAAGCGGCTGGATCGAACGGCCCGACAGCATCGTGCAGGCAGCAAGCCCACCGACCGTCAAAGTCCCGTTAATCACAAAAACACTACCGACAGAAGCCACCAGCACCATGGTCAGCATCGAAAAGGTCGCGCTGGCATTGACCGCTGTGTGGGCCGAGCGCGCGGCCCGTAGGTCATCACCCGAACATTGTGCCTGGAGCTGATCATGTCGGCGGATCATCAGGTTTTCCATCGCCATCGATTTGATGGTGTGAATGCCCGTCAGGGTTTCGATGATGAAGTTATAGCGCCGTTCATCGGACTGGCTGCGATCATCAAGTGCGCCACGCAACTGGTGGCCCAGAAACATTGCTGTCAAAAAGAAGGCTGCAAGAATACCAAGCGGCACAAGCACCAATTGACTGCCAATCACTGCAATCAGCGCCAGGAACAAAACAATGAACGGCAGATCGACAACCGCACCAATTGCCTGCCCGGAATAGAAGTCGCGCAGCATATTCAGGCTGTTAAGACGTTGCAGATGAAGACCCGGTGCGGTTTTGCCATAGTCAGTCAAGCTTGCCGACAGCAAATGTCCGACCGCCTGCTGGGAACTGTAATGTTCAAACTTCGCCGCCGAGAGCGAGGAAATATAAGCACGGCCAAGACGCAGGATCGCCTCAAGCACAAGCGCCCCCAGCACCCCGAAAATCAAAAGGGTCAGTGTCGGGATGGAACTGTGCGGCAGGACCCGGTCATAGACCTGCAAAAGGGTAATCGGCAGCGCAAGCGTCAGCAGGTTGATCACCAACGCTGTGATCAACAGTGCGAAACGGCCGGTGCGCAAGTGCGACAATGTACCGATATTCAATCGAGACCGACGTCTCATCACGCAGGCGAGCTCCAGATCTTCACAAAACCTACCACCCCAAAGTAGGGGGTATATACAATCAGATAGGATGCATACCGGATTGCCCCAGCCAAAGCAAGAAAATCGTGACGTGATTACAACCTGATGTGATCCATTCCACCCCGTGTAAACGGGCACGGGTCAGTTATGGGATACATATTAGCGATACCAGCACATACTATTCATTACTGCCATCACCGCGCAAGCGATCCAGTGCCCGTCGCTCGGCCTTTGTCGGGCGCCCTGCCCCTGCTTCGCGTTCGGCCACAGGTGCGGTACGGATATCCGAAGCCACTTCTTTTTTGGGTGTTCGCGGCGGGGAATGATCGGCATAAAGCGCCTGGGCCTCGGGCGCTGGGCCGCGTCGCTCACCAAGGGCGACGACCTCGACAACGCGCAGGTGCGGCCCCTGAAAGAATTGCAGGCGATCACCGGCAACCACCGTGACGCTGGCCTTGGAAACCGACTGACCATTCAGAACAATATGCCCGGCTTGGCATGCCTTGCTGGCAAGCGATCTGGTTTTGTAAAACCGCGCATGCCAAAGCCATTTATCAATACGAAGCTTCTCTGCCTGTTCCTTCACGGCCACCGATTTCCTGAAATCAACGGATATTGTACAAACGGGATATTATACAGTTGGAAAGCAGAACGGCGACCCACAAGGGTCGCCGCTCGATACATGATATCTGAAACGATCAGCCCTTGGCTTCAAGCATTTCCTTAAGCTTGGCAAACGGCGAATCTTCATTGATCTGGTTGGCTTTTTCCGGCGCCTGATTGCGGCCACCACCGGGCTTGCCACCACGGCCACCTTTGCCACCCTGGTTCGGACGATTGCCGCCCTTGCCTTTCGGGCCACCTTTGCCGCCACCACGGGCTTCCTGACGCGGGCCACGCTGACCACGGTTCTGTCCGCCACCGCGTTTGCGACGATCAACACGGACGAAGTATTTGACTTCGACCAGTTCGTCGCCATCGGCGTCGGTTTCAACCGCCGGCGTTTCCGAAGTTGCTTCTGCAGACGCATCCGCAGCAACCTCTGCCGGTTCTGCCTTTGCTTCTGCCGGTGCTACTGGCTCCTCAGCCGGGGCATCAGCCTTGGCTTCGGTTGCAGCCGCCTCGGAACCTTCTGCGGTTTCAGCTTCGGCTTTGCCCGCTTCAGGCTTTGCTTCCTCAGGCTTGGCTGCCTTGGCAGCTTCTTCGGCCTTTTTCTCGGCTTCCTTGGCTTCAAGTTCGGATTTCTTGACCTTGGTTACCTCGGCGCGCCAGCCAAGGGCGGTAAACACACCTTCGGCCTGTTCGACCGTGCAGCCCAGAAGCGACAGCAGATCAGGATCAGGCCGCACCTTGCCATCGTTTTCACGCGCCTTCTGACGCAGAAGGGCGGCAAAACGTTCCAGCATATCAACACGCGCAGCAAGCGGGCCAACCGGCATGTAACCGGCAGCCAGATAGAAGCCCTTGGAATTCGCACGGTCATTGGGGACCGATGTCCGGCCTGCCGGCGGCAGTTCCGGAAGGGCATCAAGTTCACGTGCAACCGCCCAAAGAATGCCGCGCAGCTCAACCGGATCCGGTTTGAGCGCATCAAGCACATGGACGGTTTCAACACCCAGACGCACGCCAAGCTTGGCGAGTGCTTTGCGGTCTTCGTCCGACAGGTCCTTGACCAGACTTTCGAGTTCCGAACGCGGCACACAGCCCAGACCTTCGTTCAACTGGAACAAAAGTCCGCGAATCGGCCCGGACAGTTGACAGTCGCGCAGACGGGTCAGCATTTTAAGGCGCGTTTCGATATGGGAATTGATGAAATTCTGCAGACGGGTGCGTACCCGTTCGCGGGTCGGACCGTCAAAGAACTCGCTGTCGATGACCTGAACTTCGGGCGACAGAACCGTGTCACCTTTTTTCAGCACACCAACCGGCGAACCGTTCCACAGCACCTGAAGCTGGCCGTTTACTGCGAACTTGTCGTCTTCGTCAGTTTCAAGTTGTTTGACACGTTGGGCGATTTCGCCGGTCAACGCGCGACGTGCGGCACTGGCAATCGCCTTGCCTTCAAAAGCAGCATCGGTTTCATCAGCAATGAAACGGAATCCGTCAAGACGGCCGACAAATTCACCTTCGACCTGTACTTCACCATTCGCAGTGATGGTAGACATGAGTTCAGACTTGTCCTTGAGACTTTTCAATAAAACCGAGGTCCGTCTGTCAACGAACCTTTGGGTCAGGCGTTCATGTAGCACATCTGAGAGCTTGTCCTCAATGGCCCGCGTGCGTTCCTGCCAATGATTGGCATCTTCGAGCCAGTGATGCTTATGCGATACATATGTCCAGACGCGAATACCTGCCAAACGTGATGACAACTGGTCAATATCACCATCATAACGATCCAGACGCAAGATTTGTTCGCCCAACCAGTCAATGGGCAGTTTGCTTCCGGGTTTCGCAAGATAGCGATAGATAGATGTTAGCAGCCTCGGATGGGCATCGGTATGGATATTTCTGAAGTCGGGAATCTGGCAGATTTCCCACAATAATTGCACCCGATCCGGGGCGGTTGCGATGCGTGCGACGTCCTCGTTGCGCGCCAGATGATCGAGCATGATCTCATCAACCGGTTCGCGCGCCAAAATAAGGGTCGGGTCATCCGACCGCCGGCGCAGCGATTTCTGGAGCGCATCCACCGTCCGGAAATCAAGCCGCGCATTGCGCCAGAACACTTTTGCAAGCGGCTCGAACTCGTGCTCTTCGATCTGCTCGATGATGTCGGGATCAATCCCCGAAAGATTTCCGGTCACCCCGAACGTGCCATCATTCATGTGACGTCCGGCACGGCCGGCAATCTGGGCGGTTTCAGCCGCGGTCAGGCCACGATTGAACTTGCCGTCAAACTTGCTCATCGCGGCAAAGGCCACATGGTTGAGATCAAGGTTTAACCCCATCCCGATTGCGTCCGTCGCAATCAGATGTTCGACCTCGCCATTCTGGAACATCTCGACCTGGGCGTTACGCGTGCGCGGGCTCAGCGCGCCAAGCACCACGGCCGCCCCGCCCTTTTGACGGCGCACCAATTCGGCAACGGCGTAAACTTCCTGGGCTGAAAACGTCACCACCGCCGACTGGGCCGGCAGGCGCTGAATTTTCTTCGCCCCGTTATAGGTCAGAGTCGAAAACCGCTCCCGGCGATCAAATTCGACATTATCAACCAGCTTGCGGATCACCGGGCGAATGGTTTCCGCCCCCATGAACATGGTTTCATGACGTCCGCGCGCATGCAAAAGCCGGTCGGTAAAGACATGACCACGTTCCGGGTCCGCACACATCTGGATTTCATCAATCGCCAGGAAATCGACCTGCTTGGCGACCGGCATGGCTTCGACCGTGCACAGGAAATAACGGGCTGTTTTCGGAAGAATACGTTCTTCGCCGGTGATCAGTGCCACCGCACCCTTACCGACCTTGGCGACCGCGCGGTCATAGTTTTCGCGCGCCAGAAGTCTGAGCGGGAACCCGATCATCCCGGTCGTATGTGCCAACATCCGTTCCATGGCGAGATGGGTCTTGCCGGTGTTGGTCGGCCCCAATATGGCAAGGATACGAGGACCGGTTCGGGTTGAAATCTGCATCAAACTTTTCCAATCGACAGCCCAATGATCCGGGCCATCGCAATCATTGGGCCTTTCAACACGCGAACCAGCACCATGTCAAGCTTTCTGCCTGCCGTCGCAAGGCGCGTCAAACTGGCGTATCGCGGCCCAAACCGCTGATACCACGCAAACCCGCCTATTCTTCCTTGAGTTCAAGCAATCTGGCCCCCGGGCCATCACTGCCAAGCGTGTCTCCGGGGTTGTATAGCGGGCATGCGGAAATCGACAGGCAACCACAGCCGATGCATTTGCCCAGCTGATCACGCAAACGGGTCAATTGTTCGATGCGTTCGTTCAAATCATCGCGCCATTGCGATGAAAGCTTTTCCCAGTCTTTGATGGTCGGCACGGTATTGGGGGGCAGTTTATCCAGCGCCGCACCGATCTCCGACAGTGGAATACCGGTTTTCTGCGCGACCTTGATGATGGCCAGTTTGCGCAATACGCCGCGATGAAAACGGCGCTGGTTGCCGTCAGTCCGGATCGAACTGATCAAACCTTTGCGTTCATAAAAATGCACCGCCGAAACGGCAATACCGCAACGACTTGCGACTTCTCCGACGCTCAGATAGCGCTGCAACACGCCTTTTTCTGCCATTTTCCCTGCTCCCCTTGCCTGCTTTGAAAAAGTTCCAAAACGCGCTTGACCTTAACATTAGTTGAGGTTTTACAACCTTACGCATTGAAGCGAAATTGGCAAGGAGAGAACGCCGTGAAGGAGACATTTAATATCGCCGTCATCTTTGGCAGCGCGCGTGAAGGTCGCTTTTGCGACACGGTCGGGACCTGGGTCGTTGAAACCCTAAAATCCGATCACGAGCTTTCTGTTGATACGATTGATCCCGCTGTTTTGAACCTGCCTGCGGCCCATGTTGGCGCTGATCACCCTGCGGTCGCGCACCTTCATACTGCCCTGACTGAGGCCGATGGTTTCATCGTCGTTACCCCGGAATACAATCACAGCTTTACCGGCGAGCTAAAGCTTCTGATCGATGCCGCCAAGCAGCAATGGAAACGCAAACCCGTCGGGTTTGTATCCTATGGCGGAATGTCAGGTGGCCTGCGCGCCGTTGAACAATTGCGTCTTGTCTTTGCCGAATTGCATGCGGTGACCCTGCGCGATGTCATAAGCTTCGCCCAAGCTTGGAACAAGTTCGATGATACCGGTCGGCCAATCGACCTCGAAGGTACGAATAACGCCCTTCATCACATGATGACCGATTTCAAATGGTGGGCTGCCGCGCTGCGCGATGCGCGTTACCCGCAAAGCAAACACCATCCTCTTGAGGCGATTGCATAACGCGCGTCCTCTCCGTGGCTGAAGCGACTTCCCCCGGGTCGGTTCACCCCCCGTATCAGTCCGGCACTGTTCAAATCCCCCAACCCCGGCGGTGTCGGGCTGATACATTTTCCAACCACCTCGTGCCACCACACGACAAAGCGGGGCGACCATCCGGTCGCCCCTCCTGCCTTTTCAACCGTATTCAGTGACCTTAGTGGTTGCGCATCTTGTCGGCATATTCCTTGAGCTGCCGACGTGCGGCCTGGAAACTATTCTTAAGCGCGATATAGACATCCTCATGGGCATGGTCAGCGCTGTCGCGCTTCACCATGATTTCCTTGCCCGGCACATTGATGCCGAAATGCACGGCAAAACGATTTCCATGGTTATGAGATGCCTGCGGGCGTTCCACTACAACATGACAACTGGTCATGCGATCGAAGGTTTCTTCCAGTTTTTGCACCTTGAAACGAATGCGCTCGTCCAGCGCATCAGACTGATCAACATCACGGTAGGTGATTTGAACGGGAACCTTCATGGTACGGCCTCCTGTGTAAAGCCTTGGACGCAAGACAGGGCGTTGCACCCTGCCGATTACCCCAGCACTTTTGCTGCTCGGGAACTTTCAGGAACGCTTCCAGACTGTGGCGTGCGCCCCTGTTATTAAAGCCTCTATATTTATACTTAGGATACAAGACTTGCGCTGCAAGATGCGTTGACGCATATCAAGCTCGGTTTAAAGTTCACCCCGTTAAGGTGTCGGTCCTTCTGCCAATATCGGAGGAGGCTGACAGACGCTTGAAACAAAGGAGAAAAAAGAGGTCATGACGGAAGAAAAAATGCGGTTCGAGGCCGAGGTTAGCCGACTGCTCGATATCGTTGTCCATTCGCTTTATTCCAACAAGGACATCTTCCTGCGCGAGCTGATCTCCAACGCCTCGGATGCGTGCGACAAGCTGCGCTATGAAGCGATTGCCAAACCGGATTTGCTCGCTGGTGATGCCGATTTCAAGGTGCGCCTTCTGACAGATAATGTCCGTAATGTTCTGACGATTGCCGATAACGGGATCGGGATGAACAAGGAAGATCTGGTCGAAAACCTGGGCACCATTGCCAATTCCGGCACCGCGAAGTTCCTTGATGCCGTATCGAAATCCGAAAACGCCAAGGATGTCGACCTGATTGGTCAGTTCGGGGTCGGTTTCTATTCCGCCTTTATGGTCGCCAATAAGGTCGAAGTCGTCAGCCGCAAGGCCGGCGATGATCAGGCATGGAAATGGTCATCTGACGGCAAGGGCGAATACACCATTGCCGAGGCCGAAATGGAAGGCCGCGGCACGCAGATCACCCTGCATCTGACCGACGACAACAAGGAATTCACAGACGAACATCGTCTGCGTCATATCGTCAAAACCTATTCCGACCATATCGGAATTCCGGTGGTCCTGATGAAGGGCGACGGTGATGAAACGCTGAACGAGGCCTCCGCCCTTTGGACCCGCCCGAAAAGCGAGATCACCGAAGAACAATACAAGGAATTCTACAAGCACACCTCGCACGCGTTTGATGATCCGTGGAAAACCATCCACTATCAGGCCGAAGGTGCGATTGAATATACCGGGTTGCTTTACCTGCCGACCATGCGCCCGTTCGATCTTTATGATCCGCAGCGCAAAGGCCATCTGAAGCTGTATGTCCGCAAGGTCTTCATCACCGAAGGTGCAAACGAATTGCTGCCGCCGTGGCTGCGTTTCGTATCTGGCGTGGTCGATAGCCAGGACCTGCCGCTTAACGTCTCGCGCGAGATGTTGCAGGACCATCCGCTTCTGACCAAGATCAAGAACGGCCTGACCAAAAAGGTCCTGTCCGAACTTGAAACCGCGGCCAAGAAAGACGCGGAAGGGTACGAAACCTTCTGGGAAAACTTCGGCTCGGTCGTCAAGGAAGGTTTGTACGAAGATCAGACCAACCGTGATCGTATCCTCAAACTCGCCCGGTTCCGCTCGACCCATGGCGATGGCTGGACCACACTTGCCGACTATGTCGAACGGATGAAGGACGGCCAGAAGGCGATCTATTACATCAGTGGCGAGGATATCGACGCCCTTAAACGCAGTCCGCAACTTGAAGGCTTTGCTGCCAAGGGGATCGAAGTCCTGCTTCTGACCGATCCGGTTGATGAATTCTGGATGCCGTCTGTCGGCCAGTTTGATGGCAAAGACTTCAAATCTGTCACCCGTGGCGGTGCGGACTTGAACGACATCAAGTCAGATGACAAGGATGACGCGAAGGACGAGAAAAAAGATGATGCCGCAAATGAGGCATCGGTCAGTGCCCTGATTGCCGCGATCAAGGTTGCCCTTGGCACCGGGGTAAAGGACGTTCGGGAATCAGATCGCCTGACCAGTTCGGCCTGCTGTCTGATTGCCGATGAAATGGGTATGGATCTGCGCATGGAACGACTGATGAAACAGCACAACCGTGTGGATGAAATCAGCCCGCGTATCCTTGAAATCAATCCGAAGCACAGCCTGATCAAAAAGCTGTCTGACATTGCGACCAAGGATGCCAAGGCCCCGATCCTTCATGACGCAGCCCTGCTGTTGCTTGATCAGGCCCGCATCCTCGAAGGCGAAGCCCTGTCCGATCCGGTCAGCTTTGCCCGTCGCCTTGATCTTGTAATGGAAAAAGGTCTGGGCGCTTAATCGCCCCACAGGCCCGATCTTTGCAAAACGGCGCGTCATCAAATGCGCCGTTTTCTTTTGGTTTTGTGCAGAATTTAAAATGCTTATTTACCAAAACCCGGCATAAACTTCCCAGATATCCAAGAACTGAAGTCCGACCGGAAGGTGCGAAATACGATGACAGCGATGATGAACTGGCAGCAATTGCTATCTCCAGCTCGGCTTGGGTCGCGTCATTCCAGTGTGGGTACATTTGGCCGGTCCGATTTTCACAAGGATTATGACCGGATCATTTTTTCGGCGGCCTTTCGCCGCTTGCAGCGCAAAACGCAAGTTCATCCGCTGCCAGAAAATGACAATGTCCACACCCGTCTGACCCACAGTCTGGAAGTATCCTGTGTTGCCCGGTCTTTGGGGTTGATGGTTGGAAACCGACTGCATGAAAAGGGCAGCCTGCCCGACGCGATTGAGCCCGACCATATGGCCGCCATCGTGCAGGCAGCCGCACTTTGCCATGATATCGGCAACCCGCCCTTTGGTCATGCCGGGGAATATGCCATCCGCCAATGGTTTGTCGACGCAAACCCGAAATTCACCGAAGGTCTGACAGAGGCACAGTTTGCCGATCTGACAACATATGAGGGCAATGCCCAGGGTTTCCGCCTTCTGACAAACAAACGGACCGGTCTGTATGACGGCGGCATGCGCCTGACCTATGCGACACTGGCCAGTTTTTTGAAATACCCGTGGTCAGCCGCCGGAAGTCCTTTTCCGCAAAAGAAGAAATTCGGCGCCTTCCAAAAGGAATTCGGGCTTCTTGAAGAAGTGGCTGATGCCACCGGGTTGATCCGCACCGGCGATCAGGCCTTTTGCCGTCACCCGCTGGTCTATCTGGTCGAGGCTGCTGATGATGTTTGTTATGCCCTGATCGATATCGAGGACGGCGTTGAACTGGAACTTGTCGATTTCGATATTCTTGAAAAGATGCTGCTGCCCTGCATCTCTGATGACCTGCCGGCCGAGTACAACCGTGAACCCAATGTCAGCCGCAAGATTTCCTTCCTTCGGGGTAAAATCATTGCCGGTGTTCTTGATGCACTGGTTGATGCCTTTGTCGCCAACGAAGAGGCGCTTCTGGCGGGTGAATGGAAGGGAGATCTTCTGGCATGTGCCAAGGGGCCATTCAATGATCTGATCGCGCAGGCCAAGTCATTCTCCGAAAAGCAGATCATTCTCAACCGCCGCAAGGTCCAGATCGAGGTCGGCGCCTTTGCCCATCTTGAAACCTTGCTCGAGACATTCTGCAAAACCGCCCTTGATGTGCATCATGCACAATCAGAAGCCGACATTTCCTATCGAACCGGACGGGTCCGCGAACTGATCGGCAATGATGCCATGCCCATCGGGGCGTCGCTTTATGATCTTTACCTGGTCATTCTCGATTATGTATCAGGCATGACCGACGATTTTGCCGCCCGCCTTGCACGTGACATCGGCGGCGGACAGCACTAGGCGATGTGGCTCCTCGGTCCTTTTATCGCCCGCTATCGACGCAGAACGGCGTTTTTTGCCGCCGGCGCACTTGCCGCGATCATCTATGGATTGGTTGATCAAAGCACGCGTCCGGAAATACAGGCGTGGTATTGGCCGTCTGTTGCCAGTGCGGTGACGTTTTTTCTGACCCGGTTTATCATTTCCCGGCTGATTGGCCGGTTTATCGGCGGGGTGCGCCGTAAACTGCACTAGGACACCCGCCCGGTATTCTAGTCAGATAAAGAAAAAGGCAGGCTCGAAAGCCTGCCTTCTGATGTCGGGATCGTTGCTGTTTGCCATTTGGCAAACGGCTTCAATCATTCCTGACCGCCACCCATGGCGCTGCTGATTTTCTTGTCGGTGTTATACTGGCTGAGCGCGTAAACGGCCCAAATTGCTGCCGGAACCCAACCAATCAGCGTGATCTGCAAGATCAGGCAGATAACACCGGCAATCGGACGCCCGATGGTAAAGAAAAGCAACCAGGGCAGAAGAAGTGCAATCAATAGACGCATGGATGAAATCCCCTTTTTAGTTCGACGTGCTTACATGCCGTCTTCGAAAGTAACCGTCACAACGCGGTTGCCCTGTTCGGGCACGCCGTCAGCAGTCGAAACCGGTACATTGGCTTCACCGCTGATGCTGATTGCAAGTTTGCTTGCCGGGACGCCGGCATCACGCAATGCCTTGACCACCGCATCAACGCGCGATTTGGCAAGGATGTCGTTATACATCGCATCACCGGCACGGTCAGCATAGGCAACAAGGCTGATCATTTTCGGATCATATTTGCCATAGGCCTCGACAATACCGTTCACAACAGACATCGCCTTGCTATCAATGGCGGCACTGTCGAACCCGAAATAGACATTCATCGGAACCGGCATCGGCATCGCTGCCATCGGGGCCGGGCCGGTATCAAGTTCGGCCTGTACGATGGCCAATGCCTGATAGAATGCCGAACGACAGTTATCAATGTCTTCCTGCTGGATGTTTTCTTCGAGTTCCTGCAACCAGCAATCAAAGCTGCTCTGTGCGCGTGCGGCAGCACTGGCAGCTTTTTCACGACCACCGGCCTCAAGGGCCGCCATCAGGTCAGAACGGGCGACTTCAACCTCGGCCCCGGACCCTTCGGGCAGGTTACGTTCGGCAATTGCCTGCGGACCGGAGTCCATGCCCATCGCCGCAGTCTTCGAACGGTTGGTGAAATAACGTGCATCAGCCCAGTCAGCCTCATCATATTCTGCCTGGGCAAGGTCTGCATAATTCTGGTGAAGAGCTGCGTCAAAAGCCGATCCTTCGTCGGCCATATCGCGCACTCCGGGAATGTTCATGTTCGCGCACGCGCTCAGAAAGGCGGCGGCGGATACAACGGCAAGCAGTTTGGCTCTCATCGGTGTTACTCCTTGATCTGACCGACTATCGGGATCCCAATCCCATTCTATTTTTTTCGACCCTGCCGACATTTTTCCCAATGTCTTGTCAGGTCATATGGCGGGCCTTGTGGCCCGTCCTGTTCCATGCCGTTCTTGTCATAATCAGATCAACAGACCTGACCCCGAATTTCGACCCACCTCACGTCCGTGGTCGAAGCCCCAAGACAACACAGATTATGGATATAACTATCCCTAACCCAAGATATATAGAAGTCAAATTCATGAAAAAAAGCAGTGGGATAGAGAAAATTCACAATCGACAGACATCCGGTCACGCGGCCTGCCTCATCGATTTGATCACGCTATCGCAAAAACACAGCGGCCCGATGGATCAAAAACAAATCCATCGGGCCGAACATCACATCAGATCGAGACGATCATACGATGACCTAGTCCGAGGAACCGCCAAACAGTCCCTTGACCGCACCACCAAGCGCATCGGCACCTTCTTTCAGTTTGGTGCCACCGCCACTTGCAGCGCCACCAATGGCACCGACGACACCTTTGCCAAGGTCACCGACGCCCTGCAACAGGCCATCAACATTCAAGCTTGAAACCGCCCTGAAGACAGCGGTGTTGATCGCCGTCAGGATTTCACCGGCAACCTGGGCCGGGGTCGCGCCGCCCTCCTCCTTGCCCACATCGGTCAGATGAATTTCCGGCAGGCTGGCAGACAGTTTCTTGCCCTGCAGGAAGTCTGCCGAAACGCCAACATCACCGTTGCGGACATAGACATTGTCGATAATGATTTTGGTTCCGCCCGCGGCATCGTCGCCAGATGCGGCACCATCAGCCCCACCCGCCCCGGTCGGACCGGAAACACGTTGGACAAAGGCTTCGACGTTGCGCTGGATGGTTGCGATGTTTGAACTGCCATTGCCCAGCTCGTAAATGACACTTGGCTGATCAACCACCACTTCGATGATACGGATCGTGTCACTGGTCAGGGTCGAACCATCAAGACGGACCGAGATATTGCCAAGCGAGAAAGCATAATCGGAGTTGAACCCGTCGGGATTGCCGACCACAAGCCCGTTGATCGCCGCGGTATTTTGCGTCGGCTCGATCGACACACCGTCAACCGCGACATCGGCCAGGGTCACACGCGTGCCAGCCTCTTCGATGGTGGATTTCACGATGTTATCAAGATTGACGTAAACATAGACGAGGGCCCCGACGACCAAAACAATGATCACGGCCAGACCAATCAGTATCTTTTTCATTGCCCGTTTCCTGCGTAGTGCCTCACCGAAAATACGCGAAATTCAACCCTTAGGGTGCAAATGGGGACGCATCCGGTTTCGTTCAACCAGAAGAGTTGCGCTGATCGGCCAGACAATCAAGTTATTTCACATGACAAAACAGCGGATTAGGCTTCCCTGATCCGCTGTTTTGAAATCTCGGCTAATCTGAGTATTCAGAGATTGAATTCCACCACAACGGGTGCGTGGTCTGATGGTTTTTCCCAATCCCGGGCAATGTCATAGACCGATGCCGTGCGCACCGTTCCAGCCATGTTTGGCGTCATCCAGACATGGTCCAAACGACGGCCCTTGTTGCTTGCCCGCCAGTCGCGTGCGCGATAGCTCCACCAGCTAAACAATTTTTCGGGCTCGGGAACCACTTCGCGAACAGCATCGATGAAATCGCCCGATTGGCGGAATTTCTCAAGGATTTCAACCTCTACCGGCGTGTGACTGACCACGCGCAGAAGCTGCTTGTGCGACCAGACATCATTTTCCGACGGCGCAATGTTGAAATCACCAACCAGAACAGCCTTGCGGTTGGGATCGGTTGCGCGACGCTCCCCCCACCAGTTGGTCATTTCATCAATGAAGGAAAGCTTGTGGGCAAACTTTTCATTGATTGCCGGATCGGGTTCATCCCCGCCAGCCGGGATATAGAAGTTATGAAGTTCGACACCATTTTCGAACTTTGCCATGCAATGACGGCGATCTTCCTTGCCACAGAAATGCTTGATGTCGGTTTCGACAAACGGCAGGCGCGATATGATCGCAACCCCGTTATAGCTTTTCATGCCGTGATTATGACGATGAACATAACCAGCCGCCTCAAAGGCATCATGCGGGAAATGCTCATCGGGGCATTTCAGTTCCTGCAAGCACAGCACATCAGGCTGATGATCATTCAGAAACTTGATGACCTGTTCAATACGCAGTCGGACGGAATTGATATTCCAGCTTACGATTTTCAAAACGGGCTCCGTTTTTGCTCGATTGAGGATGGGCCCCTGCCCCACGATCCCCCCAATGGTCTATTTCAAGGTCACAGACAGTTCCGCGACATCCGCAATCACCAGATCCATGCGATCACCACGGACAACCTGGCCAACGCCTTCGGGCGTTCCGGTAAACAGAAGATCGCCCGGTTTCAGTTCGATCAGGGTCGAAAGATGCACCAATGCATCCACCACCGGCCAGATCATTTTGGCCGTGGTGTCGTTCTGGCGCACATCACCATTGACCGACAATTTCAGGTTGGTTGCATGCGGATTGCCGGCATCGGCCTTGGGCTTGATGGCGGAAATGGCCGCACAGCCATCAAAGGATTTTGCCATATCCCATGGCAGGCGACGGTCCTTGAGACCGGCCTGAACATCGCGACGCGTCATATCAAGACCGGCGGCATAGCCAAAAATTGCATCTTCAACGGCGGCGCGGTCCAGATCCTTGCCCCCCTTGGAAAGCGCAGCCACCAGCTCGCCCTCGTAATGCAGATCTTCCGTGCCCGACGGATAGGACAAATCACCATTTCCGACCACAAGGCAGTCCGTAGGCTTCATAAAGACACAAGGCGGGGTGTCGGAAGGATCGGAACCCATTTCGCGGACATGTTCGGCGTAGTTCTTGCCGATGCAGAAAATGCGATTTACCGGGAAAACGTCGTCGGTGCCCTGAACCGGAATGGTCGTCGGTGCAGGCGCGTCAAAGATCAAACTCATGATGACCCCGTGTTGTTTATGCGTGATATGCAACAGTCATAAACAAGCACGGATCAGAAAGAAACGCCCAATGCGCATTGGCACGTATCTGCTGTCAGGAATTGTCAGGAGAAAGGATCATCGCACCCTCAGGTAGGGGCTTACAGGTCACTTAAGCTTCTCGCGCAGGATCATATCGCGAACTCTGGTCTTGGCGATCTGCAAGGCAGAAAACTGTTCCGGATCCTGAACAGACGGCACAGCAAGGATCAAAAGTTTGGCGATTTGGCTCGCATTGACATGAAGATGGTAACGCTGCCCCTGAAGGATCGAAATGCAGCCGTCTTGGCCTTCATATACATTCCCGTCGCCATCACTGACCAGGACGGTTCCGGAACGCACAAAGACAATCTCTTCGGCGTGACGGCTTTGGATGCCGGATACCACGCATGGCCCGTGCAAGACGACTTCGCGTGTTGCAAGCCCGGCCGCGACATCATCATTTGCCGGGGTCGCGACACCCAGATCAGCAACAAGCGTTTTTGGCCGTCTTACCATTTGTACACATCCCGAAATTGAAACCGGTTTGGTTTAATGCCGGGAAAATGCCGGTAACGGCCACATCACACCATCCACATATGGGGAGTGTATGAAAAAAGGGGTGATATACGCGCCATCACCCCTTTGAAATCATTATGGAAAGCGGATCAGAGCAATCCTTCGATCACGCGATCTGGTGGTGTGTGACCGTCGACAAACGTCTTGATATTGATCAGGACCTTCTCGCCCATGTCAACACGGCCCTCAATGGTGGCCGATCCCATATGCGGCAACAGAACCGCGTTTTGCAGTTCAAGCAATTTCGGGTTCACCGCCGGTTCGTGCTCAAACACGTCCAGTCCGGCACCGGCGATTTCACCATCGGCCAGCATCCGGGTCAGGGCCGGTTCATCAACGATTTCGCCGCGTGCGGTGTTGACCAGAATGGCATGCGGTTGCATCAGTTTAAGGCGACGCGCCGACAGCAAATGATAAGTCGCAGGCGTATGCGGGCAGTTGACCGAGATTACGTCGACATGGGCCAGCATCTGATCAAGGCTTTCCCAATAGGTCGCATCCAGTTCTTCTTCGATATCGGGATGTACGCGACGGCGGTTATGGTAATGCACCGACAAACCAAAACCCTTCGCCCGGCGTGCCAGTGCACGGCCGATACGGCCCATGCCAACAATGCCAAGACGTTTACCCCAGATGCGATGACCGAGCATAAGCGTCGGGCCCCAGCCCGCCCATTCGCCCTTGCGAATAAGGCGCTCGCCCTCTGCCAGGCGGCGCGATACCGACAGGATCAGCGCCATGGTCATATCCGCGGTATCCTCGGTCAGGACATCGGGTGTATTGGTGACCGTAATGCCACGCGAACGGGCAGTTTGCAGATCGACATGATCGACACCGGTGCCGAAATTGGCAATCAGACGCAGATTGGGGCCCGCATGGGCCAGAACCGCCGCATCGATCTTGTCGGTGACGGTTGGCACCAGCACATCGGCTTCCTTGACCGCATCAATCAGTTCCTGCTTGCTCATCGGCGCATCATCGATGTTCAGACGCGCGTCAAACAGTTCCATCATGCGGGTTTCAATCGCTTCCGGCAGTTTCCGGGTCACGACGACAAGCGGTTTTTTCTTGGTCATGTGCCGATCCTATGCGGTCTTTTAACTCTTTTTCAGACAAAATAAGGCATGGTGCATTTTTGTGCCCTGCCGCAGTGCAGTGATGCCATGCCGAAAGGTACAAAAGCAAGAATTTTGACGCACTTTTTGTAATTTTATTTCGCAACAGCGAATTATTACAAAACCCGCGCAAATGGAATAAATGAAGGAATACCAACAAGATGCCGCAGGTTTTGCGCAAATTTCTGTATCGCTTCATGGCCTTGGCGATTCTTGGCAGTCTGACCGCTCCGATCGTGGCCAGCGCACAGGAATCGGGCCTGCCGATCCCGCGATTTGTCGCGCTGCGCTCTGACAAGGTATTTTTACGCTCTGGCCCCGGCCTGCGATATCCGAAAGTCTGGATTTATCATCGTCGCAATATGCCGATGGAAGTGGTGTCGGAATTCGACACCTGGCGCAAGGTGCGTGACTGGGAAGGCAGCGAAGGCTGGGTTCATCAAAGCCTTCTGATCGGGTCGCGCCACGTCATCGTAACCGATGAAAACATCACGCTCTATTCCGCCGCCGACAAGAATGCCCGCAAGATTGCGCTGGTCTCGGCAAGTGTGATTGGCCGCATCGAAGACTGCCCGGCGACGGTCGATTGGTGTCAGTTGCGGTTTGGTGATTTCGAAGGCTGGGCGCCCCGCCACGGGTTCTGGGGTATCTACGAAGGCGAGAATGTCGAAGGATAAAACGCCTTCCTGCTGACCCTTTCGGAAACTCCGATCAGGCTCACGCTTCGACAGAAACCCGATTGGCCGGACGGTCCGAACTACCACCGCCGCCCGATGTTCCGTTGCCACCGCTGTCATATCCACCAAATCCGGTGTTTGCCACAGGCTGCGTTGTTCCGCTGTCTGGAACAGATTGACCGAGGAAGTCTTGTGATTGGCTCGGATCGTCATCTTCGGCGGTCGGATCGAAGAACGGATCTTCTTCCTGTTCGGGCACAGGATCAGGGCGTGGTTCTGGCAAGGCAATACCACCCACCGCGACGGTCTGGTTGGCAAGCTGTGCGGAAATATCGCCAAGATAGGCCTGCAGATTTTGCGAAATGTTTGCCTGCGCATCCTCGCGACCAGATGGTGCCGATGCCGCCAGTTGCGCCTGGACAATGTTTTCACCCGCAACCTGCGAAACGCGGTTCTGGTCCTGCGCTGTTCGCAAACTTCCCTGATCAGCAGAAACGGAAATCTCGCGCTCACGAAGCGCTTGCTGCGCCTCGTCCACCAGCGCACGCGCATTGGAAACGCCCGTGCTGTCCGAAACATTTATCGCCGAAAGGCCAGTCGCCAGATCTTCGGAACTCGACGCCGACAACGTCACATCAATACGATTGTCTGATGATGTACCGCTGCCAACCTGCAACGTAATCGTCTGATCCGATGCCAGAAGATCGCGGCCCTCAAAATTGCTATTGGCCGCAATGTCGTCGATCCGGGTCAGATAATCTTCGATCTGTGCGTTTAACTGTGCGCGTTGCTGTGTGGACAGATCGCTGTTTTCTTCCGCGACCGTGACAAGCGCGTCAATTTCGTCAAGCGCATCGCCAATCCGCGAAAGATCGCTTGATGCCTGGCCAAGAAGTTCACCCGCACTGCCCAAAGACCGGTTTAGTTGCGCATTGGCAGAACCTGCGCTGCGAAGCGGGTCGGTATTGCGGTTTGTGTTTTGATTGTTGGCGGAGAACTGGCTGCTTTCAGACGCAATCAACCGGTTCTGCGGGGCAATTGCACGCGCAGTACTGGTATAAATCGGCAACTGACTGGCCAGTGGTTCCATTGTTTTTCCGCTCAAACAAGCCGGCAAAACAACTACGTGCTGCACGGGCAAAGGGACTGCGCATTTTCAATCCCTTGCCAACCTGACCATCCTGGTGTCCGGCGGAAATACCAACTGATAGTATAGTATATCAGTGAATAAAAATTAAGCCCCAAAGCGCACCGCTTTGCAAACGGCGTCAACCGGCAGAAACGCGGCGCAAAATGGCGAATAATTCAAGATGTGACGACCACAGGAACTGATCGACCGGCACGACTTTGGTGATTTCATAGCCGCCATTCCGAAGAACCCGCATGTCACGGCTAAACGTCGCCGGATTGCATGATACGGCAATGATCCATTCCGGCCCGTCGACGGCAAGCGTCTCTGACTGGGCAAGGGCCCCGGCGCGCGGCGGGTCAAACACCACAAGGTCAAAGCTGCTCAGTTCATCCCCAACAAGCGGCTGGCGAAACAGATCGCGCTTTACGACCTTGACCGGGCTGCCCGATTGTCCGACCGCATATTGCAGTAACTCCACGGCCCGCGGATCACTCTCCACAGCTGTGACCGAACGGCGCTTGCCCGAAAGGGCCAGTGAAAATGTAAAACTGCCCACACCGCAGAAAAGATCGGCAACGTTTTTGGGCGAGATATCGGCCAATGCCGACTTGATGGCCGCAACCAGTGCCTGCTCCCCGTCCTGGGTCGCCTGCAAGAAACCGCCCGGCGCAATCGCCACCTCGACACCTTCAAAACGGACAACCGGCAAATGACGCGCAGCAACCGGTTCATCAGGACGATCACCGGTTTTCCAGCTCAGCCGTGCGATATTTTGCGCTTCTGCGAATTCCGCCAGATCCTGTCGCATATCAAGGTCGGGATCATTGCTTGCCTGAATAAGCACATCCAGACCACTATCGGTCAGGGTGACAAAAACTTCCTTGATGTCGCGTGCATGTTCCGGCGGGCAGGCTTCAAGGAACATGACAAATGCTTCGCGAAAGGCCATCAGTTCCGGGCGCAATACCGCACAGTCGGGCACATTCAGGACCGTGTGACTGAACCGGCCATGGAAACCGACAAAAACGCCGGTTGCCCCGACATGCACCGAAAAACCGGCACGACGGCGGCTTGCCGGCGGTGAAATTTCGACATCCCCGACAAGTGTTTTGGCATCTTGCGGATCAATACCCGCACGCTGAACGGCGACCAAGGCCTTGTCACGCTTCCATGTGCGGTAATCGTCATCATTCATATGCTGCAGGGCGCAGCCCCCGCATTCCTTGAAATGCGCACAGCGTGGCGTGTTATAGCCACTCGAACGTGCGATTTCTGCAACCACCTCTGCCCCATACCCATCGCCGCGTTTCTGGCGAAGGGCAACGCGCACCTGATCACCCGGCAACACGCAATCCACATAAATCAAAACCGATTTACCATCTGGCGTCGCGACATGGGCAATCCCATCGCCGCGCGCACCGATCTGTTCGATGGTGACGTCTGCTTCAAACCCGATCAGCGGATCACGCCGGGATGGCTGACGTTTGCGTCCTCCCCGTGCACGGGGATTGCGGTTATGGTGTTTCATGGACTCTCTCTGGGGGTGATCTTTGTCACACAATGACCGGCCTTTACTGCGGGTGCCGGATTTCCGCCTCAGATACAACACTTCACGTTTTCAGAACAGGGGCTAACACGGATTTATTATCGCCAAACCTGTATCAAAACCCTGTCCCGGAACAGTTTTTGGCAATTACCGTCAAAAATTAATCCGTAAATGCAGGCGACCAACCCCTTAAAGTCGTGTAAGAATAACACCATAAACAAATAGTACCGGTTATCGGCCAGCAAAATACACTGGCATCTTTATCCATCGGTGCATGGATGTTTACTGGTGATAACCGTATGCACACACATCCTGATCGGGGAGGATCAGCAAGGGTCGTTGTGTTTGGGGGAGAGATGGAAGAAGAAACAAAGCACGCAGAGGAAAACGCAACCAAACAAACGTCACGCCTGAAAAAACGGGCTTTGGCGGCTGGTTTTCTGACGGCTGCTTTCTTCGCATCTGTCACCTATCTGATTTGGCAAATGGTTGAAAGCGATCGCCGCGTAATCCTTCAATCAGCAGGCCAGATTACTGCAAATTCCGTTTCCCAGCAGATCAAATCCATTGTGAACAATAACCTCGCGGTGCTTGAAAGCTTTGCCGACAATTGGCAGAGCGGCCCGCCAGAGGACGAAAGAGATTATCTTTCGGTTGCGACCCCGCTTCAAAGCCGCTTCCCGGCACTCCAGGCGATCAACTGGATAACGCCGAACTACATCATCCTTTATGTCGCCCCGATCAAGGGCAACGTTCCGGCCATGGGGGCGGATCTCAAACGTCATCCGCTTGCTGGTCCTGTTCTTGATATCGCGCTTGATCAACGCCGCACCCAGATCACACCAACGCTTGAGCTCATGCAGGGAGGGCGTGGTTTTGCGGCCTATACCCCGGTTCTGGGCCGCGATGGCGAGATTATCGGGATCATCAACGGGGCGTTTCGCATTCGTTCCATGCTGGCGGCGGTGATCAATACCGAACAGGTCGAAGATTACACCGTCCGTGTCCGCGAAGGTGACACCGTTCTGTTTGAAATTCGCGGCGAAGGTGATGATGAAACCCTTCAGCGCACAGTCGCCTTTGATGTGGTTGGCCGCCAATGGCAGGTCGATGTCATTGCCGATCCGCAACTGGCGCACAGCACGATCAATCCGGAACTGATCCTGATATTCGGCGCCCTGACGACCATTTTGTTCACGACGATTGTCTTCCTGCTGAGCAACCGGCAGAAAATGGCAATGCGCCGCACGGTTCATCACATCCATGCTGGCGATGACATCAGTGACCTGTCGCTTTCGATCACCAAGCTTGACGGTCACCTGAAATCAATGTCGCCGGAAACCGCCGAATTCTTTGATTTGCGCGAAGAGGACTACGGCTTTATCCGGTTTTATAACCTCGCACCGGAATTCCAGTCGGATGGCACCGCATCCCGTCGTTCGCAGGAAAAGATGCTGCTGGCGATCAATCGTGGCGATGACGAACTCAGGCGTGAATGGATTGTCCGCAGTGCCGAGGGCGTGCATGTCGTCTGCGATCTGACAATGCGCCCATCCACAACCCATCCGGACTGTGTAGACATCACCTTGCATCACAATCCGGCCGCCAACGCATCGGTCAACCGGTTGCGGTATCTGGCGACGCATGATCCGCTGACCGGCCTTCCCAACCATGCCCTGTTTGAGGATCGCCTCAATCAGGCGGTTGCGCATGCCAAACGCTATGAAAAGCTTCTGTCGGTTCTGGTGGTCGATATCGACAATTTCCGGGCGATCAATGACCGGTTCGGGGCCGATGTCGGCGATGAGACGCTGCGCACCATTTCCGGGCGCCTGCGTGCCACTGTGCGCGAAAAGGATACCTGTGCCAGGTTCTCGGGCGATATGTTTGCAATCATCGCGACCGACCTTTCCGAGGCCGAGGGGGCAGCCCTTGTCGCCGAACGCGTGGTCGAAGCCATGTCGCAGCCGATCCTGACCACCACGGGCGATGAAATCCGCCTGCATGTCAGCGTCGGTGTCGCACTTTATCCCAACGATGCACGCGCACCATCGCAATTGATGGCCAATGCCGACGCGGCAATGTATCGCGCCCAGAAATCCGCAGAATCATCTTATTGCTTCTTCGTCGAGACGATGAACAACGTGATGCATGCCCGTCTGTCGATGGAAACGCAGTTGCGCCGTGCGGTCGATGAAAAACGCTTCGTTCTGGAATATCAGCCGCGCTATCGCACATCAGACCGCACGCTTACCGGGTTCGAGGCACTGCTGCGCTGGATTGATGACAGTGGCAAACGCCGCCTGCCGCCCGATTTCATCGCGGTTGCCGACCGTACAGGCCTGCTTTCACCCCTTGGTCACTGGATCATCGAAACCGTCTGCAAACAGGTCGCCGACTGGCGCCGTCAGGGTTATGTCCCGGTGCCGATTGCGCTTAACGTTTCAAGCCGCCAGTTCATTCAGGCCGATCTGATCAAGAACATCACCGATCTGACCGCCGAACATGAAGTTGATCCGGCAATGATCGAGATCGAAGTGTCCGAAGAAATCGTCATGCGCGATCCGGAACGCGCCCTTGGCCAGTTCTACCGTTTCTCGGAGGCGGGCATTGGCCTGACGCTTGATCATTTTGCGGCCGGCAACACGTCGCTGCGGTATCTGAAACGCTTCCCGGTCCAGCGCATCAAATTGTCCAAGTCTCTGTTTAATGTCGCACTTGATGAACAGCCCGAAAACAGCGTCCTGCAACCGGCGATCCGGTTGTGCAAAAGCCTGAACCGCAAGGTGGTTGCCGTTGGCGTTGAAACCGAAGAACAGATGGCATCCCTTCAGGCGGCCGAATGCGATGAAATTCAAGGCTTCCTTCTGTCGCCACCGCGTGATGCGGCCGATACGATGGAACTGCTGATACAGCAGAAACCGACCAAATCGGCCCCCAAAGGCAAGTCACGACCTGCCAGCGACACAAAATCGGGATAGCCTGAGCCTGTCATTCCGATCAAAGAAAACCCCCGCAGCCGGATCGATTGCGGGGGTTTGTTTTTTTGGTGTTCGAATGATGTGACTAAAGCAGGAAGACTGCCGCCAATCCCAGAAAGGCGAAAAAGCCGACAACATCGGTGATCGTCGTCAGGAAAACCGCCGACGAGACGGCCGGGTCAATCCCCGCACGTTCCAGACCAAGCGGGATCAGCGCCCCGAACAGGCCGGCAAACAGCAGGTTGATGATCATGGCGACACCGATCACACCCCCAAGCAGCATGTCATCAAACCAGAACCATGTCACGGCACCGGCAAGAACGGCAAAGGCCAGGCCGTTCAGGCCACACACCGCGACTTCCTTGCGGATCACGCGCAGTGCGTTGGTACTGGTCAGCTCACGCGTGGCAATCGCACGCACGGCCACGGTCAATGTCTGCGTGCCGGCATTACCGCCCATCGATGCGACGATTGGCATCAGCACGGCCAGTGCCACAAGCTTTTCAATCGTGCCTTCAAACAGACCGATCACAACCGATGCCATGATCGCGGTGCCAAGATTAACCAAAAGCCATGTAAAACGCGATCGGGTGGTGGCAAAGATCGCACTTGAAAGGTCGTCCTCCTCGCCAACACCGGCAAGGCGCATCATGTCTTCTTCGTATTCCTCGTCGATAACGTCAACGACGTCATCAACCGTGATCACACCGACAAGCCGGCCGCTGTCATCCACAACCGGGGCGGAAATCAAGTCGCGCTGACGGAACAGATGGGCGACGTTTTCCTGTTCCTCGGTCACGACGACCGTGCGCATTTCATCTGATTCCATCACATCGCGGATCAGCACCGGGCGGTTTGTCCGGATCACACGCGACAGCGGCACGATGCCCACCGGGCTATAGCGCGGATCAACGACAATGATGTCATAAAAATCTTCCGGCAGGCTTTTGGCCGAACGCAGGAAATCAATGGTTTGCCCGACAGACCAGTAATCCGGGATCGCCACCAGCTCGCGCTGCATGATACGACCGGCGGTATATTCCGGATAAGACAGCGCCTCTTCAACGCGCGCACGCTCGATGTCCGAAAGCGCGCCAAGAAGTTCGCGCTGCTCATCCTCGTCAAAGTCCTCAATGACTTCGACGACGTCATCGGAATCAAGTTCGGTGATGGCCTCGGCCACCACATCGGTGCCAAGCAACCCGATGACTTCTTCACGAAGTTCATCATCAAGTTCGGTCAGGAATTCCGGATCAAAATCCGGCCGGATCAGATCAACAAGCAGTTCACGCTGGTTGGAGCTTGCCCAACCCAACAAATCGGCAATATCGGCAAAGTGCAACTCGCCCAGAAGATCGGCAGCCTTGCTGCCTTCTTCTTCGCCCAGCGCATCAAAGATTTCGCGGGCATATTCGGGAGTCAGATCGACATATTCATCGCCAGACGACTTTTCCGCCGGCCGGTCGAGTTCTTCAACTTGACCTGTCATCTGCCCCTCCCTGTTTAATGAGCCGCCAATTTTTCCTGCAAAAGATTAAACGCCGTGTCGGGCATTGTGTTCCAACGCCCGGCACGGCTGTTTCTGCGCTATCACATAGCCCCGGTCAAGAGCGCGATAGCAAATCACCCCAGCCCCGCTTGGGATCAAGACGGGGCTGGGAGTATGTTACTGGCTTTCCTGCGTACGTGTGACGGCATCAACAACGGCAATCGCCGTCATGTTGACAATACCGCGCACGGTAATCGACGGGCTGACGACGTGGGCTGATTTGGCCGCACCGACCAGGATCGGCCCAACCGGAAGCCCATCCCCCAACATCTTGACCATGTTGTAGGAGATATTGGCTGCATCGAGTGTTGGCATGACCAGAAGGTTGGCCGAACCGCTCAGCATCGAGTGCGGGAAGATCCGGTCACGGATCGGCTGCGAAATGGCTGCATCTGCATGCATTTCACCTTCGACCTCAAGATCGGGTGCCTGCGTTCTGATCAGCTGAAGCGCATCACGCATCTTGCAGGCCGACTTGTTTTCGTGACTGCCGAAGTTGGAATGCGAAATCAACGCGGCCTTTGGCGTCATGCCGAAACGCTTGACCACATCGGCCGCCATGATGGTGGTTTCCGCCACATGTTCCGGGGTCGGATCGACCGACACATAAGTATCAGTCAGGAAGAACGTCCCCTGCTTCATGATCATCATGTTGACCGTGGAGAAATCAGTCACACCTTTGCGCAGGCCGACAAGATTGCGGACATAGCGCAGATGGCGCAGGAAACCGCCCTGACAGCCGCATAGCATCGCATCGACTTCCCCGCGACGCAGCATCAGGGCCGCGATCACGGTCGGACGGGTACGCACAATCGCCCGGGCATATTCCGGGTTGATGCCGCGACGGCCCATGATGTTGTGGAAGTCCTGCCAATCCTGTTCGAAATGCGGATTGTCATCAGGATCGTGAATTTCGATCTGCTCATCAGGAACAAGACGCAGGCCAAGCTCGGTAATCCGTTCAAGGATAACCTCGCGGCGGCCAATCAGCACCGGATGACAAATGCCGTCATCGACAAGCACCTGACAGGCCTGCAGAACACGACGCGATTCGCCTTCAGGATAGACAACGCGTTTCTTGTGCGAACGCGCCACGTCAAACACCGGCTTCATGACAAGGCCTGACCGGAAGACGAAACCTTCAAGCTGCTGACGATACTCGTCGAAATCCTCGATCGGGCGTTTGGCAACACCGCTCGCCATGGCGGCCTTGGCCACACGCGGCGGAATTTCGAGCATCAGGCGCGGATCAAACGGCTTGGGAATAAGATATTCCGGACCGAATTTAAGCTCCTCCCCGCCATAGGCGGTCGCCACAACATCGGAAACCTCGGCAGTTGCCAGATCGGCGATGGCGTGGACCGCGGCGATCTTCATTTCCTCGTTGATCTCGGTCGCGCCAACATCAAGCGCGCCACGGAACAGGAACGGGAAGCAAAGAACGTTATTCACCTGGTTCGGATAATCCGTACGACCGGTGGCCATAACCGCATCCGGGCGGATTTCCTTGACCAGTTCCGGGGAAACTTCCGGCGTCGGGTTGGCCAGCGCCATGATGATCGGGCCTTCGCCCATCTTGCGAAGCTCATCCTCGCCCATCACGTTCGGCGCCGAAAGACCCAGGAAGATATCAGCCCCTTCGATCACGTCGCTGAGTGTACGCGCGTTGGTTTCAATCGCGTATTCGGCCTTCCACGGATCCATTTCCTCGGCCCGGCCCTTATAGACCACACCAAACCGGTCAGTGACCGTGATATTGTGCTTGGGCAACCCCATGGAAACCAAAAGGTTCAGACACGCCAAGGCGGCTGCACCGGCACCTGATGTGACAAGGCGGACCTTGTTGATATCCTTGCCGGTCACACGCAGGCCATTGAGGACCGCGGCGGCAACACAGATCGCCGTACCGTGCTGGTCATCGTGGAAAATCGGAATGTTGCAGCGTTTGCGCAATGCCTCTTCGATGATGAAGCATTCCGGTGCCTTAATGTCTTCCAGGTTAACACCCCCGAAAGTCGGCTCCAGCGCTGCGACGATATCGATAAATTTCTGCGGGTCGGTTTCGTTCACTTCCAAATCGAAAACATCGATATTGGCGAACTTCTTGAACAGAACCGCCTTGCCTTCCATCACCGGCTTGGACGCCAGCGGGCCAATCGGGCCAAGGCCAAGCACCGCCGTACCGTTCGAAATCACCCCGACCAGGTTACCGCGCGCGGTGTAATCAGCTGCGGTATCGGGGTTTTTAACGATCTCCTCGCACGCAAACGCGACGCCCGGCGAATAGGCCAGGGCAAGGTCACGCTGGTTTGCAAGGGTGGTGGTTGCCGTTACGGACAATTTCCCCGGGGTGGGATACCGGTGATAGTCCAAAGCTGCTTCGCGCAGCTTGTCATTTCTATTTGCCATTATAATACCTTTGATTTCAGGTATTTACATAAATTAACCGTTAATCGGTTAAATCCTGATAATTCACTCTAGCGGGACCGGTAGACTAAATGAGTTTGGCCCGCGATTGAAGCACTCAGTTCATTCTCCGCCAAGGGGCTGCATTGCGTAATTTTCAACGCGGCACCGCACAATAAATCAATTGTTTATGCCGCAACCGCGTGATGACGCACACCAACCGATCCATTGCCGTATTCAAACCATTGTAGGGGATATATGGGGAAGGTCCACAAACGAAAAAACCCGCCATTGCTGACGGGTTCTTTTTCGTGACCTTCCCGATTGACCGGGAGGCCAGATAATGGTGCGGTCGAGAAGACTCGAACTTCCACGGGGGTTAGCCCACAGCGACCTCAACGCTGCGCGTCTACCAATTCCGCCACGACCGCATATGTTAGTCAGCAAAGCCCTTGAGGTAATTAAGTGGGCTTGCCTTGGTGCGGAAAGGGAGATAGCAAATTGGTATCCCCTGATCAAGGGCTCATTTCACTTATTTGACAGGAAAAATGCAAAGCAACGCCCCAACCGCGCAAATCCCCGAGTGGCGCACCACCCCGGAGTTGGTTTCCTACCCCGAAGCCCTTGCAGAAATGGAAGCCCGCGCAGAGGCCATTCATGCTGGCGAAGCCCATGAACTTGTTTGGTTTCTTGAACATCCGCCGCTTTACACGGCCGGCACCAGTGCCCATGCCGAAGACCTTGTCGATCCGGATCGCTTTCCGGTCTATGACGCGGGCCGCGGCGGGCAATATACCTATCACGGACCGGGTCAGCGCACGGTTTACCTGATGCTAGACCTCAAGAATCGCGGTCGCGATGTCCGGGTCTATGTCCATAACCTTGAAGAATGGGTGATTCGCACCCTTGCCCTGCTTGGCGTCAAAGGCGAACGGCGCGATGGCCGTGTTGGCATCTGGGTCGTGCGCGATGATGGCCGCGAGGACAAGATCGCCGCGATTGGCGTGCGCGTACGCCGCTGGGTGACGTTCCACGGTATTGCCATCAATGTCGCCCCGGACCTGACGCATTTCGGTGGAATCGTGCCGTGTGGCATTTCCGACCATGGTGTCACCAGCCTCAAAGATCTTGGCGTCGATATTCCTATGGCGGAACTTGATCGCCTGTTACAACAGACCTTTGGCGAAATCTTTTCGTAACACCAATCCGGGCCTTCCGAATGAGTGACAAGTCGCAACCGGCCAAGGCAGACACCCCGCCAGCTAAAGGCAGATCCAAGGGCCATAAAATGCCCGAAAGCATTGCCGATGGCGGGATGGCCGATGCCGAACGCGACATTCTTGCCGAACTTGAAAAGGCGCTGGGTGAACATATCGCCCTTTTGCTGCGCTGGAACCGCAAGCTGGTTCTGGCGGATTCGGGAACGCCATCTGACACCGACGAAGACGATCATGATTGTGATTTCGGGGCGTGGTACGCGCTTAATCGCCATAACCGCCTGATTGACCAGCCCGCCATGCGCGCCCTGGCAACCACCCATCAGCAACTTCACGAGTCGGCCAAACGACTTTTAAGCGCACACGATGTTGATCACGAAGTCGATTCGGCCGAGTTCGATATGATGGCCCTGCGCGCAGAATCGTTCTTTGCCCAGTTGCGCCGGCTTGAACGCGCGTTCCGAACGGCTCGCTCCGATGTTGATCCACTGACAGGCACCTATAACCGTCAGACGATGATGGGTGACCTTAATGCCGAACGCGAACGTGCGATCCGCACCGGGGTCCCGACCGCGATCGCGCTGGTCGACCTTGATCACTTTAAATCGGTTAACGACACCTATGGCCATCAGGCAGGTGATCTGGTTTTGCAATCGGTGGCGGGGATCCTGCAATCGCATGTCCGCCCGTTTGACAAGGTGTATCGCTATGGCGGTGAGGAATTCCTCGTCTGCCTGCCCAATGCCGACATGAAACAATGCGCGCGCGTTCTTGAACGCCTGCGCCGTGTGATCGAGGCATCCCCGGTTGCGATCTCGGATGAGACAATATTGCCGGTGACCGCTTCCATCGGTGCGGCCCCGATGACCAAGAACCGCACAACCGAACAAATCATCGAAAAAGCCGACAAGGCGCTATACGCCGCCAAGGAAGGCGGTCGCAATCGCGTGCGCGTCTGGCGCAACCCGGATGGCAAGACCGCGTCCACGGCCACAAAACCCGGCAAGAACGCGACCTGAGGCGATCTGAGGCGATCTGCCCCCAGGCACCAAAGGCGAAAGCGCATTTGCCTGGCCCAAGCCAGCCCAAATCAGGAAAAATTTTCACCAAATTCTTCCGCAGCGCAGCAACGGCAATAGCCACCTGTTTTCAGATTGTTACGCCGTGAAAGTGTTTTTGTTCACTGCCAAGAACAAAAAATTCCGCATAAGCGAAATCTTGTCTTCACAAGTTGGCAACATATCTGCAAACTATAATAAGAAAAAGCAGCAGGGCTTTGCCTCCGTTCAAGACCAAGAGTGCAAGACCGAGAGAGCAAGGCCAAGAGATAATCGCTGCCGACTTGGGAGGGAATTCGTTTAGACCCGAACGGAGGCCCATGAATGTCCAGTTCTATGGATTTCGCGCCTGGCGACCCGACCTTGATGCTGACCGTATTGCGCAGCGCCGAGGCAAATCTTGATCGCAGCATGTTGCTGCGCCGTGTCCTGTCCCTTTTCTGTACCGACGATTATGGCAATCAGGTTGCCATCCAGGACGGCCCTGACTTGCAGCGCCGCATCGACAATGCCATCGCCAATCTTCAACTGGCCGGCTTGATCCGCATGACGGCTGGCGAAGAATTGTCGATCACCTCGCTTGGCACCGCCATGATGATGGCCTACCCGCTTGGCATCGATGATGGTGTGCTGTGTTCGCTGCCAGCATTTCGTAACAGCCTTTATGAAACCCATGCGCCGGTGGTTCAGGAACGCCACCTGCCGAATTCGGCCTATGGTTCCGGTTTCTCTGCCGGGATTGATGCGCATCGCCTGACCGAAAACCCCTATCCGTCTGATTGCCGTGATCATGAAGACTGGTTGATGGGATGGGATGAGGCCCTTGATCAGGCCAAACGAGAAGCGGAAACGCTGCTGAACTGATCCTCGTGATCCGTTCACATTGCGCCTGAAGACTTGCGACCGGCAAACGGAACACGATTTCCGATGCCACGATTTGAATACCCGGCATTGCCGGTGATGCCGTGCCACCTTGTGCAACGGCCGACACCTGCCCGTTTGATCCGCAACGATGGCAACATGCCATTTTCACTGCACATCACACGCGGGCAACGGCTCTCTGCCCCCTGATCACAACCGCCCCCGATCACAACCGACAGATCAGCAAAGCACGACACGCGGTTTATCCGCATGGGATCGGCATCGGTATCGTCTTGTTTACTTAAATGATTGGGCCGCTATTTGACTTCGCTGTCGGACGGGTCATCAGATGCGAAGATTGAAACCACGTTATTTTCGCTGAGCTCTGCGGCTTGGTCTTCCTCACCAGTGGTCGGCTTTTCACGCTTGTGCCCGTCATGCTGTTTGTCGGCGTTCTGGCGTTCATGTTCGGTCAGGGTGCGTTCGCCACGCGTGCGCCCGTGCAGCAAGCGGTTCTGATCGGCCTTGCGCGCCTTTTCGTCGCGTTGCTTGCGTTTGCGTGCCTGACGCAGATTAACCAGATCGCCCATATCAGCCTTCTGTTTTCTGGCTTCTGTTTTTTCCGGCTGACCGGATCAGACGAAATAACCCGACCGGCATGACCCGAAATAAAAAACGGGTGCTTCGATTTCCCGAAGCACCCGCTAGCCGTTCTTAAAATCCGTTGGTGTCCGACAGGACTTAGCGCACGAAGACGTGCACCTCGTTTGCCGAAACAGATGCGCTGGTCGCATCGGAAGCACGCACGCGCGAGCTTGGCATGCCCATATCGGTCAGCGACCGAAGAACTGCCTGCGCGTTGCGCTTGGATTTATTGGCATTCAGCGCAACCTGCGCCGGGGTACCACGATTCGGTGTCACCGCAACCACATCAAAGCTTGCCTGCGGGCGACGTTCAAGAACGCGGTTCACCGCGTTATACAACGCCTGCTCGTACTTGACGCTTGCCGTATCAAAACGGATCACGACAAGCGGACGGTCGCTTGGTGCGGCTGCCATACGCTGGCCGCTTGATGCCGGTGCAGCCTGCGACTGGAAGACACGTTTCGAAAGGGAATCCCCGAAGATCTCGCCATTCTTGACAGCCAGAGCCAGTGCATTGAGGTTCGCGCGTTCTGTGCTGACATAAGACGTCTGACGGGCAAGGCTTTCGCTGATTTCGTTGAGAAGACGATCAATCAGCACCGTGGTGCGGTTGGTTTCGTCTTCAAGCAGGGCCAGTTGACGGTGGTCTTCGTCAACAGCGCCTGAAACCTGATAGGCCGAACGAACCGACTCAAGCAGGAAGGTCGACAGCGTGCTGTCGGCAGCAACCTTGTTGGCCAGCGAGTTCAGCGCGGCAATGTCATCATTCACACGGTCCAGTTCGGACTGTGCGGTGTTCCACTGCTGCACCAGAACCGGGTTACCCGGCGTGGTGCCGACCTGCAGACGGGCACTGATCGCGGCAACCGTGCCGTGATAGGCCTGCGAGTGCGCGACGGTCTGTCCACGCAGCTGCTGCAGTTCGTTGCTATGATTGCTCAAAGCGGATTTGAGACGGTTCAGCTCCTGCTGCATGTTCTCGACCTTGGTACCAACAAAGGTTCCGGTCTGAGATACCCCAGTCAGCGGTTCCGTGCTTGCAGCAACGTCATAGCTGGTGATGGCATCGGCACCAACAGGCTGATTGGCAACGACGTTTTGCTGCGTCGTTTCCTCTTCACCGGCAAGTGTCGGCCACAGGGCCTCAGAAGAAAAAGAACATCCCCCCAGCATCAGGGCGGTGCCGATTACGGCGAGGTAGGTTTTACGAACGGCCATTTCGATCTATTACCTAAGTAGAAATATGCGAATCTCCCTGGGCCTGCCTTTTTATCTAGGTGAAACAAGCCCCTGCTCCCCCGGGATTGAAAGCATCTTAGTCTACGACCACTTATGGAACAAGACGCATTTGCCCCTTTTTTGCCGAGTCTTGTCCTTATTCACTTCAAAGCGGACAAAGCCGGGCAAAACAGGGGCGTAGCAGTCAGGTAAACCGCGCCCTGTGAAAAAATGGGAAAAATTCAAATTTACTGCTTGCAATGACATGCTCGTTTGCATAAGTTCCGCTCCGCCGACGGGGAGCAGCCCTTTGCAAACCGCCGGAAATTAAGGCAAGCGCCCGTAGCTCAGCTGGATAGAGCATCTGACTACGAATCAGAAGGCCGGAGGTTCGAATCCTTCCGGGCGCGCCAGTGAAAGGCTCGACGTTACCGCGTCGGGCCTTTACCATTTATACAAGCGTAAAAGCGCCCGTAGCTCAGCTGGATAGAGCATCTGACTACGAATCAGAAGGCCGGAGGTTCGAATCCTTCCGGGCGCGCCAGTCAAAGGCCCGACGTTACTGCGTCGGGCCTTTGCTTTTTTGCCCACCTGCTTTGCGCTTGCTTGGTCCGACGTACAATCTGCAAACAAGCCCGATCAGAGAAAAGCCCGGCACATATTTGCACCGGGCTTCGTATTTTATATCGGGTATTTTATGTCGGTGTGTGCGGGCTTACATGCCCGGCATGATCACGGTATCGATCACATGAATAACACCGTTGTCAGCCTCGATATCGGCATTCACCACAGTGGCTTCATCGACCATGACACCGTTCATGGCATTCACATCGATGCTGTCACCCTGGACACTGGCAACCATCATTTCCTTGCCTGCGATGTCACCCGACATCACTTTGCCCGGCACCACATGATAGGTCAGGATGGAAACAAGCTTGTCCTTGTTTTCCGGCTTAAGAAGGTCTTCAACGGTGCCTGCCGGCAGCTTGGCAAAGGCTTCGTCGGTCGGTGCAAAGACCGTAAACGGACCTTCGCCTTTAAGCGTATCGACAAGTCCGGCGGCCTGCACGGCCGCTACAAGCGTGTTGAACGAACCTGCGGCAACGGCGGTATCAACGATGTCAGCTGCTTTGGCAGACATGGTGCCAAAGGTCAGGCTGGCAGCGGTCGCAACGGCAATGAGAGACGATTTGATGGCAGACATGGTCCTATCTCCTGTTAACCAACGTGGAATTTCAACGTCGAATTGTTGCTGTCACAGGAAGGCATACGGCCCATCATCGCGTATCAGTTCAATCATATGATTGTGATAACAAAGGCGCATCCAATCACCTTTGCACAACGTACTACACCTTTGGCGCGTAGCCATCCGGTCGACAAAATCACTGCATCTTGTATCGCTGCGGTGTTATGGTCAGCTGATCACAAGGGCAAAGCCCGATAAGGGACCTAGGACGGAGCGCACCAATGAATGCCAACACCCGGATCACCATTTCCTGCGATGACCGCGTCGGTTTGATTTCCGATATCACCGGACGACTGTTTGATATCGGCACAAACCTTGGCCCAACCTCCTTTTCGCTCGACGGCGATGTCGCGAAATTCGAAACCACTTGCGAACTTCCCGACGAATGCCCGACATCCGAATGCGAGGCTGTGCTGCGCGGGCTGTCCCTTGGCAATGCCGACATCACGGTCGAAGCCATTGCCGCCGCCCCTGAAATGACCACCGCACCGGGTGCGACCCATCTGATCGAATGTTCCGGGATTGATCAGCCGGGCCTGATCGCGCGCCTGTCGGAAATCTTTATCGAATATAACGCCAACATCGTCCGTCTGGCGGCATCGGCAACCGATGAAAAGGACGCACGGATTTATACCCTGCGCTTTGCCGTCGCCATTCCGCCGGAACGCGCCGCCAATTGCCTGGCAACCCTCGCCAACACGGCGGGCTCGATGCGACTTGTCTTCAAGTTTGACGAGCTTTAGGGCCAGAACAGCTCAGCATTCCGGCCACCAGAGTAAAAGCCCTGCACAGCAGGCCAGTGCTGCTGTGCAGACTAAACGCGCTGTAATGGTGGCTAAATATCCTCGAATGCCAGCTGATCTTCTTCTTCGCCTGCAAAAATGACGTTATTGGCGCTTAATTCATCCCGTGTGACACCGTCGATCTGGACGCCATATTCGTAATGTCGGCCATTTGCAAAATCGACATAGACGCCGGTTTCATTTTCTCTCGCGTGATCCAGAAAGTCTTCGAAGCTCTCAATCCCGCTTTTTTCCTGAAACGTCGTTCCGAAATACAGATGATCGGTATAGTCATCACTGTAATCGTCCGCCCCGGTATTGAAATCGACGATCCGGTCACGTTCGGCACCACCTTCAAACACCTGATAAACAAAGGTGTCTCCGCGCATCAGGTCGTTGCCATCGCCGCCTTCGATCCAATTGTCCAAACCGCCGCCGCCATCAAGCACATCATGGCCGTCACCGCCATAAATATGGTCACCCCCCATGCCGCCATTGATGTGGTCACGGCCCGCGTCACCGTATAAACGGTCATCCGCCACGTGGCCCTTGATAATGTCATCTCCATTCCCGCCACGGGCATATGTCGGATCGGGCTCAAAGAAATCGTCGTAATAGACGTTGAAGACCGTCAGCGTATCATTGCCATCACCGCCAAAAAGCTGGTCTCCACCGTCATTCCCATTCAGCGTATCGTCGCCGTCGCCACCAACAAGGGTGTCCCGGCCGCCCATACCGTGCTGCTGCCCCGACAAAATGTCATCGCCTGCCTCGCCATAGACATATGTGCCTGAAAGGGTGTCGTTCCCCGCACCGCCATAGATCGAGTCAAAGCCGTAAAACCCGTCAATAACGTTGTCGCCGCTATTTCCGATCAGCACGTCCGAATGTCGGGACCCGAATATGTTTTCAACATCGGTAATGACGTCGCCCTCGGCATGTCCGCCACTTGCTATGGCGACGCCGTCGGTCAGCTCGACCTCTACACCTTCATCGGAATGAATGAAGGTGACTTCATCCTGCCCGGCGCCACCATTTATGAAATCGGCACCGGACCCACCGTTCAAGCTGTCGTCGCCATCGTGGCCAAGCAGCGTATCATTGCCCCACTCGCCCCAAAGGTCGTTGGAGCGTGCGCCGCCGACAAGAAAGTCATCACCGCCCGCCCCTTTCAGGATCCCGCCTCGCACGTCGCCGCCGATCAGAACGTCATCATGGTTCGATCCGCGAATATTCAGGTCAGGCGTTTCGGTGGTTTCATCGAGAATGGAAATTTGATCGCCGGTCGCATCACCGCCAGTACCGCTCATACTGTCCTGATCAAAAATCACAGCTTCCGGTGAGCGGACATAAGTAACGGTCGGCTCATAGGAATAGAACGGTTTGATATCGCGGTAATCGAAGACGATTGTATCCGCTCCACCCCCACCATCGACGGAATAGAGTTCACCTTGAATGTGATCGTCATTATCTGAGCCCGTGATATCGAACTCCTGCTGATCGTAACGATCATCATTGTAAAGCTCGAGCGTATCCCCCTCGGCATCACCACCCCGCGCAACGAGCTCTATATCGCGTGTTTCGCGATCATCATTAAAGTTGTTATAGAACTCGATATGGACTGGATCGTCGGATAGCGCATAGGAAAGCGTGTAATTCTCGTTATGGATCGAAATGAAGGTGTCCGCACCGGCACCACCTTCAATCGTATCTCCACTGCCGACATAGATGGTGTCATCGCCTTCAAGACCATAGACTGTGTCACGGGTCCATTCGTTGCGGATCACGTCGTCTTCAGGTGTACCGATGATGCGTGCCATAATGAGGCTCCATAAATTATGAAAGACCTCACAAACGTAGCATCACAAAAATGATCGTAAAACGACAATAAAACTAAATATACAGAACTAAAAATTGCGCAATATAGCAACAAATTTGAACTAATTTCTTTCGATATAAATTTTATTTATTCAAAATCATCGAAACCGGCGCGAACATTACTTAAACCACAATACGGTTACGCCCAGATTTCTTGGCTTCATACAGTTTCTGGTCTGCGCGCTTAAGTACCGCCCATGGATCGGTCGTATCGTCATCGCGCTCGGAAACACCGACTGAAATCGTGACCGATACTGCCTTGTTCTTTTCCGGCGGGGTGATCTTGTTGTCAGAAATCCGTTTGCGCAGGGCTTCCAGTGGCTCATGCGCCCTTTCGGCTGAACGTCCAGCAAAAACGACAGTGAACTCCTCGCCGCCAAACCGGAACGCCTTGCCACCACCGCCGACGCGCGCCAGTTCACGCGCCACCTTTTTTAAAACGATATCGCCAACATCATGACCATAGGTGTCGTTGAACTTCTTGAAGTGATCAACATCAAGCATCGCGATCGCATATTGATTGCCAAGTTCCGCCATCGCATGGCCCAGCGCACGCCGACCGGGCAGCCCGGTCAGATCATCGACAAACGCCATCCGCCAGGCTTCCTGTGCAAGCCCCGCCAGAACCACACCGGTTGCTGCCAGATATCCATATTGAATAATCCCGGTGCCCATCACGGTTGCCACATCAATCGCAATGATCGCCGCCGCAAAGCTGGTTTCAAGCGGCTTGTGCCGGATCAAAAGCAAGATCACCGCGATGACAGATATGATCATCGCAGGATGGGGCATCGCGCCCAAAATACCGGTGCTAACAAAAAAGCGGGTATCGAGCACACGATGAAGGGCCGATCCGACATCGGGCTGCCCCGCCAGCATCAGCATGACAAAGATCTGCAATCCCAGAACCAGCATCCGGGCAATGCCCCGCGGGTTCAAAACACCGCGTTCAGCCGTAAAGCCCAGCAAAAGCAGATTGATCGGGATCAGATAAAGTGTGGCGATCCGCAGGAACGCCAATCCCTCGGCCGAAATGCCGGCCCCGTTGCCCACCAAAAGCCAATAGCAAACCAGCAGCAAAGCCATGACAAAAACCGCGCGCCCGCGGTTAAACCACCAGCCAATCGACCCGCCCAAAACGGCAAGCAAGAACGGCCCATATCGGACCAATCCGGAAAGTTCGGCTGGCACCAGTGTCGGTGAAACGGCCAGCACCAGACACGCACCCAAAATCAGGGCAGGTGCCAGTCCGGCAGAAACAACAATGGAATAAGCGCGACGCATGGGGCGTTCGATACTACCTGCTGATGGGGTCTAAGGGCCCGCAACCGACGGCGTTCCCGGTATCGCCGGTAATCTAACGACAGTCCGGTTAAGGGGCTATTGCTTTATCCGGCTTATCTCGAGTTTTTCTGATCTACGGGTCGCGTGCGCCGAAAGCACTAGAGACATAAGTGTTTTAAAACTTGCCAGCATTCGCATCCGCACCCTAAATTACCCACAGGTTTACTGCGACGCACAATGATCGCAGACCACATAACTGTCACGGCGGCCACGGTACGATCCCGAAAACGGGACGCAACAATACGCCACATGCTTCGCGCGATGATCAAGTGATGATCCATCGCCTGCGACGCACTGATTGAAATGACAGGTTCTGGAGAAACGTTACCATGAGCTTCACCACACCGACCCCGGCCCCGGCACGCCTGAACCGGTCCGAACTTGCCGTTCCCGGCAGCCGGATCGAACTGTTTGAAAAGGCCGCGAAATCGAAGGCCGATGCCATTTTCCTTGATCTGGAAGACGCCGTTGCGCCCAGTGACAAGGAACAGGCGCGCAAAAACATCATCGAGGCCATTAACGATATCGACTGGGGCGACAAGGTCCTGTCGGTACGCATCAACGGTCTTGATACCCATTATATGTATCGTGACGTCGTCGATGTTCTCGAACAGGCTGGTGACCGGCTTGACCTGATCATGATCCCGAAGGTCGGAACCGCTGCCGACGTTTACGCCCTTGATATGATGGCAACCCAGATCGAAACGGCCAAGGGCCGTAAAAAGCGCATCGGGTTTGAGTTGATCATTGAAACTGCCCTTGGCATGCAAAACATCCATGAAATTGCCGCGGGCTCTCCGCGCAATGAAAGTCTGCATTTCGGTGTCGCCGATTACGCCGCCTCGACCAAGGCGATGACCACCGGCATTGGCGGCCCGAACCCGCATTATGGCGTTCTGACCGACAAGGATGGCGATAACCCGCGCGATTATCACTGGGGTGATATGTGGCACTATGCCATTGCCCGCATGGTGGTTGCGGCGCGCGCCAACGGTCTGCGTCCGATTGATGGTCCGTTTGGTGATTTTTCCGATCCGGATGGCTATCGCGCACAGGCGGCCCGCGCCATGGTGCTGGGCTGCGAGGGCAAATGGGCGATCCATCCAAGCCAGATCACGCTGGCCAACGAGGTCTATTCACCTTCTGATGCCGAAGTCACCAAGGCCAAACGCATCCTTGAAGCGATGGAAAAGGCCCAGGCCGAAGGGGCTGGCGCCGTCGCCCTTGATGGTCGTCTGATTGATATCGCATCGATCAAACAGGCCGAAGTCATGGTCCGTCAGGCCGAAGCCATCGCCGCACGCGACGCGGGTTAAACGCCTTATATTCAGATCACATCAAAAGGGCCGGGATTTTCCCCGGCCCTTTTTACTATTATTTACGATGCCAGTCGGCGCGACTGCCTGACTTGCCCGTGCAGGACTTCTTGGGGATCGCCTTCACGCACCAGATGCATGTTGATGCCATCCGACCCACCACCGAGTTCCGGTTTCAGGCGCTGCTTGCCATCATAGTGGCCACCATTTTGGGTGCGGTACGGGATTGGATCATCGGTAAACAAACCGGCAAGGCGTTGCTTGAACGCGACCTCGATTTCTGCCCAGCCGTCTTCATCCACGCGATCGGTGCTGTAAACCGGAAATGGCGGCATGACATCCATACCGGGATAGAAAAGCGCGCCGTGCTGGATCGGCCACAACACATCATCGATGCTGCCATTAACGCCACGGTCACTGTAATGCGGCAAATGTCCGCCAATCGGTACGATCAGCATCGCACGGCGTCCGGCAAGGGTGCCCTCGCCATAGCGATCGCCCCAGTGCGTCTCACTATGTTCGCCCACACCATAAGCAAAGCCATAGGCAAACACCCGATCAAACCAGCCTTTCAGGATGGCGGGCATGCCGAACCACCACATCGGAAAGCTGAACAACACCGCATCCGCCCATAAAAGCTTGTCCTGTTCGGCGGCGATATCCGCCGTCTGAAAGCCGGACGCATAGGCATTTTTGGACTCTGCCACATAGATCAGCCGATCAGGATCGCGACGTTCGGTAAAATCGTGCGCATCAGCCAGCGGCTTCCACCCCATGGCATAAAGATCAGAAACCTGCACGGCGTGGCCGTCAGCACGCAGCGTTTCAACCGCAACATCCTTTAATGCGCTGGTCAGGGATGCCGGTTCGGGATGGGCATGGACAATCAAGACATTCGACATTGGGCCGTCCTTTCCAAAAGGGGATCACGTTCGATGCGTGATCATGGCCTGATGTTCTGCTATCTTTGAAATTCAATAATTTTTGGTCTGGTATAAATATGACAGATATCAGCAAGCTTGACCTGAACCTGCTGGTGACACTCGACACGCTGCTGGCCGAACGCAATGTCACCCATGCGGCAAGGCGCCTGAACCTAAGTCAGCCGGCGATTTCAACCCGGCTGACCCGCCTGCGTGATTTGCTGGGCGATCCGTTATTGCTGCCCGCACAGCGCGGCATGATCCCGACCGAACGCGCACTTGAACTGCAAGAACCACTGCATAACGCACTGGAAGCTGTCCGCCTGGTGGTTGCGGAAAACAGTCCGTTTGATCCATCAACAATCACCGCCACCATCGCCATTGCCGCCAGTGACTATGTGCAATACGCGATCCTGATGCCGTTGCTTGAAGTCTTGCGGGGTGATGCGCCGGGGATCAAGGTCGCCTGGCGCACGATCAACACATCCATGCTGGATACCCAGATGGCGCGCGGTGACGTCAGCTTGGCACTTTCAACGCCTGAAACCGCGCCAGAAACGCTTCGGATGCGTAAAATCTATCGCGAGGAATATGTCGCAATCGCCAGATGCGATCATCCGGCAATCAACGCGCCACTTGATCTCGACAGCTTTTGCGCGCTTGACCATGTGGTTGTGTCCCCCGAAGGCGGCGGCTTTAGGGGGCCTGCGGATGATGCCCTGGCGGCACTTGGACGCAAACGCAATGTTGCCCTGTCTGCACCGGGATTTCTTGTTGTCCCCGAAATCGTCGCACGCAGCGATATGATCGCCCTTGTGCCCAGACGGGTTGCCCACGGTCGCACCGGTCAGATCCAGATGTTTGATCCCCCGATGCCCGTTACCGGTTTTGACATGGCGCTGATCTGGCATGACCGCACCACCACCCATCCCCTGTATCGCTGGCTCCGCGATCAGATCACAGCACTGATCGCAGATGCTTCCGCCGATTAACCGGCATATCGCACAAACACAAAAAAGGCCGACCCGCGACATTCACGCGGATCGGCCCGAAATTCAGATGCCTGTTATCTCAAGGTACTGCGATCAGTCGGCAATGCCGTCAAAGATGATCTTGCCAATGGCCTTGCCACTTTCCAGCAACGCATGCGCTTTCTGAAGGCTTTCCGGTGACAGCGCGCCAAAGCTTTCATTCGCCGTATTGGTGATGGTGCCCTCATCAACCAACTGGGCCACCGTCGCCAGAAGCTTGTGCTGTTCAATCATATCAGCCGTCTGGAACATCGAACGGGTAAACATGAACTCGTAGGAGAAGCTGGCAGACTTGGCTTTCAGAAGATCCACATTGTGATTTTCCTGGGCCTCGGTGATCGTGACGATCCGGCCCTGCGGCGCGATGACACTCGCCATCACATCGAAATACTGATCGGTTTCCGACGTGCAGAAGATGTAATCAACATTGACAACATCAATCGCCGCCAGTTCTTCATCCAGCGGATTGCGATGGTTGATCACCTGATCCGCGCCAAGCTTTTTGACCCACGCCACAGTTTCCGGGCGCGATGCGGTCGTGATGACTTTCAGACCGGCAAGCTTGGCCAACTGAATGGCAATCGATCCAACACCACCGGCCCCGCCAATGATCAGGATCGTTTTGTTTGCATTGGCGTCAACCGCCTTGCGATCAATCAGAAGGCGATCGAACATCGCTTCCCACGCCGTAATCGTCGTCAGCGGCAGCGCTGCGGCGGCGGCGAAATCAAGTGACTTCGGCTTGGGCGCAACAATGCGTTCATCAACAAGTTGCAGCTGGGCATTGGACCCCGAACGGGTCACATCACCAGCATACCAGACGTCATCGCCCGGACGGAAAAGGGTGACGTCTTCGCCAACAGCCTCGACCACACCGGCCGCATCCCAGCCAAGCACCTTGAAGGCACCGTCATCCTGCTTGCCCTTGCGGACTTTGAAATCGACCGGGTTCACTGCAACGCCCTTTACCCGTACAAGGATATCGTGACCCTCGGCAACCGGGGCATCGGTTTCGATCTGGATGAACAGGCCGTCGGTGTCGACCGGGGCAGATTTATAAATACCAATGGCTTTCATCTTTGGCATTTCCTTCCATCAAAGGTTTGATTTGTGAATGGCCAACTTTTAACGCATAATCCTCCTTGAAATAAGTACGCACAATTTCAGCATATAGTATCAATTTGTATACTATTGTGGATTTCCGGGCATTACAGGCACATCACCTGAACCGGTCCTTGCTGATTTGGAGGTTAAAGATGAATAGCTGCCCACCCAACAGAAGCCCCGGCTGCCCGGTTGAAGGCGCGCTTGATATGATTGGCGGCAAGTGGAAGGGCGTTGTGATGTTCCATCTGCTTGATGGCACAAAACGCTTTAACGAGCTGCGCCGTCTGATGCCCGGCGTCACCCAGCGCATGCTGACCCGCCAGCTCCGCGAACTTGAAACCGACGGGCTTGTACATCGTGAAGTCTATGCCGAAGTCCCGCCGCGCGTTGAATACAGCCTGACCCAAAAGGGTGAAACGCTGCGCGGCATTATTCTGGCCCTCAAGGACTGGGGCGAAACCCACGTTCCATATTATGCGATGTCAAAACGCCCAATGCCCGAAAGTGAACCCGCCTGATCAGATTTGCCGCAAATCACGCGCCATTTTCCAGAATGTCGTTCTGTCATATCCGTCATGGACGCCTTCACCGGCAATCGCAAACCCGCGTGATTTGAAGAACCCGATATTGTCTTCAAGTTCGATCCGAACACTAAGCCGCATATGCTGTTTGCCGCGATCACGCGCAAACGCACAGGCGGCCTCGACCAATGCCTTGCCGATACCAGATCCCTTGACCGCCGGGTCGACCGAAAGCTTGTAAAGATAGGCATCCTTGCCGACATCCTCGATCCAGATTTGGCCGATGATGCTGCCATTGCCGTCCCGCGCAACAAACAGCGTGTCACGCGCAAAACGCCATTGCAGTTCGGAAACCGAAACCGATTTGGCCGAGCTTGGCGGATCGACAATATCGTCCTGAAAGGCAAAGGCTGCCAAAAGAATTTCAACAAGCCGCTCGAACGAAACGTCGTCCGGGGCATTGATGTGTGTGATCTCGATACTGGACGTCATGGGGTTCCACGTGCAAACTGTCAGGCGTAATGAATGTATGAACACTACGCCATAATTATTACGTAAACGGAAAATATGGACTGTTCATAGCTCCGCCCTTGACGTGGCGGGTCGATATACTATGTTCCGCCCCATTGTTTCCCAGTCGGATATGATGCCCTGATGCATAACTTCCTCGATTTTGAAAAGCCGATCGCCGAACTTGAAGGCAAGATCGAAGAGCTCCGTCATTTGACGGGCAGTGACGAAGTCAACATCGCAGACGAGGTTTCCCGCCTGCAGGAAAAGCTGACCAAGCTTTTGCAAGGCACCTATGGCAAGCTGACCCCCTGGCAGAAAACCCAGGTGGCGCGCCATCCTGATCGTCCGCATTTCACCGACTATATCGCCAACCTGTTTGACGATTTCACCCCGCTTTCCGGTGACCGCCAGTTTGGCGAAGACGCCGCAATCATCGGTGGTTTCGGTCGCTTGCAGGGCCGCACGGTGATGGTGATCGGCCATGAAAAAGGTCGCGATACCGAAACCCGTGTGAAACACAATTTCGGTTCCGCCCGCCCCGAAGGCTATCGCAAGGCAATCCGCCTGATGCGCATGGCTGAGCGTTTCAACATTCCGGTTGTCACCCTTGTTGATACTGCTGGCGCCTTCCCGGGTGCCGATGCCGAGGCGCGCGGCCAGTCCGAAGCCATCGCACGGTCGATCGAAGCCTGCCTTGATATCAAGGTGCCGCTGGTGTCGGTCATCATCGGCGAAGGTGGATCGGGTGGTGCGATTGCGCTTGCCGTTGCCAACAACGTTCTGATGCTCGAAAACTCGATCTATTCGGTGATCTCGCCAGAAGGTTGCGCATCCATTCTGTGGCGTTCTGGCGACGAAGCCAAAACCGCTGCCGAGGCGCTCCGTCTTACCGCACAGGATCTGTTGCAGCTTGGCGTCATTGACGAAATCGTGCCAGAGCCGCTTGGTGGCGCACAGCGCGATGCCAAGGAAGCCTGCAAACGGGTTGGTAAAGCGATCATCAAGGCACTTGAAAGCATGGACGATGTCGAAGGTGGTGTGCTGAAGGCGCGCCGTCGTGACAAATTCCTTGAAATGGGCCGCAAGGGCCTGAACTGATTTTCCATTCAGGGCGCAGACCATCATCAATGATGCTGCGCCCTGTTGTCATTTTCCGGCGCAGTCTGTCCGTCGGTTATATCCGGCAAAATGAAGCGCCCTTTTCCGGCCTGGTCGGGAGGCACCATGAATTTTCTTCGCCGGATCGTTGAATCCAGTCGCTTTCAAAATTTCATCACCGCCGTCATTGCGATTAACGCCATCATCCTCGGGCTTGAAACATCCCCGACTGTGATGAATGCGGCGGGGTCGGTGCTGCATGTGCTCGATCAGGTGGCGGTGGCGATTTTTGTCATCGAACTGGTGATGAAACTTGCGCTCTATCGGCTGGCCTTCTTCAAGCGCGCCTGGAATGTCTTTGATTTCACGATTGTTGCCATCACCCTGATGCCTGCGGGCCAGGGCGTCTCGGTCCTGCGTGCGCTGCGTATCCTGCGTGCCTTCCGCCTGATTTCGACCGTGCCCTCCATGCGCAAGGTGGTCGAAGCCCTGATGCGCGCCATCCCCGGTATGATTTCCGTCCTGACATTGCTGTCGCTGGTGTTTTATGTCTCGGCGGTGATGGCGACCAAGCTGTTTGGCGAGGGCTTCCCCGACTGGTTTGGCAATATTGGCGCGTCCCTTTATTCGCTGTTCCAGATCATGACGCTGGAAAGTTGGTCGATGGGCATCGTCCGTCCGGTGATGGAGTCTTACCCGCTGGCGTGGCTTTTCTTCGTGCCGTTCATTCTGGTAACGACATTTGCCGTCCTGAACCTGTTTATCGCGATTGTGGTTGATGCGATGTCGACACATGTCGATGTTGAAGAAACCCAGACACGCGATGTGATCGAACTCGATCATCAAGAAATCATGACCGAACTGCGCGCTCTGCGTAGTGAAATGAGCAAACTTGCCAACGCCCGGAACGACCATCCACAAGACGTTCCATCCGATCAAAACAAGACATCGACCCCCTCCTGAACAGTCGGTCAGGCCAGGCTTGCCGGGAAAATTGAGCGGTTACTCATAAAAAGGGGGTGGTTAAACGCCCCGAACCTCGTCTAATCTTTCGACAAATATCGGGAGATCGGGGAATGAAGCTAACGTTTGCGGGGACAGGATCGGCCTTTTGTATGGCCGCTGACAATTTTCAGAGCAACATGGTTCTGGAAACGACCCCGTCGGGCAATGACCAACCACAGCGCCTGCTGATTGACTGCGGTTCAGACGCGCGCCATTCGCTGCGCAACATTGGTCATATGCCAAACGACATTCATGGTGTCTATGTCAGCCATCTGCATTCGGACCATATCGGTGGGCTCGAATGGATGGCGCTTGCCAATTATTTCGTCTTCGAAGGCCACCGGGCGGAACTGTTTGCGGTCGACGAACTGCTTGAACCGCTGTGGGAACACTCGTTGCGCGGCGGCCTTGAAATCAGCGATCACGGCAACAGCAAACTGTCGTCCTATTTCGATGTTGTCCCGCTTTCCACCAAGAACGGATTTGACTGGCATGGTATGCATTTCGATGTCATCCCGGTTGCGCATGTCGTGACACCGGAAAGCACGATGTATTCCTATGCCCTGTTCGGTCACGGCCAGAACAAGTCCTTCTTCCTGACAACAGATGCGATTTTCAATCCCGAAGATCATATGCCGTTCTACAAAAAGGCCGACATCATCTTTCAGGATTGCGAACTCGGCCCCCGTCATTCCGGGGTCCATGCCCATTACGACCAACTTGTGACCCTGCCTGCCGAGATCAAGGCGAAGATGTGGCTCTATCACTATCAGGCTTATGATAAACCCGACGCCGTGGCGGACGGTTTCTGTGGGTTCATTGAACCGGAACAAAGTTTTGATCTTGGTTGATCAGACAACCGGCGCATAACCTGCACATTAGGGTCCTGACCCTGCCCAAATATAAAAACGAGCAAACGGAACAAAAATGTTCCACAACCACAAAACGGGACGTGCGAATGCCCAAATCGGTTTTTGCCTATATATGGCGTCATAGCCGCCTCCAGCAGATCATGCTGACATTGGTCACGCTGGCCTCTTTCCCGTTTCTTTATTACTCGCTTGATCTGCCCAAGCAGATCGTCAACGAGGCCATCGGTGGTGCCGGTGCGCCCTATGACATCCTTGGCATCGATCTGACCCAGATCGAGTATCTGTTCGCCCTCTCGGGCATTTTTCTGGCCCTCGTTTTCGTTAATGGCGGCTTCAAATACTTCATCAACGTCTATCAGGGCGTGATGGCAGAACGCATGCTGCGTCGCATGCGTTACGAGCTTTTTGATCGTGTTCTGCGTTTTCCACTGCCGCATTTCCGCAAGACCAGTCAGGGCGAAATCGTTTCCATGATCACCGCCGAAGCCGAACCGTTGGGCGGCTTCTTTGGCGAGGCCTATGCCCTGCCGCTTTATCAGGGCGGCATTCTGATCACGATTTCGGCCTTTATCTTTATTCAGGACCCTTTGATGGGGCTGGCAGCGATCGCGTTTTATCCGTTGCAGGGCTATCTGATCCCGAAACTGCAACGCCGCGTGAACCTGCTTGGCAAACAGCGCGTTCAGAACGTGCGCCGCATGTCCGAACATATCGGCGAAACGGTTGGTGGTGCGACCGATATTCGTGCGAACGAAACGCAAGGGTTCGAACTGACCCACTTCACCCAGCGGCTTGGCCGGATTTTCGAGATCCGCAAGGAAATCTATTTCCGCAAATTCTTCATCAAGTTCCTGAATAACTTCATCGCCCAGATCACCCCGTTCTTCTTCTATTCCATCGGTGGCTATCTGGTGATTACCGGTGACCTCAGCTTTGGCGCGCTGGTTGCGGCCCTTGCCGCCTACAAGGACATGTCAGCACCGTGGAAAGAGCTTCTCGCCTATTATCAGCGCTTGGCTGATGCCAACATCAAATACGAACAGCTGCACGAACAGTTCGAACTGCCTGACCTTGCGCCGGAACACGAACTGATTGCACCGGTTTCGCCGAAACTGGCCGGCCCGCTGGATGTCAGTGCCCTGTCATGGACGGACGAGGATGGCACCCGCGTTGTCGAAAATGTTTCGTTTAATATGGGATTGCCGGGCAAGGCCCTTTTGACCGGCGCATCAGACAGTGGCAAATCGCAACTTGCCCGCCTGATTGCCCACATCATGACCCCGACGGGCGGGCGCATTCAGTTCGCCGATTTTGATGCCACCACGCTTCCGGCTGCGGTGGTCGGGCAACGTCTGGCCTATGTCGGGGCGGATGCGTATCTGTTTAATGGCAGCATTTCCGATAACCTGTTCTATGGCCTGAAACACCGCCCTGTCCTTGTGGAACAGGATAACGACAATCCCGCACCCGACAGCGATGCCGACGCCAAAGCCTATCCCGATCCCAAATTTGTCGATGTCGTCGAACTTGCCGATCCAGCCGATCTGCCCTGGAAGCTGACGCGCGAAATGTATGACGAGATCAAGATGTCGGGCAACATCCCCTATGATCCGTCTGCCGAGTGGATCGATTATGTCGGACCGGGATTTGAATCGCGCGAAGACATGCAAAAGGAACTGATGCGCCTGCTTGAGGTGGTCGGCCTTGATCGTGATATTTATCGCATTGGTCTGTTGCGCCGCATCAGCCCCGAAGAACGCCCGAACCTTGTTCAATCGGTACTCGATGTCCGTCCGCGCCTTAAGGAAATTCTGGCCGAACGTCAGTTGTCCGACCTTGTCGAACCGTATGATTTCGACAAATACAACGACAACGCGCCGGTCGGCGTGAACATCCTGTTCGGGACGCCATCACGCACCGAATTCAAGCGGATGGACTTCCTGTCCCATCCCTATATCCAGAAAAGCCTGCGTGAAAGCGGCCTGTATGAAAAGATGATCAAGATGGGGCGTGAAACGCTTGATCTTATGATCGAACTGTTTACCGGCCTGCCCCCGGGGCATGAATTCTTTGACCGTTACAGCTTTGTCTCGGCCGATGAAATGCCCGAGGTGAAGAACATCCTGAAACGCACCGACGGTGTGCGTGTTGATGACATGCGCAAAGAAGACCAGTTGCGTCTTCTCGACGTTGCCATGCAACTGACCCCGGCCCGTCACCGCCTGCGCGTGATTGATGATGATTTCCGCGAACTTGTTCTTCAGGCCCGGCCCAAGTTCCGCGAAAACATGCCCGATGATCTGGCAGGCTATATCGACTTCTTCGAGGCGGATGGCTACGCATCAGCAGCACCGATCCTTGATAACTTGCTGTTCGGTCGCTTTGCCTATGGCCGTGCAAATTCCGAGGAACGCGTCGGCGAGGTCCTGTTTGAAATCGCCCACGAAGGCGGCCTTTACGAAGGATTGGTGTCCCTTGGCCTTGAAAGTCAGGTCGGCGTTGGCGGCAGTCGCATGTCCCAGACATTGCGTCAGAAAATCGCCCTTGTCCGTGCTCTGATCAAGAACCCGGATCTTCTGGTCGTCGACGAAGGCCTTTCGGCTCTGGACCGCGAAACCCGCGAAAGCATCATCAACTACCTGACCGGCGAAAGTGACCATACCAGTCTGGTTTGGGTCGATGATGATGACCATGCCGGTGAAAAGTTCGATACCTTGCTCTATATGTCGAACGGAAAGCTGGTCAAACGCAAAAGCGTTGCCGATGACAGTGAAACAACAACCGAAGAAACCGAAGACGAAGCCGCAGCCGCACTGGCCGCAGGAGACATCGATCAGGAAGTCCGGTTGCTGCGCACCATCCCGCTATTCGCCGGCCTCGACCCCAGTGTCGTCAAGCTGCTGGCCTTTACCAGCCCGCGCCTGACCTTCAAACATGGCGAGGTTCTCGTCAAACAGGGGGATCCGGGTGATGCCGCCTTTATCGTCATTTCCGGGCGCGGTGAAATCTGGCTGACCACCGATGAACACCAGACACTCAAACTGCGTGACGTTCATGCCAAGGAAGTCATTGGCGAAATCGCCCTGCTTGTCGATGCACCGCGTTCGGCCACGATCCGTGCGGTCGAAGACATGACAGTTCTGAAACTCGACAAGACCGAATTCCTCGGCCTTGTTCGACAGGACCAGGCTGTTTCCAATCAGTTGATCCGTGTTCTGGCTCAACGGCTTGATCAAACCACCAAACAGCTGACCAACCGCAACAACGACAAGAACTGACAAAGCGAACGGACGGAGCTTCCCGGTAAAGGGGCTCCGTCCATCCTTCTTTTGCCTGACCTTATGAACTGCGCCTTATGAACAAAATCGCCTCCATCCTCCTTGCCGTATTGCTTGGCATCATCATGCTGGGCGGCTTTATCGCCCTTGTTGGCGGCAGTGTTATCGGCGCACTGGCCTTTGTCATTGGCATCCCGGTCGCCTTCCCGATGACGACAAGCGTCGTGATCTTGTTTTTTGCCGCCATCATCATCCGAACCCTCGTTGAAAAGCACCGCCAGAAACGCGAAATGCGCAAATATCTCGATCGGTCAGAAGACTGATTTTCTGCGCGTTTTGGCGCTCAGCAGAAAAAACATTCGCTTTTTGCCACTCCGCGCCAAAAAAAACGCATCAAATGGCGCCGAGTTCGGTCACCTCCTCTGATCGCCTGTTGATACCTTCCTCTCAGTTCAATGACATGCTTCGCGCAAACCGCGCCAAGCTCAAGGAAGGAGGTCCCCATGACGGCACAATCAAAGGAACAGCGTTGCGTTTCGCTCAGCCAGCTTTCCGATCTGCGTTTGCTGCGCGAACATGCCTATATTGATGGTCGCTGGTGCTCGGCTGACAACCTTCAGGTGATCGAAGTCACCAACCCGTTCGATGGCAGCTTCATCGGCACCGTTCCGAACATGGGCGTTCACGAAACCCGCAAGGCCATCGCGGCTGCCCGCGAAGCTTTCCCGGCATGGGCGGCCCTTCTGCCCCGGGAACGCGCAAACGCTTTGCGTCGCTGGCATGATCTTCTGATTGAAAACAAGGAAGACCTGGCCCTTCTGATGACCCTTGAACAGGGCAAGCCGATCAACGAAGCCCGCGGTGAGATTGATTACGCCGCAAGCTTCATCGAATTTTACGCCGAAGAAGCCAAGCGGGTGAATGTCGAAAACATCACATCCCACCTGCCCGGCCGCAACATGTCGATCAAACGTGAACCGATCGGGGTGACTGCCGCTGTAACACCTTGGAACTTCCCGTGTGCGATGATCACGCGTAAGGCCGCGGCTGCTCTTGCCGCTGGTTGCACCATGATCGTACGCCCGGCCACCGAAACGCCGTTTTCGGCAACTGCACTGGCCGAACTGGCCGAACGTGCGGGCATCCCGGCGGGCGTATTTAACATCGTCACCGGCGATCCGAACCCGGTCGTGGGCGAGCTGTGCGGCCATCACGATGTGCGCGCACTATCCTTTACCGGCTCGACCGAGGTTGGCCGTCTTCTGCTGTCGCAAGGTGCTCAGACGATCAAGAAAATGTCGATGGAACTGGGTGGTCATGCCCCGTTCATCGTCTTTGATGATGTCGATCTCGACGAGGCCGTCGCCCACGCGGTGAACGCCAAATTCGCTACCAGTGGTCAGGATTGCCTGGCCGCCAACCGCATTTTTGTTCAGCGCGACATCTATGACGACTTCCTTGATAAATATGCCAAGGCCATCGCCGATCTGCGGGTTGGCAACGGCATCGAGGAATATGTCGAAATCGGTCCGCTGATGCATGACCGTGCGGTTGCCAAATGCGAAGAACATGTTGCCGATGCGCGCGCCAAGGGTGCCCGTGTTGTCACTGGCGGCAAGAAAATGGGCGGGCTGTTCTTTGCCCCGACCCTGCTTGCCGATGTCACCGCTGACATGAAGATCTATCGCGAAGAGACATTCGGTCCGGTTGCCCCGGTCATGGCGTTTGATACCGAGGACGAAGTCGTCGCCAAGGCCAATGACAGCGAATATGGCCTTGCTGCCTATCTGCTGACCAAGGACAACGACCGCGCGGCACGCGTCTCAAACGCCCTTGAATACGGCATGGTTGCCCTGAACTGCGTGAAAATCACCGGCGCACCGATCCCGTTTGGCGGCGTCAAGCAATCGGGTCTGGGTCGCGAAGGATCGCGCCATGGCCTCGAAGAATTTACCGAACTGAAATACGTCTGCGCTGCTTACAAAGCCTAGGTTTCAACCTTGGTGCGCGCAAAAGACATCAACCGCATTCACATGGGAGAATTCAAATGAATGTTATCAAAAACACCACTGCTGATCTGCAGGAAATGGATCGGGCGCATTTCATGCACCCCTCGACCCACATGCGCCAGCACGCAGCCGGTGAAACCCCCAACCGCATCATCAATGGCGGCAAGGGCATCTATATCCACGACACCGAAGGTAAGGAAAGCCTTGATGCGTTCGCCGGTCTGTATTGTGTAAACGTTGGTTATGGCCGTACCGAAATTGCCGATGCGATCTATGCGCAGGCAAAGGAACTGGCCTACTACCACACCTATGTCGGCCACGGGAACGAGCCGGTCATTCGTCTGTCGGATCGCATTATCAAAAGCGCGCCCGAAGGCATGCAGCGCGTCTATTACGGCATGTCCGGATCGGACGCGAACGAAACCAACATCAAACTGATCTGGTACTACAACAACATCCGCGGCCTGCCGCAGAAAAAGAAAATCATCTCGCGTTGGCGTGGCTATCACGGCTCGGGCATCATGACCGGCAGCCTGACCGGCCTTGCTGCCTTCCACAACGCATTTGATCTTCCGCGTGCGCCCATTCTGCACACCACCTGCCCGCACCATTACTGGAATGCAGAGGCTGGCGAAACCGAAGCAGAATTTGCCAAACGCTGTGCCAATGATCTGGAAAAAATGATCCTGCGCGAAGGTCCGGAAACCGTTGCTGCCTTCATCGGCGAGCCGGTCATGGGCACGGGCGGCATCATCACTCCGCCGGAAGGCTACTGGGAAGCCATCCAGGCTGTCCTGAACAAATATGATGTCCTTCTGGTTGCCGACGAAGTCGTGACCGCCTTTGGCCGTACCGGGTCCTACTTCGGGTCGCTTCACTATGGCATCAAGCCGGACCTGATCACGATCGCCAAGGGCGTCTCATCGGGCTACCTGCCGCTATCGGGTGTGATCATCGGCGAACGCGTCTGGAAGGTGCTGGAACAGGGTTCCGATCAGATGGGCCCGATCGGCCATGGCTGGACCTATTCCGCCCATCCGGTCTGTGCGGCTGCTGCCAACGCCAACCTTGATATTGTCGATGGTGAAAACCTGACAGGCAATTCGGCGGACACGGGCGGTTACTTCCAGAAACGCCTGCATGAAACCTTTGACAACCATCCGCTGGTTGGCGAGGCGCGCGGCGTTGGCCTGATGGCCGCACTTGAGTTTGTCGCGGATAAAACCAAGAAGGAACGTTTCGATCCGAATGCGAAAATCGGTCCGCGCGTATCAGCCGCCTGCCTGGAACGTGGCATGATTGCACGCGCCATGCCGCATGGTGACATCCTTGGCTTTGCCCCGCCGCTTTGCATCACCAAGGCCGAAGTCGACAAAGTCATCGACATTGCCAAACAGGCTGTTGATGCGGTCGCAGACGAAGTTGCTGCTGGCAAATAAGCCAAACTGATATCACTGCGACATCAGAAATACCCGCCGCGTCAAACCTTCTTCCCGACGCGGCGGTGCACAGGGGCCGGGCCCATGACCGGCCCCTGTTTTATGTCTACCTTATGTCTACGCGACGTTGATCTCACTGCCACGATCTCACTGCCACCGGGCCCAAACCCTTGGTTACTGGCAGGTCGTCGCAAACTTCCCGGCAGTATCTTTCTTGGACGTCACCGTGCAAGCAGCAGTGACGCTACCCGATGCATTTATGATTTGAAGTTGGATCTCGGCATTGCCGCCATCTGCTGACGGCCACCAGATCGAACCGGCACCGTCAGAACCAAACAGGTTCAGATAAGGCGCCGCACCCGCATTGGTCACACCGGCAACAACCGTGGCATTCCCGGAATTACTCAGCGCATCCTTGACCGTCACTTTGGCTGAGTCCGGGGATGTTTCGGCCCATTCGCTCGACGAGATCGGCACGCCATTGGGATTGTAAACCTCCGCCTTTGGCGACGTCACAAGCGTTCCGAGCGCCATCACGGCAAACATGATTGCCGGGAAGATCGCGTCACGGACAGTTTGAAGCAGGTTGAGCATATTCACAGCCAGTTCCTTTCACGTCAGTTTCATCACCACAGTCCGCTTGTCGGAAAGGGCACGTATGAGACGCAGAAACGCTGATGTTGTGAGCATCACCGGGATCACAGACCGACCGTTCAAGACAAACAAAAACCCCCGCAAGCAGTGCCTGCGGGGGTTTGCGATATCTTACGAAATCGGGAAGTCCCGATTACATGTCAGTACCAAACTCTTCACGAAGCGAGTTCAGCACTTCTTCGGTGTCACCACCGACTTCCTCAACAAGGCTTGCGCCAACGCCTTTGGAAGCTTCCTTGAAGACCGAACGCTGTTCGTCATTCAGACGGATCACTTCGATTTCCGGCTTGGCTTCCTTGATGCGTGCAAGGGCTTCGTCATTGGCCTTTTTCTGGGCTTCATAGATGAAGTCATCCAGTTCGGCCTTTACTTCCGCCAGCATCTCTTTGCGTTCATCCGACAGGCCGTCATAGAACGCCGCGTTTGAAACCACGGTGGTGGTGTATTGCTGCTGACCGGCATAGATCAGATGGTCGGTCACTTCGTAGAATTTGGCACTTTCAACGAAGAAGATCGGGTTGACCTGTGCATCAATCACGCTGGTCTGAAGACCGGAATAAACTTCACCCCACGGCAGGGCGACCGGATCAGCACCGAAAGATTCATAGGTCTCGATCAGGATCGGCGAGGTCATGACACGGAATTTCACACCGTCGAAATCAGCCGGCTTTTCGACCGGTTTCTTGGTGGTCCAGACCATTTCGCCTTCCGGGTACATGGTATAAAGCTTCAGCCCCTTGGACTCGAAGTCCTTGGACAAACCTTCGTAAATGGTCGGGCTTGAAGACAGAACCTTCTTGTTCACCTCGTTATCCTGCGACAGCAGGTAGGGAACGCCAAAGACCTGAATTTCCGGAACGAAAGTCCCAAGGTGACCCGGCGATGCGTTCGAGAACTGAACAGCACCGGCTGCGGTCAGCTCGGTAATGTCGTTCTCGGTGCCAAGCTGGCCATAGGTGTAAATGGTCACATTCACGTCGCCATCGGTCTTTTCTTCGACGAGGCGTTTGAATTCCTGAGCATAAAGGTCCTGAACATCACCCGGGCTTTCTTCGTGGGCGAATTTCCATTCCTCGGCGTGGGCAGCGGTCCCTGCGACGGCAAACAGTGCAGCCGCCGATAGGGTCGCTTTAAGGAGTTTGTTCAGACTCATATCGAAGTCTCCCGTGTTATCGCGCTCAACGATCGGCGCCAACGCTTGTGAAGGCACTCGGATCGGAACGCTTAATTTCAACATCACTGTGATGAACGCCCAAAGTTTTGAAATGTTCCTGCATCAGGTCAATGTTAGTTTTGTCTCATGACAAATTAGTCCGAACACCTACACAGAACCCGCCTGTCATGTTAGGGTCGCGAAAACATCAGGGTGGAAAGACAATCATGTGGTTACCTGACATCGACCTCAGCGGCGAAACAGGCCCGAAATACAAGGCACTGGTCGAAGCAATCATCACCGATATTGAATCAGGCAGATTGCGCCACGATGTCCGGATGCCAACACACCGTGAACTGGCCTATCGCCTGAAAGTCAGCGTTCAGACCGTCAGTGCGGCCTACAAGGAAGTCGAACGCCAAGGCTATTTGCGGTCCGAACGACGTCGCGGCACCTTTGTGCAGGCCCGCCTGACCGACCGGGCATCGTCCTTTATCCTCGATAGTCGCCAACCCGATCTGGTTGATCTTTCAATCGTGCGTGCGGCCTACACCGATTTTCACAATGACCTGTCGCGCCAGATGCACGCCAAACTGGCCGAAGAACCCCACCATGGCTGGATGGAAAGCTGCCGGCCGGTTGCCGGGTTTGATTATCACCGCGACATCGGGCGCAACTGGCTTTCCAGCATGGGGGTCGATGTTGAAATCCCCAACCTTCTGATTACCAATGGCGCGGCACAAGGCGTCTTTACCGCCCTTTCAACCGTCATTCAGCCCGATGACGTCGTCCTGACCGAAAGCCTGACTGATCACGGCGTGATCGGCTCGGCCAGTATCCTGCGCTTCAAGCTGGGCGCATTGCCGACCGATGATGAAGGCATCCTGCCCGATGCGTTTGAGCAAGAATGCCGCACGCGCCAAATCCGGGCCCTTGTCGTCACCCCGATCTTTACCAATCCGACCAACTGCCTGATGGGGTTGGAACGGCGCAAACGCATCGCCGAAATTGCCGAACATTACGGCGTCTACGTCATCGAGGACGATGTCTATCGCCCGCTGCTCGAAGAAAACCTGCCACCAATCACAAGCTTTTTGCCCAAGCTTGGCTTTCATGTCTCAAGCCTGACCAAGGCGGTTATGCCGGGCCTTCGAACCGGCTTTCTGGCTGTTCCCGCGCATTTGTCGATTCGTGCCAGCAGCGTTTTGCGCGTCACCGGATGGATGGGGACTCCATTGATGGCAGAGATCGGCGCACGCTGGATTGCCGATGGCACCGTCGATCAGGCGGTAACGGTCCAACGTGCGCTGATGCGCGAACGCCAGGCACTGGTGGCCGATATTCTCGGCGATGCGGTTGTGCGCCATCACCCGACATCGCTGTCGGCCTGGGTGCGCATTCCTGAACATTGGCAGGAAGAATGGTTTGCCTCCGAACTGCGCAAAAACGGCGTAGCTGTCACGATTTCCGACCCGTTCATGACCGTCAAGGTTCCCCGGCCAAACGCCATGCGGATCTGTCTTGGCGGTGCTCCTGATACGCCAACGGTTCAGCATGCCCTGATCCAAATTCGCCATACCATGGATCAAATGCCCGGCGTTCACGCCTTCGACGTGATGTATTGATTTTGTGTCATGACAAAAATCTGATTGAACCATCACAAAGCGTTTTTATTCTGACTGAACCGGCGTGAAGCGAACGACAATCCGTGTGGGAGGGAACCAACATCCGCACACAGCGTTCCAAAAGAATGTCTCGCACACGCATCAAGGAGGTTCTATGTCAGGTGCAAACGGGGAGGCCCCCGCTCCGAGTGGCGGGGCGTTGGGGATTTTAAGAAAACTCGACCACGGCTTGTCCGTCGTCGAACGACAGCTCCTCGGATGGAGCATCATCATCATGGCGGTGAACACCGTCGCCAATGTGATCATGCGCCTGGGGTTCAGTTCGAGCATCTTCTTTTCCGAAGAGCTCAATCAGTTTCTGATCATTCTTGTGACCTTTGTCGGCATCAGCGAGGCCGCCCGTATGGGGCGCCATATCCGCATGTCGGCCTTTACCGATATGCTCGGCCCGCGCGCCAGCAAGGTCATGATGATCTTCATTACGCTTGGCACGGCCTCTTTGCTGTTCCTTCTGGCCTGGTATTCGATTGATTATGTTTCGTCGCTGATCACATCGAACCGGCTGACCCCGGCCCTGCGCATCCCCTATTACCTGACCGTTCTGATCGTGCCGTTTGGCCTGTGCGTAACCGGCATCCAGTTTGTTCTGGCAGCGTTGACCAACATCCTCAAACCGGGGACGCACCTGTCCTATCAGGTCGAGGATACGTTTGACGACGCCGACGAGCATCATCTGTAAGGGGGAATGGAAAAATGGATTTAGGAACAACAATCCTTCTGGTGATGCTGGGGCTTCTGGTGCTGGGCTTCCCGATGATGGTGCCGCTGGCAACCGCCAGTGTCGTCGCCTTCATGTTTTACATGCCTATTCCCGAACGCATCCTCATACAGCAGATGGTCACGGGCATCTCGCCGGTCGCCCTGATCGCGGTGCCGATGTTTATCTTTGCCGCCGATATCGTGACAAAGGGGCATACGGCCAACCGGCTGATTGACCTTGCCATGACCTTTGTCGGCCATGTGCGCGGCGGCCTTGCGGTTACCACAGCCCTTGGTTGCACCATGTTTGGTGCGGTATCGGGCTCGACCCAGGCGACCGTGGTCGCCATGGGTGGTCCGCTGCGCCCCAAGATGCTCAAGGCGGGCTACGAAGACAAATTCGCCATGGCGCTGATCATCAATGCCAGCGACATTGCGTTTCTGATCCCGCCATCAATTGGCATGATCGTGTTTGGTGTGGTGGGCAAGGTTTCGATCGGCGAACTGTTCCTGGCGGGTATCGGCCCGGGCATTCTCATTCTGATCATGTTCTCGCTGTACTGCATGTACTACGCCAAAAAGAACGACATCCCGACCATCCCGCGCATGACCTGGGCGGAACGCGGCAAGGCCGTGATCAATGCCGGTCCGGCCATCATGTTCCCGGTTCTGATCGTCGGTGGCATCTATCTTGGCTGGGTCAGCCCGACCGAGGTTGCGGCTGTTGCCGTGGTCTATGCCATCATCCTTGAAGTGCTGATCTTCAAGTCGGTCAAATGGTCCGAACTGCTGGCGATTGCCCGTTCAACCGGTCTGATCACGGCGGTCGTGTTCATTCTGGTCGGTGCAGGCACGACATTCTCGTTCGTGATTTCCTTTGCCCAGATCCCGCAACACGTCATTGGCGCACTGGGGCTTGAAGGGGCGAACTCCTATGTCATTCTGGCCGCGATCTGCATTGCCTTCTTTATCGGCTGCATGTTCGTTGACCCGATTGTTGTCATTCTGGTCCTGACCCCGATCTTCATGCCGCTTGTCAATGCGGCCGGTCTGGATCCGGTGCTTGTCGGTACGCTGGTCACGCTTCAGGTTGCCATTGGCTCTGCCACGCCCCCGTTCGGGTGTGACATCTTTACAGCCATCGCAATCTTCAGGCGACCCTATGCCGAGGTGATCAGTGGAACACCGCCCTTCATCATCATGTTGTTGCTTGCGGCCGTGATTTTGATCTTTGTTCCGCAGATCGCCCTGTTCCTGCCAGAGCTTGCCTTCCGCTGATCAAGTTCTGGCCCGTAAATTCCGGCTGCGACCGGAAGCATATTTGAAAATTTGAAACTGGGTCGTCCTGATTAAATCGGGACGACCCGCTTCTGGAGTTCAGGATGATTTCCGTATCCCGTGCGGTTACACCAGAGCCGGCAGACGTGCCCTATTCCCCTGATCCGGTCGGACCGGCAGGGCGGATTGGCCTGATCACGCTGGCAACAGATTTCAACAGCGAGGATGACCTGCGCGCCATCCTGCCGGGCGACGTGCGCCTGTTCACCACGCGCATTGAAAACGCCAACCCGGTCACGGTCGCAAACCTGCAATCGATGGCGGCCGATCTGCCACGCGCAGCCAAAACGCTGTTGCCGGGATATGGCGTTGATGTTGCCATTTTCGGCTGCACGTCTGGCACCGCTGTGACTGGTTCGGACAAAATCGCCGAGCTGATCAATCAAGGCATGCCGGGCACCAACGTCACCAATCCGCTTCTGGCCAGTGAACTTGCCCTGCGTGCGGTCGGGGCGCAAAAAATTGCCATCCTGACCCCGTATCTTGCCGATGTAACCCAGTCGGTTGCCGACGGTTTTCAAGAACGTGGTTTTGATGTTACCCGTGTGATGGGCTTTGGTCTTGATAACGACTTTGACATGACCGCCCTACCGCCCAAGGCACTGCTGGAAGGTGCGCTTAAGGTCGACACGCCGGATGCCGATGCGGTGTTTATTTCCTGCACCGCGATCCGGTCGGCCGAAATCATTGCCGAGGCCGAGAGTCAGCTTAAAAAGCCGGTCATCACCAGCAATCAGGCCCTGATCTGGCACGCCTTGAACCTGATTGGGTACAAAAATCCGATCACAGGGTTCGGAACCCTGTTTGATCATTCCCCGCAACCAACGAACCAAGTCGAGGTCCCATGAAAGACCCCATCACATTTGCTGATGTTCTTTCTGCCCGCAAAACCATTGCGGGTCATGTGATCCACACACCCTTGCGCCCGTCTGCCGCCCTGTCTGATCGTATCGGAAGCCCCGTCTGGCTGAAATGCGAACAACAACAATATACCGGCAGCTTCAAGCTGCGCGGTGCCGCCAATGCGGTGCTGCGCCTCCGTGACGAGGAAAAGGCCAAGGGTGTCGTTGGTGTATCAACCGGCAACTATGGCCGGGCACTTGCCTTTGCCGCGCGCAATGCCGGGGTGCGATCGATCATTTGCATGTCCGAACTGGTGCCGCAAAACAAGGTCGATGGCATCCGGGCTCTCGGTGCCGAAGTCCGCATCACCGGCCAGTCACAGGACGAAGCCCAGCACGAAGTCGACCGGCTGGTCGAACAGGATGGCATGATCATGTTGCCGCCCTTTGACCATGCCGATGTCATTGCCGGCCAAGGCACCCTTGGCCTTGAAATCGTCGAAGCCCTTCCCGACGTGGATACCTTGCTGGTTCCCCTGTCGGGCGGCGGGTTGCTGGCCGGTGTGGCGCTGGTCGCCAAATCGGTCAATCCGATGATCCGGGTGGTTGGCATTACCATGGAACGTGGCTGTGCGATGATCACGAGCCTTCAGGAAGGCAAACCGACGTCGGTCAAGGAACTACCAACACTGGCCGACAGCCTCGGCGGCGGTATTGGTGAAAACAACCAGTACACGTTCGATATGTGCGGCGATCTGACCGACGATTTCGTTCTGGTCAACGAAGCCCAGATCGCCGATGGCATCCGGGCGGCCTACCTTGATGACCAACAGGTCGTCGAAGGTGCCGGTGCCGTGGGCATTGCCGCCCTGCGTGCCGGTCTGGTCGATAATCCCGGCCGCACCGTGGTGCTGACGACGGGGTGCAATATCGACATGGACCTGCACAAACGCATTGTTGGCGGCGAAGACGTCGACCTGATGGCGGAGTAACAAACCATGCCGACAATCAGAATTCTGACCGAAACCGACCTGCGCAAGGTCATTGATCTCGATATGGATGCCATCAACTGTGTCGAAGGCGCGTTCAAGGCGCTTGCCACGAAAGACGTCCGCATGCCGCCGATCCTGCGTCTGGATATCGACGAGTTTAATGGCGAGGTCGATGTCAAAACCGCCTATGTGCCGGGCATCGACAGTTTCGCCATCAAAATCAGCCCGGGCTTCTTTGACAATCCCAAGCTCGGCCTGCCATCGGTCAACGGATTGATGAACCTGTTTTCATCGAAAACCGGCCTGCTGGAGGCCGTCTTGCTCGATAACGGTTATCTGACCGATGTCCGCACCGCCGCGGCTGGCGGGGTGGCCGCCAAACATCTCTCCCGCGAAGATGCCAAACATGCCGCCATTTTTGGCGCTGGTGTGCAGGCCCACTTGCAGCTTAAGGCACTTACACTGGTGCGCGACATCACCTCGGCGACGATCTGGGCGCGTGACATCGCCAAGGCTGAGGCGTGCGCGAAAAAGGCATCGCTTGAACTGGGCATTCCGGTTACCGCCACCACGGACGGCAAGGACGCTGCAAGCACCGCGGACATCATCGTCACCACGACGCCTGCGCGCGAACCGGTTCTGATGGCCGATTGGGTCAAGCCCGGCACGCACGTGACCGCGATGGGGTCCGATGCCGAACACAAAAACGAAATTGATCCTGCCCTGATCGGGCAGGCCGACCTTTATGTCAGCGACAGTCAGGCACAGACACGCATTCTTGGCGAACTGCATCATGCCATTGATGCCGGTGTGGTGTCCTCTGACGCGACATTCCCCGAACTCGGCCAAATCATTGCCCAATCCTTGACCGGCAGGACAAGTGCGGGTCAGACTACGGTCTGTGATTTGACCGGAACCGGTGTGCAAGACACCGCTATCGCCACTCTCGCCCGTCACCGCTGTGATGCAGCCGGTACAGGGGTCGAGATTACTTCTTAACAACAAAGGGAAACAGGGTCTGGACCCACCTTTATCTGGAGGCCTGCGATGAGCCAGGTAGAATTGAATTTCACGCGTGAGGAATATGCCGAGCGCCTGGAGAAAACCAAAAAAGCCATGGTGGAAAAGGGGCTCGATCTTTTGATCGTGACCGATCCGTCGAATATGGCCTGGCTAACCGGCTATGACGGCTGGTCGTTCTATGTCCATCAATGCGTACTGGTTCCAATCGAAGACGACCCGATCTGGTTCGGGCGTTCGCAGGATGCCAACGGGGCAAAACGCACGGTCTATATGCCGCATGACCGCATCATTCCCTATGCGGATTACTATGTGCAATCGACCACCCACCACCCGATGGACTACCTTGCCGAGGTGATCGAATATCGCGGCTGGGCATCGCGCCGTATTGGTGTGGAAATGGACAACTACTATTTCTCCGCCAAGGCCTTCCTGCAGCTCCAGACCCATCTGCCAAACGCCAAGTTTTCCGATGCCACGGCCCTTGTAAACTGGCAGCGCGCGGTCAAATCCGAGACCGAGATTTTCTATATGCGGCAGGCCGCCCGCATTGTTGAAAACATGCATGAACGCATTTTCGAAATCGTCGAACCGGGTATGAAAAAGAACGAACTGGTCGCGGAAATCTTCCGTACCGGGATCGCCGGTGTTGACGGCATTGGCGGTGACTATCCGGCCATTGTACCGCTTCTGCCATCGGGCGCAGATGCCGGTGCACCGCATCTGACCTGGGATGAAAAACCCGTTCCGGGCAATGCCGGGACCTTCTTTGAAATTGCCGGCTGTTACCGCCGTTATCACGCGCCGCTGTCGCGAACGATTTTCCTTGGCGAACCGGATCAGCGGTTCCTTGATGCCGAAAGTGCCCTGATCGAAGGCCTTCAGGCCGGTCTTGAAGCCGCCAAACCGGGCAATGTGTGTGAAGACATCGCAATCGCCTTCTTTGGTGTCTTGCAGAAATTCGGCATCGAAAAAGACAGCCGCTGTGGCTATCCGATCGGGCTTTCCTATCCGCCGGACTGGGGCGAACGCACCATGAGCCTGCGCCCCGGTGACCGCACGGTTCTTGAACCGGGCATGACCTTCCACTTCATGCCGGGCCTGTGGTTCGATGACTGGGGGATCGAGATCACCGAAAGCATGATGATTACCGAAACCGGGTCGAAAACCCTGACCAGCTATCCACGACAGCTGTTTGTCAAAAACTAATTCCGCCAAAGCCGCACCGGACGCGCATCCCAAACATGCCACGTCCGGTGCCAGACGCCACAGCCTGACGACGACGGTCGCGAAGTCAGGCTTTTTAAGGATACGACCATGACAAAACCATCGCCCATCAGCCCGACGATCCCGCTTGATCAGGATGGCATTCACCACGGCTTTTTAAAGTTGCCCTATTCGCGTGATGATTCCGCGTGGGGTGCCGTGATGATCCCGATCACCGTGGTCCGCAATGGCAATGGCCCCACCGCCCTTTTGACCGGCGGCAACCATGGCGACGAATATGAAGGCCTGGTATCGCTGTTCAAACTGGCAGAATCCCTGTCCGCTGGTGAAATCACCGGTCGTGTGATCATTCTGCCAGCCATGAACTATCCGGCATTTCGCAGCGCATCGCGGACCTCCCCGATTGATGCGGGCAACATGAACCGGTCCTTCCCGGGCAAACCCGATGGCACGGTCACCCAAAAGATCGCCGATTATATTTTCCGCTATCTCGTGCCCGAGGCCGATATCGTTCTTGATATCCATTCCGGCGGCAAGACGCTTGATTTCATCCCGTTCGCGGCGGCCCACGTCCTGCCCGACAAGGAACAGGAAGCACGCTGCGTTGCGGCCATGAAGGCATTCGGTGCGCCCTATTCGATGATGATGCTCGAACTGGATGCGGTCGGTATGTTTGACACCGTGGTCGAGGAAGCTGGCAAAACCTTTGTCACCACCGAACTGGGTGGCGGCGGTTCAACCACGGCCGAACGTGTCGCAATTGCCGATCGCGGTGTGCACAACATCCTTATTCATGCTGGTATCCTCAAGGGCGAAATTGAACCGAGCCCGACTGGAACAACCATGCTTGATATGCCCGATGACCGTTGCTTTGTCGCATCCGAGGCATCCGGCCTGTATGAGCCATGCGTTGATCTGGGCGACATGGTCAAGGAAGGCGATTTGATCGCGCGCATTTATGATGTCGAACGCACAGGCACCCCGCCGCGCGAATATTATGCCCCGCGCGCGGGCATCGTTTCGTGCCGCCATTTCCAGGGCCTGATCAAGACGGGCGACTGTTTGATTGTGATTGCCGAGGTGCTCTGACCATGGTCCGGCTTGATGAGCTCGATCTGAAAATCCTCAAAACCCTGCAACGCGAAGGGCGCATCACCAAGGTCAAACTGGCCGAGGCGGTAAACCTTTCGCCAAGCCCGTGCTGGGAACGGCTTAAACGCCTCGAAGACCTTGGCGTTATTTCGGGCTATCACGCCCATATCAATCTGGAAAAGCTGGTCAAACCGACACTGGTTCTGACCGAAGTAACCCTGCGTCATCACCAGCATGATGATTTCCAGATTTTCGAACGCGCCGTGCAGGACATCCCCGAAATCGTCGAATGCTATGCGCTTGGCGGCGGAGTGGATTACATGCTCAAGGTGCTGTGTCATGACGTTGATGCCTATCAACGTCTGATCGACCGGCTTTTGGTGTCCAATATCGGGATCGACCGCTATTTCACCTATATCGTCACCAAAAAGGTCAAAACGACCTCAATCACCCCGATTGAAAATCTGGTCGAGCCCCCCGAACGCAAATAAAACCGCACCAGTGGGCAGGATCATATTCCTGCCCCGTCTGCATACGCACCCCCCAAAAAAAACGGTATGATTGTTCATATTAACAATTAACGTTTAAGGCGAATTCGCGGCTAATTGCGGACCAATTCGCCGCAATTACCGATAAAATCGCCGTAAATTTGCCCGCACGTCTGCGTAACCTTTCTGTCAAAATACACGGAGGTTATGCGTGCCTGATACTCGTCACTACGAAGAGTCCAACACCACCAATACCGCTGATCGCCTGTTTCTCTCAGCTTCTGTGATCGGAATTGCCGCAATCAGCTTTGGGCTTGGCGCGTTTGTGGTACTGGCGGAAGTCCCGCCGTACCAGTCTCTGAAAAATGCCTGGCGTGCCGGAACAGCACTTTGGGAACAACGGACCAAATATACCGATGTCGAACGGCTTGATTTCTGGTCACCGGCCCGCACCGATCAAACTGGTGTCACCATCCACGACCAGGACAAGGCGCAGGATGGCCTGACACTGTATTCATCGGGTGATGGCCCCCATGCGGTTCTGATCGATATGGATGGCAACATCGTCCATGAATGGCGGATGCCGTTCAGCGCCATTCACGATGAAACATCGCCGATCCCCAACCCGCAAAAAGATGAATTCATGCATTGGCATACGGCCAAGATGGCGCCGGATGGCAATCTGATTGTCCAATATACCGCGGCGGGCGATACGCCCTATGGCTATGGCATGGCCAAGATTGATCGCAATTCAAAACCGATCTGGAAATATCTTGGCACCGCCCATCATGATTTTTCCATCGCCGATGATGGCCGTGTCTATGCGCTAACACAGGAATTCAGGTTCAACACCTATCCCAATCGCAAACAACTCAGGCCGCCGCGCCTTGATGATTTTGCCGTGATCCTGTCGCCCGATGGCAAGGAGATCAAGCGCGTCTCGATCCTTGATGCACTGATCAAGTCCAACTATGCCAACATGGTTGATTTCGCCCCCTATTTCGCCAATGAAGACATCCTTCACACCAACACGATCCAGTTGATCGACGATAAAACCGCTGCCAACTTTGCCTATGGCAAGGCGGGTGACGTCGTTCTGTCCTTCCGCGATCTTGGCATCATTGCCGTGCTCGACATGGATGCGGAAAAAATCACCTGGGCCACCCGTGGGCCGTGGCTGGGCCAACATGACCCGGATGTTCTGCCCAATGGCGAAATCCTGTTGTTCGATAACCAGGGGCAGTTCGCCGATCCCGATGCCGGGTTCTCGCGCATTCTGCAAATCGATCCGCAAACAAATGCCATCACCTGGCAATACAAGGGCAACGCCAATCAGAAATTTGACAGCAACATTCGCGCTGATCAGCAACGTCTGGCCAATGGCAATACATTGATTACGGAATCAAGTGGCGGTCGCCTGCTGGAAGTCACTGACAGCGGCGAAATCGTTTGGGAATTCCACAACCCGATCCGCCGCGATGATCCCGACAATCCCGGCAAGAAACTAGTCCCCGTCGTCTCACAGGCCGAACGCATCAGCGATGCGCGTGCCGACCTGTTTCGCACTACCGCCCCCGCCTCGAATACAGGCAGCTCCAACGCAGGAGAAGCACAATGAAACCGCAAATGAACAGCTCGATAATTCCGGCATCTAATGCCAACCAATCCCAGACATTTCTGACCATTGGCACTGTAACGCTTGCGGGCGCGATGATGCTGATTGCCTTTCCAGCCCAGGCTTATGTCGGGCCGGGTGCCGGTCTTAGCCTGCTATCCGCCTTGTGGGCGGTTTTGGCGGCAATCGTCGTTGCGGTCGGTTTTGTTTTGATGTGGCCGCTTCGCAAGATGATGCGCAAACGCAAGGCCAACCGCGCGGCAAAGCCTGCGACCGCCAACGCATCCGAACATCAAAATTCCTGATTGGGCAGGCAGATGAACTCATACCGGACTATTTGTCATGGGATTGTTTGATTGGCCCGCCCCGGCATTTGCCGCCCTTGATGACCTGATGGCCACGGCCATTGGTCCATTTGGCCGGGTGCTGATCTGGGCGTTGATCTGTGCTGGCGTTTCCATGGTTTTATATCGCCTGATCTCGCCGCAAACCCGCATCAAGCAGGTAAAGGCCGAAGTCAAGGCCGCCCAGCGCGCCATGTCCGATGACGACGGCGAGGATTTCGGGCAGGGCATGCAACTTGCCAAGGCGCAGCTTGCCAAGTCCTTCAAACTGGTCGGCTTTGTCATTGGCCCTGCGGTTGTGGCATCCCTTCCCGCCCTTGCCCTGATTGTCTGGCTGGACGGGCAATACGGATATAGCTGCCCGCCGCCCGGCGAACCGGTTCAGATCGATGTAAAACCCAAGGATACCGAGATCGAACAGATCGGCGGCAATCCTGATGCGGTCACTGGTGCCTGCCCGATTGTCCAGATCCCCGGACATATCGAAGGACACAGCCATATCGTCGAGGCAGCAGCCCCCATTCCGGTCATGCATCATAAAGTCTGGTGGAACAGCCTGATCGGCAATCCGGCGGGTTATTTGCCCGATGACACCCCGGTCACACAGCTTCGCTTTGCCTTGCAAAGTCAGGAAATTCTCTCTGCTGGTCCGGACTGGGCCCGCGGGTGGGAGCTGACATTTTTCGTAAGCCTGTTGCTGGGGTCACTTGCCATCAAGAAAGGGTTTCGGATCGAATGACCAATGCGACCGCGAAACAGGCATCAAACAGCAATGCGTTTCATGTCTCTGGCTGGGATCACTGGCTAAGCGGGCTGGTATCGCGCCACCCGCAACACTGGATCCGGCTGGGCAATTTCGAAACCAGACTGGCCGCCGATGCCATTGAAGATATCAAGATCGAAAAGCCGATCTTTGTCGCTGGCCTTGCCCGATCAGGCAGCACCATTTTGCTCGAAACACTGGCTGGTCACGCGGATGCGGCAACCCATCGCTATCGCGATTACCCGCCTGTTTTCACGCCCTGGCTGTGGAACCGCTTTGTCGATCTGGCACCCGGCAAGAAAAACGTCGCGGTCGAACGCACCCATGCAGATGGCATCAATGTCACCCCCGAAAGCCCCGAAGCGTTCGAGGAAATGATCTGGATGGCCTTTTTCAACAATCTGCATGAAATCGGTAAAAGCAACGTTCTTGATGGCCACATCAGCAACCCGGCCTTCGAACAGTTTTACCGCGATCACATTCGCAAACTGATCCATGTTCGCGGTGGCCAACGCTATGTGTCCAAGGCCAATTATCTGGTCACGCGGATGGAATATCTGCTGTCGATTTTCCCCGATGCCCGGTTTGTCTTGCCGGTGCGCGATCCGGTCTGGCACATCGCATCCCTGATCAAGCAACATAAGCTGTTCTGTGCGGGCGAAGCCGACAACCCGCGCGCCATCGCCCACATGCAGCGCGTCGGCCATTACGAATTCGGGCTGGACCGCCGCCCGATCAATACCGGCGATTTGCACGAAACCTTCGCGATCATGAAGCTCTGGACCAATGGCGATGAAATCGAAGGCTGGGCGCGCTACTGGTCCAACCTGCATCATTATCTGGCCGACCGGATGATCGTGAACAAGGATCTGGCAAAGGCGACACTGGTCGTGCGCTATGAAGATCTGGTCGCCGATCCTGCCCATCAACTCGCATCTCTGTTTGACCATGTCGAACTTGATGATGCCGGACCCCTGATTGATCGTGTCGCGCCGACCATTCATGCGCCGGACTATTACCGGCCGAAATTCGATGAGGGTGAAGTCGCCCTGATCCGCGATATCACAAAGATCGCCGCCAAACGCTTTGGCTATGACGCGGTATCTGCTTGATACCGCGTAACCCGGCCCACGCGAACACCGCCAAATAAAAAAGCGGGACAGGATCATCATCATCCTGTCCCGCAAGTTTGCTTGCATCTTCTGGGGTTCTCCCCGTCAGATCAGTGTTTGTCTTCCTTGTTGCCCATGGCGACATGCCACATATCCCACCCGGCAAGACCCACCGTCAGTGCTACGATCAACGCAAGGTCAAAGCGGGTGACATAGCCCACAAGAATGCCGACAAATCCGACAAGCACAGCAAAGGACAGAAGTGCCATGGCACGGTTCAAAAGACTGTTTTCCATTATGCGTTCTCCTGACTGCTGAGATGTGATTTCAACCAGTTGGCGGTCCGCATCAAACGCGCATCATCGCCAATGCGACCAACAAGCTGCACGCCCATCGGCATTCCGCCTTCTGACCACAAAAGCGGGATGGTCACAGCGGGCGTTCCGCAGAACGTCCACAACCCGTTAAAGATCGGATTGCCCGTGGTCTGGTGGTTGGCCGGTGCCGGGCCGGTGGCTGCTGGTGTGATGATCGCATCACAGCGATTGAACACTTCGTCTAGCCCGGCATTCAGGACCTTGCGCCAGTCAAGGGCGGCCAGATAATCGCGCGCCTTGACGTCATTGCCCTTGTCGATGGCCTCAAGGATTTCAGGCGACAGGTGATCTCGGCCACGCTTTTCATAACCGTAATAATCCTTGGCCATTTCGGCAAAGTTGATCCGGGCCCGCAGGGCATTTGCATCTTCAAATGCCTTGGGCAACGGGGCCTCGAAGCATTGATCGCCGAGCATTTCGGTAATTTCCCGAAACGCCATGATGGTTTCCTTGTCCGCGACCTCGTCAAATTGGGGCGGCCGGACAAAGGCAAACATCGGGGTGACCAAGGGATCGCTTTTGGCGACATCGACCAACCTTGGTGTCGGGCTTGGTTCTGTTGCCGGGTCCCCTGCGTCATATCCAAACAGGCTTTCGGCCACCATCGCCGCCCCGGTGATCGAATTGGCGAAAACACCGATTGTATCAAGGCTCGGACTTTGGCTAAGAACGCCGGTCCGGGCAATCGCGCCAAAGGTCGGCTTGAACCCGACAACACCGCAAAACGATGCCGGTCGAATAACCGATCCACCGGTTTGCGTCCCCACGGCAAGCGGCACCATGGCCGCTGCCACCGCGGCTGCCGACCCGGCCGATGATCCACCGGGTGTATGATCCGGGTTATGCGGGTTGCGCGTTTTGGACGGATGCATGAAGGCAAGCTCGGTCGAAACCGTCTTGCCCATAATGATCGCACCGGCCGCCTTCAGACGCGATACCAGAACCGCGTCTTCTTCCGGCACACGCCCCTTATCAAGGACGGTGCCGTTTTCAGTCGGGATCTTGGCGGTATCGATGACATCTTTCAGACCGACAGGAAGCCCATGCAACGGACCAATCGGCGCACCTGATTGACGCCGCGCATCAAGGGCACGGGCCTGGGCAATCGCATGATCGCTATCAAGCCACGCCCATGCCTGAACCTTGGGTTCGATCTCGGCAATGCGCGCCAGGCAGGCTTCGACATATTCAACCGCGCGCACCGCCCCGCTGGCAAGGCGGTCGCGCAGTTCGACAACGTCAAGTGTCAATAGCGGGTTGATATTACTCATCTCATCCCTCCCTTAACGTGCGCCATAGAACAGATCTGGCAAATGGAACACGATTTGCGGGAAGGCGTACATCAGAACCATGCTGACGATCACCATGAACAGGAATGGCATGATCCCCTTGAAGATATCGGTCAACAATATCCCGCTGGGCGCCACCCCTTTTAGGTAATAGGCCGACATCGCCATGGGCGGAGTCAGGAACGAGGTCTGCAGGTTCAGCGCCACAAGGATACCAAAGAACAGCGGATCGATATCAAACAGCGGCAGAAGCGGCAGGAAGATCGGAACGAAGATGATGATGATCTCCGACCATTCCAGCGGCCAGCCCAGCAGGAAGATGATCAACTGTGCCAGCAGAAGGAACTGAAGCGGTGTCAGGTCCAGACCACCGACAAACTCGGCAATCACATGTTCACCACCAAGGTAGGAGAACACTGACGAGAACGTATAGGAACCGACAAACAGCCAGCACACCATCGCCGATGTCCGCACCGTCAGATAAACTGACTCCCGCAGGCGATCAAAGGTCAGCGCCCGATAGGCTGCTGCCAGCAACATCCCGCCAAGCGCACCGATGGACGCTGCCTCGGTCGGAGTAGCAAGGCCAAACAGGATCGATCCCAGAACCGCCAAAATCAGGAAGGCCAGCGGGAAGAACGAGGTTGCCAGCATCCACAGGACTTTCGGCAACGGCACTTCCGGAATTTCATCGCTGGTCGGACGGGGGGCTGCCTTTGGCTGCAACATTGCACGCCCCATGACGTACAAAAGATACAAGCCAACAAGGGTCAGACCCGGCAACAGCGCACCGGCATAAAGCCGCACGATCGAAACACCCGACGCCGCGGCATAAACAATCAGCATGATCGACGGCGGGATCAGAATGCCCAGCGTCCCGCCAGCACAAATGATGCCCGACGCAAAGCTTTTGTCATAGCGCGCCTTAAGCATCGCAGGCAGCGCCAGCATCCCCATAAGGGTTACCACCGCGCCGACAATGCCGGTTGCGGTTGCAAACAGCGCACAGGTAATCAGGGCCGCAACGCCAAGCGATCCGGGAATGTTACGCGCCGCAATATTCAGGGTGGAAAACAGCCGGTTCACGATATTGGCGCGTTCAACGATATAGCCCATGAACAGGAACAACGGCACGGCGGTCAGAACTTCGTTCGACATCACCGTGTATGTCTGGTTGATGAACAAATCGAATATTCGGTTGTTAAACGCCCCTTCGAACCACGTTATCACCGAGGTCAGGGTTTCGCTGTCCTCAGCCAGCCGGTTAAAGGCCCGCCACATGCGGCCTGCATCGAAATAAGCGTAATATCCAAACCCGATGCCAAGCGCCATCAGGGTAAAGGCAACCGGGAAACCGAGGAATACCAGTATAATAAAGATGCCCAGCATCATCAGGGCGACATGTGCGTCAATCACGTTGGCTGCTCCGTTCGGGGGCGTGTATCGCGTATGGCTCAGCGTTCTGGTTGATCTTGATCGTCATGGGATCAGTCTTCCTTGGCCACTTTTTGCTTCATCAGCAATTCTTCGGTTTCCTGAACATCATCATCGGCATTGCGCCAGTACCCTTCACGGATACACAAAATGCAGCGCATCACCTGTGCGATGCCCTGGATGAACAAAAGAATGCCGGCTGCGACAATCACTGCCTTGAATTGAAAGATCGGAACACCCGCCGGGCTGTTCACGCTTACTTCCCCATAGCCCCAAGAACGGGCGGCATATTTCCAGCCCGACAGGATCAGGGCGGTCACACCCGGGAAGAAGAAGAAGATATAAAGAACCAGATCAACCTTGGCCTGGGTTGTGGGTTTCCACAGACGATAAAGGAAATCGCCGCGGACATGCCCGCCACGAGACAGGGTATAGGCCCCACCCATCATGAACAATGTGCCATACATGATAAATGACACATCAAGCGACCATGTGGTTGGCGCATTAAATAGGTATCGCGATGCCACCTCATAGCTCATGCCAAGCGTCATGAGGATAATCAACCAGCCAAAGGCCTTGCCAAACCAGGCCGAAAGCTTGTCCGCGAATTCAATAAATCCAATCATGAAATCCTGTCCGTTCGCGTATTGACTGCTCCGCCAGCCAAAAGATCAGGCCAACGGAGCAGTCAGGATCATCAAAACACTGAAATCCGAAACAGGGATCAGAGTTTCAGTTTGCCCGGGAAGTAGTGTTCATAAGCGAGCTGATAATCAGGCGAGTTCATCAGTTCATAGAAGGTCACACGTTCGACCCAGGCACGCTGGCTGTCGAGAACCCGTTTCATGAACGGATCTTCTTCAAGTGTCGGGATCAGTTTGTCCCAGGCTTCAAGCTGTGCGGCCAGGATCTCTTTCGAGGTCCGGTGAACTTCTACGCCCTCATCCTGCAATTTCTGCAGATCCGAGGAATAGTTGTCCATCGCAAGCGCCGTGTTCGAAGTCGACGCCGCCTCAACAGAGTGACGCAGGATCGCCTGCAGATCCGGCTCAAGGTCTTCCATCAGGGATTTGTTGAACAGGAACTCGAAGCTTTCCGATGCCTGATGGTACGAAGACAGATAGTAGTTCTTCGCAACATCCTGTGCGCCAAAGCGCATGTCAGACGACGGGTTGTTGAATTCGAACGCGTCAATCACGCCACGTTCCATCGCCGGCACAATCTCGCCGCCCGGAAGCTGTGCGACCGACATGCCCATCGACTGCAGAAGGTCTGCTGCCAGACCCACCGTGCGGTATTTGAAGCCTTCGATATCGGCAACGGTGTTGACCTGCTCCTTGAACCAGCCGAACGGCTGTGCTGGCATCGGGAAGCCAAGAAGACCAACAACATCCAGACCCATCACATCCTGGGTCAGTTCGCGATAGAACTCTTCACCACCGCCAGCATAGAACCAGCTCAGCATGGTGGTTGCGGAACCACCAAACACCGGACCGGTGCCAAACAGCGATGCTGCCTTGTTCTTGCCGTACCAGTAAACCGGCACGGAATGGGCGATATCAATCACGCCGTCATTGACGCCATCAAGAACCTGGAAGGCAGCAACAACAGCACCTGCCGGCAGAAGGTCGATTTTCAGACGACCACCCGACATGGCTTCAACGCGATCAACATACTGCTGGGCAAAGGTCATCCAGATGTCGGATGACGGCCAGGAAGTCTGCATCTTCAGAACCATCGGTGCCGGCTGCGCGTGGACAGCCGGTGCGGCAAACATCCCGGTTGCCGCAGCACCACCCGCCACAACCCCGGTCGCCCCTTTGGTCAGGAACGAACGACGGGACACTTCCTTGGACTTCACGTCTTCAGATTTGGTTTTCATTTCCATTTTTCCTCCCAGATATACCGTTGTTTGCCGTCCACCATTGGCGGGAAACACTCGGTAACTGTCAGCCTTCAAAAGCCCCTGATCTTGATATCCAAGACCATTTTTGATGCGCTTGGTCCGTTTCGGGACCGCAAAAACGGCGCGCATTTTGTTATTGTTAAAGACTTCAACAAACTGGACGCAGGCAGTCTTCCCGCCTTCTACGCCACCCGGTCGCCGGGTTCTTTCCCCTGAAAATAGGCATCAAGGTTATCAAGTGCGCGAAACCCCATGGCATCACGCGTTTCTTCGGTAGCAGACCCTATATGTGGTAACAGAAAGACGTTATTCAACGCGCTAATCCGTTGATTTCCACCGGGTTCGTTGCAAAACACATCAAGGCCCGCTGCAAACAGCTTTCCGCTTTGAAGGGCGGCCACAAGCGCATCCTCGTCCACCAGATTGCCGCGCGCTGTATTCACAAGGATCGCGCGGTCAGGCAGCATCGCAATTGTCTTGCTGTTGATGATGCCTTTTGTCTCTGGCGTTGACGGGCAATGCAGTGACAGCACGTCGGAATGGGCAAACAGGTCTTCGACCGTCTCGTGGAAAATTGCGCCCTTGGCCAGATGATCGGGCAGTGGCTTGCGGTTGTGGTAATGGACTTCCATGCCAAATCCACGTGCCCGTTCGGCCGCGACCTGACCAACCCGGCCCATGCCCAGCACACCAAACCGCTTGCCGGTGACCTGACGCCCGACCATGAAGGCCGGCGACCAGAAATCCCACTTCCCGGCCCGCACCATCGCATCGCCCTCGGCCCCGCGACGCGCCGCACCCAGCATGCACAGCATGGCAATCTCGGCGGTGGCATCCGACAGAACATCGGGCGTGTTGGTCACGACAATCCCGGCATCCTTCGCCGCAGCCAGATCAACGTGATCCACCCCGACAGAATGATTGGCAATGATCTTGAGGCTCTTGGGCAGTTCGGCAATGACATCAGCCGAAAAATGCTCGGAATGGCACGGCAGGACAGCATCGACCTGCTGGCACTTTTCAATGAGCTCTTCACGCGTGAACACGCGGTCTTCGGCATTGGTCAGAACCTGATAGTCCCGCGCGGCGCGTGCCTGTACGGCATCACGCAATCGTCGCGTTATCAGAAGCTTTGGCTTCTCGGGCATGCGGACGCTCCCGGTGATTTCCCTGAAAGTAGTCTTATTTTTTATGATCCTAGGAAACACCTTTACGGAAAATCCAGCAATAGGGGATCAACCAAGAGGCAAGTCTTTTTCACTTCGTGGAAAACCACAAGGCGCGCGAAAGCCATAATATTCACGCCATTGGATATTCAAGCCGTTGATTTCAAATCCTAAAATTCAGAACAGCCCGTTATTTTGGAGTTGTCCCAGAAACAAACGATGTAAAGCAGTTCACACCTCCCGTTTCACCGGTCGCAAAATCTCCACCAAAACAAAAAAAGAGCCGCAACCAATAAGGCTGCGGCTCAATGCCGACAGAGCGCCGGACGGGAAGAACACGTTTCAATGGTGAATTCGCGCACACGGAAATCCCCAGATTTCCCGATTGCGCGAAATGATCACATTTTGACCCAAACGGCCCCGTCCCGACCGGAACGCACGACGGCTTCGACAAATTTCATGCCCTCAAGGCCTTCCTTGACGCCGGGCACCAACATGGCGGCTGCATCGGCCTTGCCATTGGTCAGATGCGCAACCAACTGATCGGCGAAATCGGTATAAAGGTTTGCAAAGCCTTCAAGATACCCTTCCGGATGCCCCGGCGGCACGCGCACACCATGCAGACCTTCGGCCCCGATGCCTGCCCCACCGCGGGTCAGCAATTCCGGACGTCCATCAAGCGGGCGGAAATGCACGTGGTTTGGATGTTCCTGCGCCCATTCAAGGCCGCCCTTGTCGCCATAGATCCTCAGGCGCAGGCCGTTTTCATGGCCAATCGCCACCTGGCTTGCCCACAGCATGCCGCGCGCGCCATTTTCATAGCGCATCAGGATCTGCACATTGTCATCAAGCTTGCGGCCCTCGACGATGGCATCGACATCGGCACAAAGTTCACTTGGCGTCATCCCAGACACAAAGTTCGCAAGGTTATGAGCATGGGTTCCGATATCGCCAAGTGCGCCGCCCATGCCGGCCTTGGCCGGATCGGCACGCCAGTTGGCCTGCTTGTTATCGGTATCCTCGACCTTGGTTGCCATCCAGCCTTGCGGATATTCGACCTGCACCAGCCGGATATTGCCAAGCTTGCCATCCGCCACCATCTGGCGCGCCTCGCGCACCATCGGATAGGCGGTGTAGTTGTGCGTCAAGGCAAACAGAAGGCCGGTTTCCTTCACCTTGGCCGCGATCTTTTCGGCCTCATCGACGGTCATGCAAAGCGGCTTGTCGCAAATCACATGAATACCGGCATCCAGCATCGCCATGGCGGCCGGGAAATGCAGGTGGTTGGGTGTGACAATCGCGCACACATCAATGCCGTCTTCGCGCGCGGCTTCCTGTTTGGCCATGTCTTCAAAACTGGCATAGCTGCGATCACTATCGATAAACAGTTCTGCCGCCGAGGCCGCTGCGACATCGGGCTTGGATGAAAGCGCACCTGCCACCAGTTCATAGCGATCATCCAGTCGCGCCGCGATGCGATGAACGGCCCCGATGAAGGCCCCCTGCCCGCCGCCAACCATGCCCAGGCGCAAACGACGGCCAAGCGATGTTTGTTTGCTCATATCTGCCTCCAAAGTCCAAATGGACGAGTATTGCCCGTGATGCTGCTAGTCGATGCCAAGGATGCGGCGATTTGCCGCCTCGTCCGTGCCACCATCGGCAAAGTCATCAAAGGCTTTCTCTGTCACACGAATGATGTGGTTTTTAATGAATTCGGCCCCTTCGCGGGCACCGTCTTCGGGATGTTTGAGCGCGCACTCCCATTCGAGCACAGCCCAGCCATCAAAATCAATCGCCGCAAGCTTCGAGAAGATCGCACCAAAATCAACCTGCCCGTCGCCAAGCGATCTGAACCGGCCCGCACGATCAACCCAGCCCTGATACCCGGAATAGACACCCTGTCGGCCGGTTGGATTGAACTCGGCATCCTTGACGTGGAACATCCGGATGCGATCAGCGTAAATATCGATGAAATCAAGGTAATCAAGCTGCTGAAGCACGAAGTGGCTCGGATCGTACAGGATGTTGGCGCGCGGATGATTTTTCACCCGTTCCAAAAACATCTCGAACGTCGCCCCGTCAAACAGGTCCTCGCCCGGATGGATTTCATAGCAAACATCAACACCCGCCTCGTCGGCGGCATCGAGGATCGGTGTCCAGCGCCTGGCAAGTTCGTCAAACGCGGTTTCGATCAACCCGGCCGGGCGTTGCGGCCACGGATAAACAAACGGCCAGGCCAGCGCGCCGGAAAATGTTGCATGGGCGTTAATACCCATATGTTGCGAAGCCTTGATCGCGGCCTTGACCTGTTTGACCGCCCATTCCTGACGCGCCTTTGGATTGCCGCGCACTTCAGGCACGGCAAAACCGTCAAACATCTCGTCATAGGCGGGGTGGACCGCCACAAGCTGGCCCTGAAGATGGGTTGAAAGTTCGGTCACCTGCACGCCGTGCCCGGCAAGTTTACCGATCACTTCATCACAGTAATCCTTGCTTTCGGCGGCCTTTTCGACATCAAACAGGCGCTTGTCCCAGCTTGGAATCTGAACACCTTTATAGCCGAGTGACGCCGCCCAGCGACCAATCGCGTCAAGACTGTCGAACGGGGCTTCGTCGCCGGCAAATTGCGCCAGAAAGATCGCCGGTCCCTTAAGCGTTTTCATCTCAGACCTCTTTAACTGCGTTCTGGTGGAAATCAGTGGAAATCGGGCTGCGTCGGGCGGCGACCGCCCGACGCAAGAGTGCTTGTCCCAACCAAAGTTCGTTTAGAACGGGCTGTCCGGGAAATAGAAGTTCTCGGCATTTTCCTGGGTAACAACAGTCGCACCCAGGATATAGCGACCTTCAACCGGCGCATTCGACGTGAACTTCATAACGGTCACGTCCATCGCCGTTGCGATCATTGCCGGCGGATACAGAACATCAATCGGGGTCAGTTCATCGCCATCCATCACGCGTTTGATGATGTCTTTCATGCCAGCACCGCCAACGATGAACATCTCATCGGTACGATCGGCCTGTTTGACGGCTTCGATCACGCCAAGGGCGATGTCGTCATCCTGTGCCCAGACCGCGTTGATTTCCGGGAAGCGCGACAGGAAGTCCTGCATCACTTCATAGCCGTCATCACGGTTCCAGTTGGCATGTTTCATATCAAGGATTTCGATGTTCGAGCCGTCAAGCGCTTCGACAAACGCGTCCACACGCTCGGTATCGATCGTGGTCGGAATACCGCGAAGAACAACGATCTTGCCTTCGTCATTCAGGCGTTCACGGATATATTCGCCCGAAACACGGCCAAGTTCCGGGTTGTTGCCCGCAACATAAACGTCTTCAATCCCCGGAAGCGAAAGACCACGGTCAACCACGGTAACAAACTTGCCCGCCTGTTTGACCTGCTGGACCGGCACGGTCAGCGGATCAGACTCAAACGGCAGAACGACCAGAGCGTCGATATTCTGAACCGACACCAGATCTTCAAGATCGTTGGCCTGTTCGGTTGCACCATTCGCGCTGACCACAATGACATCGATATTGGGATAGGTTGCCTCAATACGCTTTTCGGCCTGTTCGGCATGCCAGTTCAGGCCACCTGCCCAACCATGGGTCGCTGCCGGGATCGAAACCCCGATCTTGATCTTTTCCTGTGCGATTGCACCGGTCGATGCCAAACCAAGGCCCAGAACACAGGCGGCCCCCAGATATTTTGTAAACGTTTTCATCAACGTTTCCTCCTGATCAAAAAAATGATGCGTTTTCACATTCTTCCCGGACGTTGATCGCCGGTTATTTGCTCTTTTTGCGTCGCCAGTCCCCGCGCTGCAGGAATACCGCAACGATGATGATCAGACCCTGAACTGCTCCGTTCAGATAGTTACTGATCGCATCCGTCAAATTCAGAATATTGCCAATCGTGGTCAGCATGATCGCGCCGATCACCGTGCCCCAGATCCGGCCATAACCACCCTTAAGCATCGTGCCACCAATGATCACGGCAGCAATGGCTTCAAGTTCCCAAAGCACCCCGGTCGAGCTTGAGGCCGACCCAAGACGCGGCACATAAATGATGGTCGCAACCGATACGCACAGCCCCTGAATGACATAGGTCAGGGTCTTCACACGGTCGACATGGATTGCCGAATACCGCGCAACCTGCTCGTTTGAGCCAATCGCGAAGCATTTCCGCCCGAACGGCGTCATGTTCAGCAAAACATAGCCCGCAACCGCCACGGCAAAGAACACAAGCACCGGCACAGGAATGCCCAGAATGTCGCCGTAATAGACCGGGCGATAAACACCGCGCACATCGAAATCAAGCGACAGGGTCCCGCCATCGGCCATATAGGTCACAAGCGACCGGTAAATCCCCATGGTGCCAAGTGTGACGATGAACGCTTCGATCTTGCCCTTGGTGCTGACCAGGCCATTAACGGCACCGGCCGCAATCCCCAGCAAAACCGACAACACCACACCGATCAAAACCGTCTCGATCCCGGCCCCCAGCGTTGCGACAAGCGTATTCATCACAACAATCATCGCACCCGAAATAAACGCCGCCATCGAGCCCACCGAAAGATCAATGCCACCCGCGGTGATCACAAAGGTCGCACCCACCGCGATGATGCCGATAAAGGCCGCACGGGTGAAAATGTTCGAAAGGTTGCCGCCGCTCAGGAACGCGTCATTAATACCCGTGCCCAGAACAAACAGGCCAACGAGGGCCAAAAACGGACCCAAGGCTTTGAAATCGATATTGAAACCACTCGAAGTCGAAGCTTCAGAGCGCTCAAGGCTACTCATGAACAGACACTCCCTGCTTGCCTGAAATTCCTGTCGCGTGCCGCATGATTTCATGCTCGTTGCGGTCGTTTCCTTCGAGAATGCCGGTGATACGGCCCGCCGCCATGACCGCGATGCGATCAGACAGGCCAAGCATTTCCGGCATTTCAGACGACAGGAGAATGACGGATTTACCGCGTTTGGTAAGATCGCCGATGAAATGATAAATCTGGCTTTTGGTGCCGATATCGATGCCGCGCGTCGGCTCGTCGATGATCACGACTTCCGGGTCGGTCTCCATGACTTTCGCCAGCAAAAGCTTCTGCTGATTACCGCCGGAAAAATCACCGACCTTGGCTTTCGGATCGGCCGCGCGAATGTCAAAGGCCTCGATCGCATTCGCCAGTGCGGCTTCTTCGGCCTTGCGATTGAGGATCACGGTGCCGAATTTTTCAAGTGCCAGCAAAGTCAGGTTGGGCCGCATATCCATATTCAGCAACAACCCGCTGCCCTTGCGATCCTTGGTCAGATAGGCAATGCCGCATTTCTTCGCGTCCTGAAGGCTGTGGATCGAAACCGGTTCGCCATTGCGTTCGATCTCGCCAGATGATCTGTCGCGCAGGCCAATGATCGCCTCCATCAAGGCTGTCCGCCCGGCCCCGACAATCCCGGCAAAGCCCAGAACTTCCCCGCGACGTAGATCAAAGCTGGCATCACGCACTTGGCCCTCAACCGATACATTGCGAACAGACATGGCAACATCATGGGCCTCAACCGGCGCGCGGTCGGGGAACATCTGTTTGATGTCCCGCCCGACCATCAGGCGCGCCATATCGTCTTTTTCAACATCCGCCACCGGCTCGGTCGTGATCAGGCGCCCGTCGCGCAGAACCGTCACCCGGTCGGCAATCGCCTTGATCTCGTCAAGCTTGTGGGAAATGTAAAGGATCGCGACACCTTGTTCGCGCAGGCGCCGGATCTGATCAAACAGGATATCAACCTCGCGCCCGGTCAAGACCGCGGTTGGTTCATCAAGGATCAGGATATCGGCGTTTTTCGAAAGTGCCTTGGCAATTTCGACCATCTGACGGTCCGAAACCGCAAGATCCTTGATGCGCGTGCGCGGGTCGACATCGCATTGCAATTGATCCAGAAGCTTTTTGGCTTCCGCGCGCATCGCCGCCTTGTCAAGGAACCAGCCCCGCTTGATCTCGCGGCCAAGGAAAATGTTCTCTTCGACGGTCAGTTGCTCGGCCAGGTTCAGTTCCTGATGGATCAGGATGACACCGTGATTTTCGGCAACTTCACTGTCTTCAAACGTGACCGCAGTCTGATCAAGACTAAGCGCGCCACTGGTCGGCTGATGATAGCCAGACAGGATTTTCACTAAAGTCGATTTGCCCGCACCATTTTCGCCCAAAAGCGCATGCACTTCCCCCGCACGCAGATCGATGGAAACATCGAAAAGCACCTGTGCCGGGCCAAATGACTTGCAAATCTCCCGACCGGACAGCCGCACGCGCGCCTGCTGATCGGGATTAACGGCGTGAACAGCCGCATCCGTCATGAATATATCCTCCCTAGCGTCGCATTTGTTGCGATCAACTGCTTATTAAGGCCTGTGTAAACGTTTTCATTTTCGATGTAAACCTTTACATTTTGCTCGGAGTGATCAAAATCACCTGCCGATCCGGGCGTAGAATGCCGCTGGACAGCCTGCAACCGGCGGAGTAGGAAGAAGAATGACTGAAAAAATCGCGACGATTGAAGATGTTGCCCGCCAGGCAGGGGTGTCTATTGCCACTGTCAGCCGGGCCTTGCACAAACCCAATGTGGTTTCCGAAACCACACGCGAAAGAGTGCAAACTGCCATCGCCGCGACCGGTTACACCGCCAATGTCATGGCCCGGAACCTGCGCCTGAACCGTTCGGGGATGATTCTTTTGCTGGTGCCTGATATCGGAAACCCTTTCTTTTCGGCGATTCTGTCCGGCATTGAAAAGGGTGCCAGTCAGGCGGGCTACAACGTCCTGATTGGCGATACGCAAAACGATCCCGAACGCGAAGCAACCTATGCCGCCTATCTGCGCAGCAATCAGGCCGATGCGATGATCCTGCTCAATGGCAGGCTCCCGGCACCGCTTGCCAAGGCCCCGGCGAACGCCACACCACCGGTGGTGATTGCCTGCGAACGCATTCCGGGATGTGCGCTGCCAACCGTCATCATTGATAATGACGAGGCATCCTTTGTTGCGACCAACCATCTGATTGATCTCGGCCATACCCGCATCGCCCATGTCAGTGGCCCGACGGGCAACATCCTGACCACGGATCGGGTGACCGGATATCGTCGCGCCCTGAAATCAGCCGGCATCACCCACGAGCCAGGCCTGATTTATCGCGGCGATTTCTCCATCGATTCCGGCATTGCCGCCGGGCGTGCGCTTCTGGCCGATCCAAAGACCCGACCAACGGCCGTGTGTTGCGCCAGTGACGGCATGGCGATCGGGGTGATTGTGGCGGCCAAGGAAGTCGGGCTTCGTATCCCGCATGATCTATCGGTTGTCGGCTTTGACGATATTCCGCATGCCGCGGCCTATGACCCGCCGATCACAACCGTGCGCCAACCGCGCCGCCGTCTGGGCGAACAGGCGATTGCCTTGCTTCTGGATCGTCTGGGATCAAAAACACCGCCGTCACACGGCGAAACCGGACCGGTGATCATCCCGACCGAACTGATCGTCCGTCAAAGTACCGGCCCCTGCCCGAGTTAGCGGCCCCTCTTAGGCACTGGCAATCTTAGGCACCTCTAATCTCAGGCACTGGCAATCTTTTGCCACTCGCCCATGACGGAACGCGCGTTTCCTTCATGATCCTCGCCGGATTTGGCAATTTCAGAGGCAAAGATTTCAAACCGGATACCATTGGGATCGCGCATAAATAACCGGCGCGACTTGCCGTCATCCTCGCTGTGATAGACCACCTTGTGCTGGAACAGATGGTTCTGCCAGGCGATCACATCACGCGGGGCTGAACAGCGCAACCCGATATGAAACACATCATCGGGCATGTTTGGATCGTCCGGATAAGGCCCGGTATCGGCCGGCCAGTCAAAGAAGGACAGGCGCGTGCCATCGGGCAGCGCATAGGTAATCAGCAAATAATCGGATTTCCACGACGGGCTATAGCCACTTTCCGCGTGGACCAGTGTTGCGCCCACCACTTTGGAATAAAAATGGTCGGTCGCCTCAAGATCGCGGGTCGGAAATGCAAGATGGTCGACACTTACAGGTGCAGGTGACATGGGGCCTCCTCCGTCTGAATGTATCCGTGTTACTGGCGCGACAACATGATGGTAATCATGAATGCGCCCCATGATCAACAGATGGGGCAATGGCCCTTCGAAATCAATGCGATTGCCCCTTGATCAAACCGTCATGAAACCACAACATGCACAGAGGCGCGAAATCGCCTAATAAAGGCGACATTGCAGTATTGACCGCCCCTGCCCCCGCTGCTATTGGGACGCAGCAAAACGCATTTGGCAAACCCGAAGGATGGAGGCATCTGATGAATGAATACAGTTTATCTGTCTCCGTCTATTGGATGACGCACCGTCAGGCTGACCACTAGAAAAGCCGGTTGCCCCCACCAATTTGGTGATTTTGCCCAAACCCGGAACCTGACAGCGTGATCGCGCGTTCCGAGTTCACCCGCATTCCCCGTGACATAGTTGTAGAGAGCCGTCCATGCCCGCAACGCCCTATTACCTGATCGACAAGTCCAAGCTGCTGCGCAACATGGAAAAGATCGCCTATGTGCGCCAACATTCTGGTGCAAAAGCACTTTTGGCGCTGAAATGCTTTGCGACCTGGTCGGTGTTTGACTTCATGTCGGACTATATGGATGGCACGACGTCATCCTCACTCCATGAGGTCAAGCTGGGCCGTCAGAAGTTCGGCAAGGAGACGCACGCCTATAGTGTCGCCTATTCCGATGACGAGATCGGCGAAGTGGTTGAGAATGCCGACAAGATCATCTTCAATTCCATCAGCCAGCTGACCCGCTTTGCCGATCAGGCATCCGGCATTGTGCGGGGGCTTCGCCTGAACCCGCAGGTCTCGACCTCAAGCTTTGATCTGGCCGACCCGGCCCGCCCGTTCTCGCGTCTGGGCGAATGGGATGTTGCCAAGGTCGAAGCGGTGATGGACCGCATTTCCGGCTTCATGATCCACAACAACTGCGAAAATGCCGACTTTGATCTGTTTGATCAGATGCTGGGCAATATCGAGGAAAAGTTTGGCTCGCTTCTGGCGCGCGTTGAATGGGTCAGCCTGGGCGGCGGCATCCACTTCACCGGCGAAGATTACCCGCTCGATAAATTCTGCGCACGGCTCAAGGCGTTTTCCGAGAAATTCGGCGTGCAGGTCTATCTTGAACCGGGCGAAGCATCGATCACCAAAAGCACCACCCTTGAGGTCACCGTGCTTGATACCCTGTTTAACGGCAAAAACCTTGCCATCGTCGATAGCTCGATCGAAGCCCACATGCTTGATCTTCTGATCTATCGCGAAAATGCCAAGGTCCTGCCGAACACGGGTGATCACCCCTACATGATTTGCGGCAAGTCCTGCCTTGCCGGCGACGTATTTGGCGAATTTGATTTCGAAAACGAGATCAAGGTCGGCGACCGTATCTCCATTCAGGATGCGGCCGGCTACACCATGGTGAAAAAGAACTGGTTTAACGGGGTCGGCATGCCGTCCATCGTGATCCGGGAACTCGACGGAACAGAGCGCGTTGTGCGTGAGTTCAGTTTTGACGACTACGTTTCGAGCCTTTCGTAAAACACGAAAGCGCAGTTTTCATAGCGAACCGGGGAAGTGTTTCCCCACCTCTCAAAACAGGGGAGTTTTTGGCCCGACATGAAAAAGAATGTTCTGATTATCGGCGCAGGTGGCGTCGCCCAGGTCGTTGCACATAAATGCGCACAGCATAATGACGTGCTTGGCGATATTCATATCGCATCGCGCACGGCATCCAAATGCCAGTCCATCATCGACAGCATCCACGAAAAGAAAAACCTCAAAAACCCCGGTGTTCTTGAAGGTCACGCTCTGGATGCGACCGATGTTGATGCCACTGCGGCCCTGATCGAAAAAACCGGCTGCCAGATCGTCATTAATGTCGGCTCTGCCTTTATCAACATGCCGGTCATGTCGGCCTGCATTAAAACCGGTGTCGCCTATCTCGATACCGCCATCCATGAAGAGCAGGACAAAATCTGCGAAACCCCGCCATGGTATGCCAACTATGAATGGAAGCGCCGTGCCGAGTGCGAGGCCGCTGGCGTTACCGCCATTCTTGGCGTCGGCTTCGATCCGGGCGTGGTAAATGCCTATGCCAAACTGGCGGTCGAAGATTACTTCGATAAGATTGACTCGATCGACATCATCGACATCAATGCCGGCAGCCATGGCAAATACTTTGCCACCAACTTCGATCCGGAAATCAACTTCCGCGAATTCACCGGCACGGTCTATTCCTGGCAGGACAGCAAATGGCAGTCGAACAAGATGTTCGAAGTCAAAAAGATCTGGGACATGCCAGTCGTCGGCGAAAGCCAGACCTTCATGACCGGCCATGACGAAGTCCATTCCCTGTCCCAGAACCTTGACGTGCCAAACGTCCGCTTCTGGATGGGCTTTGGCGATCACTACGTCAATGTATTCACGGTCCTGAAAAACATCGGCCTCCTGTCGGAAAAACCGGTCACAACCGCCGAGGGCCTCGAAGTCGTGCCGCTCAAGGTCGTCAAGGCCTGCCTGCCGGACCCAAGCTCCTTGGCTCCGGACTATACCGGCAAGACCTGCATCGGTGATCTGGTCAAGGGTACGAAGGAGGGCAAGGAAACCGAAGTCCTGATCTATAATGTGGCGGACCACAAGGACGCCTACAACGAAGTCGGAAGCCAGGGCATTTCCTACACCGCTGGCGTACCGCCCGTCGCGGCCGCGATGCTGATCGCAACCGGCGAGTGGGACGTGAAAAAGATGGCAAACGTCGAAGAACTGCCATCCAAACCGTTCCTGAATTTGCTCAACGGCATGGGTCTCCCTACCCGCATCAAGGACGCCGATGGCGACCGGGCGCTCGACTTCTCCTAAGTCATTCGCGTAACGCACAAACGAAATGGCGGGTTTCGACCCGCCATTTTGCGTTTTTGATAAGGTCGTCATTCCCGCGAAGGCGGGAATCCCCCGCCATTCGAACCGCTATAGATTGCAAGACTAGGCATCGCTCCGCCCGGAATGACGATGCGCAACACCCGCGCCTCAGGCGCGTCGCCAACTCACGATCACACCACACGTCACCAGAACGGCTCCAAACCCGGCCACGGCGGCAAAGCCGAACCCGGCATAAATCGGTCCCATGATCATCGGCCCGGCAAACACCGCCGAATAGGTCACCGCACTATTCAGCCCCATCACCGCTCCGCGCGCATCAGACGCCTGTCGGTTCAGCGACACCACCATCGTATTCAGACCAAGCTGATTAAGCATCCCCCAGATGGCAGTACCCGCCATGGCGCTGATCTGGCTTTGCAGGGTCAATCCCCAGGTGGCATAACTTGTCGCAATCGCGATCAACACCAGACACAAATACCCACGGGTAATTTTGGGCGATATCACGCCCAAAACAAATCCCATGACGCCAAACCCCACGCCATAGGCCATGACAAACATACCGCTGCCCTGTGCTGACAGGTCAAAGGCTGTGCGCACACCGACCCCGAAAAACGCAAAACAGCCGTAAAACGCGGTCATATAAACCAGCATCACCGCCAGTAACTGCCACACACCCGGCAGCCGAAATGCGCGCAAGGGCGATGTCCGCGTGCTCATCCCGCCGCGCACATCCGACAGCAACATCACCAGAATACCAGCCACCAGCACCGACAGCCCGGCCATCAGGAAATAAACCATCCGCCAGCCAAGATGCTCGGTAATGAACGCTGCGGCGGGGACTGCCACCACCAACGATAACGCCCACCCGGTCAGAACCACACCAAGCCGTGCTGCCTCCCGCCCCTTGGGGGCTGTGGCGGTGACCGTGGCATAGGATCCCGGCAACAACACACCAACCGCCACCCCGGCCAGCGCCTGCGACAGACACAGCCACATCCAATGCTGACTGAGCCCGCTTGAAACCTGCGCCACCGCCAGCAAAAGGGCCGCACCGCCCAAAACACGCCCGACCGACATCCGGTCAATCATCCCGGCCAGGGTCAGCGCCGATAGTGCCGTCGCCGCCCCGAACGCCGAAATCGCCCAGGCCACATGATAGGTCTGCGTCGAAAGCCCGCCTGCCACTTCTGACAGGATCGGGCTTAAAACAAACGAATTCGACCCGACAAGCAACACCGCGCCAAGCAGGGCCAGAACCTTTACTTGCGCAATGGCATTCGGATTAATCTCGGCATTTTGGTCTGTCATACCGCCATGTGATATGATTTGCCCTGTTTTAGGCAAGGAAATTCGATACTTAGCAGATAAAATCGAGCTCCGCTCAGTAACGGGACCATCCCCGACAGAATTGCCACTGATGGCATCACGCACCGTATTGGATGCAGCAACGGCGCGAGTCACCGCCGAACATGCCAAAACACACCACACCACGCGCGGCAACACAAAGGTTTGCGCCGCAAAATACGGCGCGCACTGAATTCTATACCTTTGGTTGATGAATTTACGCACAAGGCTTGGCGTGCATGAATTACACGCGATTTCACCCCACCCTTGCGGGTAGCCGGAACCCGCTGCCGCGTTGCAAAATAAATCGTTCAAAATCAACTATTTGACAACCGAAAGCGGTTTCGGATAGCGTTTCCCTGTTCCGAAAGCGGTTTCGGAACATCAAACACCGTCAAAAAGGCGGTGAAAAGCAGTAGAGCCTGTTGCATCAAATTTGCTTCGCTTTGTTTGTTTTTGGCGTGTCGTTTGGCAAGGCACAGCGTGCAGAGCGATGCGGCGCATCGGTCAAACGGTGTAACGCCGCGAAACGCCGCCAAAAACGAACCCTGTGGGCCGGGACATTCTTCCGCCCCGCAGCGTCAAGGTCCTTGAACCTTAGCCCCGCTACGCACAGCGGACCTTTCTTTGCCGGACAGAAGGATGTCCTCGGCAAAGTGAGGCAAATTTGATGCAACAGGCTCTAACGAAGACACTCAGGGAGGTTCCGTGCCGCGCGTTCGGAAGCAAAACGAAACCATGTCGATTGCCCGGCTGGCCAAACATCTTGGTTTGTCCGAGGGAACCGTTTCGCGCGCGCTTAACAATTATCCCGATATCGCCGAAAAAACCGTTGCCCGTGTGCGCAAGGCCGCCGATGAGCTGGGCTATCGCCCGTCAACCACCGCCCGGCGTCTTGCCCGTGGTATTGTCGAAACCATCGGCTTTGTCCTGCCCGCCCGCGACGGCCATCAGATCGATCCGTTTCTGGCCGAAATTCTCGATGGGCTTGCCACCGAACTTGCCCTGTCTGACTGGGACTTGCTGGTCTCCGCCGTTCCCGATGGTCATGACGAGGTCGAAGTCATGGACCGCCTGATCCGCTCAGGCAAGGTCGGCGGATTTGTTGTCGCGCGCACCAAACGCCATGATCCCCGCATTGATTTCCTGCGCACATCACATATCCCGTTTGTCGCGCAAGGCCGGACAGAGAACTGCGACGATTACGCATGGCTTGATATCGACAATGAAAAGGCCTTTGTCGATGCGGTGAATTATCTGGTCGGCCTTGGCCATCGCAAGATCGCCTATCTCGGCGGCGATCCCGAACTTAATTACGCCTGGCAACGGCGCGCGGGCTATCTTGCCGCGACCAAGGCCAATGGCTGCGACATTCTTCCGGGCTATATGCATGACGGCATCACCAACGAACTGGCCGCCCGCGAGGCCGTCCTGGAAATTCTCAAACTCCCCGATCATCCGACCGCCATTTTGTGCGTCACCGATGCCGTTGCCATCGGCGCCATCCATGCGCTGGCCCATGCCGGTATCGACGTCGGAACGGAAATGTCCGTGATTGGTTTTGATGGCCTGCCGATGGGCGAGGCCATCCATCCCGGCCTGACCACCATGAGCCAGGCCAGCTATCAGATCGGCCGTGAAGTCGGCCGGATCGTTGTTGCCCAAGCAAACAGGGCAAACAAGGCAAATTCGCCTGCATCCGAATTTTCCCAAATTCTGTGGGAAGCATCGCTGACCGTCCGTGGGTCAGCCAACCCGCCAGCATTGAAGCTGGCCGCAAATGCCAAGGGAGGCATCTCATGAAAACAAGGTTTACGCGTGCTTTAACGCTTGCTGCCGCTGGTCTGCTGGTTTCCACCAGCATCGCCAGTGCGCAACTGCGGTTCTGGACCACCGAAGAACAACCCGAACGACTGGCCAAACAAGAAGAAATGGCCAAGGAGTTCGAAGCCAAAACCGGCACCTCTGTGGAAGTCATTCCGGTCACTGAAACCGAACTTGGCACGCGTGCCACCGCCGCCTACGCCGCCGGTGACTTGCCAGACGTCATTTACCTGACCCTGCAATATGTCCTGCCCTGGTCCGAGGCCGGCATCCTTGATACCGAAGCCAACAACGAAGTCGTCAACCAGTTGGGCAAGGATACCTTCGCCCCGGCCGCGCTTAGCATGGCTGATTTCGACGGCGAAGTTGCCGCGGTCCCCTCTGATGGCTGGACCCAGATGGTGCTTTATCGCAAGGACCTGTTTGACGAGGCCGGTCTTGAGGCCCCCAACACGTATGCCAATATCGTCAAGGCCATCGAAGCACTGCACAATCCGCCTGAAATGTATGGCTTTGTCGCCGCGACCAAGATCGACGAAAACTTCATGAGCCAGGTTCTCGAACATGTCTTCCTGGCAAACGGCGCAACCCCGGTGGCCGCCGATGGCTCGGTCGGCTTTGACAAGGCAAAACTCGTCGAGGCGCTTGAGTTTTATAAAAAACTCGCCGATGCATCGCCCCCCGGTGATCTGTACTGGAAACAGTCGCGCGAGGTTTACTTCGCGGGCAAAGCAGCGATGATCATCTGGTCGCCCTTCATCCTTGATGAACTGGCAGGCCTGCGCGACAGTGCGCCGCCCACGATTAATAACGACCCGACCTCGGGCGAGCTCGCCTCGAAAACCGGTGTTGTTACCCGCCTGATGGGCCCATCCAACCCGAACGGGGCGGCCTGGGGTGACATTCGCTATTTCGGCATTACCAATGATGCCGATACCGACCCGGCCGAGGAGTTTGTCAAATTCTCGCTCGGTGAAGGTTACACCAGCACCCTTTCCATCGCACCCGAAGGCAAATTCCCGGTCCGTCATGGCACCGCCGACAATCCGGATGAATTTGTTAAGGCATGGGCTACGCTTCCGGTTGGTGTGGACCGCAAAAAGCCGCTGTCAGAGCTTTATGACCCGGCCGTCATCACCGACATCGTTTCCGGTCTTGAAACCGCAAACCGTTGGGGTGTTGCCGAAGGTCAGCTGGCCAAGGCATCGCGCATCATCAACAGTCAGGTCATCAACCGCCGTGTGCGCGAATTTATCGATGGCGAACGTAATGCCGATGCAACTGCTGATCTGATCAACGAAGAAGTCAGCAACATCGAATAAGCGATCTTGATCCGGGGCGCAGATTATCACCGCGCCCCGGATTTCCGATTTTCACAACGGATTTCAAGACGATGGCCCCTTCCAACTCAACCGCTCAACCTCCGGCAACCACCACGCTGCGCAAAGGCAAACTGGGCCCGATGGCCCGGCGCGAAGCACGGCTTGCCCTTTGGATGCTGGCCCCGACATTTCTGATTGTCATGGGCATTGTCCTGTTTCCGTTGCTGGCCAATTTCTGGATTTCGGTCAAGCCGGTCACACTATCGGATTTGCGCCCGCCAACCCCGGTGGTGTCCGAACGGGTCCGGGGCGATTTTGACATCGCCGGACAGGAATTTGAAATCCAGTATCGCCTGCGCAATTCATCGCGCGACGGCGATATTACCGACGTCGTCCTGACCGATACCTTGCCCGCGGGCATTACGGTTATTGATCCGGGGGATGTCTGTACGGTCACGGGGGCCGAGGTCCGCTGTGCCCTTGATGGCCTTCCGGCTGGCGAACGCACCCGGCTTAAGATGACGGCGGTTTCAGATGAAAGCTTTGCCGCCAATCCGGTTTCCCCGCGCGATAGCGAACCCACCGTCACCGGCACGTCCGACAACATCCTGACCAACAGTGAATTCACCCTCGATAACTTCGCACGTATTTTTGATTCCCACGAATTCTGGTCGGTGCTGTGGGTGACGATCACCTACACGGTCTTTGGCACTTTGGGCGCACTGGTTTTGGGCCTGTTTGCCGCGCAAATGCTCAACAAACCCTTTGCCGGGCGGTCGATCATTCGCGGGCTTTTCCTGTTTCCCTATGTGGCACCGGTGATCGCGGTCGCCTTTACCTGGGTGATCCTGCTTGATCCCTTCAACGGCACCTTCAATGCCATCTTGCAGCGCATGAACCTTGCCGACGAGGGCGTAAACTTCTTTGGTCAGCGCGACATTCCCATTGATGTTTTCGGGCTCACCATCGATTTCCCGCTGGCCTTGGCAACCGTGATTGCCTTTGAAGCCTGGCGCTATTTCCCGCTGTCCTTCCTGTTCATTCTGGCAAGGATGCAGTCGATTTCATCAGACATGTACGAGGCCGCCGAGGTCGATGGCGCCACGCCCTTGCAACAGTTCTGGCACATTTCCCTGCCGCAACTGCTGGGGATCCTATCCACCCTGTTCCTGCTGCGCTTCATTTGGACGTTCAACAAGTTTGACGACATTTTCCTGCTCACCGGCGGGGCGGCGGGTACGCGCACACTCACAGTCGATGTCTATGAACAGGGCTTTGCCCTGTCCAATCTCGGCGCCGGGGCGGCGGTGGCGGTGGCCATCTTCATCCTGCTTCTGGTCTTTGCCGTGTTCTATTTCAAATTCGTCCATCGGGAGGATTCGTAATGCGTATCGGTACGGGTCTTCTTCTGGGGCTGCTGACCGGCTTGCTTTGGGGCACGATTGCGGTTGCCCTCACCGGCATTTCATTGACCCTGATCACCGGCCTTCCGGCCACACCGATCATTTCGGCAGGTGCGCTTGGCGGGGCGGTCAATGCCGCCATCATCATGCTGCGCGCGCCCGCAGATCGCACACCGGGGCTTTATCTTGTCGCCTTTGCTGGCGTGATCGTCTCGATGATGCTGGTTTCCTTTGGCGCACCGTTCAGTCTGGCCTTCTCGGAAAGTTCGCTTATTCAGGCCTTCGGCGTCGGGTTGATTGCGCTTGCCGTGACCTTTGCCAACCGCGCAGTGCTGATCGACATTCAGTCGGGCATGCTCAAACGCTACAAAATTGATCTGGTGATTGTCCGCACACTCAAGGGCTTTGGCTTTGTATTCTTTAGCGTGATCGTCATCCTGCCATTTTATGTGATGGTGATGACCAGCCTCAAGAACCAGCAGGATCTGTTCCTGAACCCGCTGGATCTGTCGATTGACCTGACACAGGGTGCGGCCAGCCTGTTTGACAGCTATGTCGAACTGTTCACCAAGTTCAATTTTGGCCGCTTCCTTCTGATTTCGACCATCGTGTCAGTTTGCACCGTATTGATCACGCTGGCCTTTTCGATCCCCGGCGCCTATGCGGTGGCGCGTTTGAAGTTCCCCGGACAGACGGTGCTTTCAAGCTCCATCCTGCTGATCTATCTCGTGCCGATGATCGTTCTGGTCATTCCGCTTTATGCCGTCTTCAGTCAGCTTGGCCTGCGCAATACGGTGGTTGGCCTTCTGATCGTCTATCCAGCCACCACGGTGCCCGTGGCCCTTTATATGCTGCAGGGCTATTTCCGCGGCCTCCCCGCCGAACTGGAAGAAGCCGGTTTGATGGATGGTTTGTCGCGCTTTGGCGTGATCTGGAAAATCACCCTGCCACTGGCCTTGCCAGCACTGGCATCGGTATCGCTTTATGTCTTCATGATCGCCTGGAACGAATTCCTTTTTGCCTTCATGTTCCTTGATGATCCCGACATCTTCACCCTGTCGCGCGGGGTGGTATCGCTCAATTCATCCGAGGTCCCGCGCCAACATCTGATGGCCGGTGCGGTGATCGCAACGGTTCCGATCCTGGTCATTTTCCTGTGGTTTGAACGCTTCCTCGTTCAGGGTCTCACCGCCGGGAGTGTCAAAGGATGAGCCAGATGAGCCAGATGCGCCTTTCACTCGATCAGCTTACGGGCACCAACCGACGTGCGGCCAACATCCTGCTTGGCAATGATCGCGGCGGCTATACCGTGCCAAGTGCCAAGCTTTATCCGTTCCAATGGAACTGGGATAGTGCGCTGGTTGCCCTTGGTTTTTCGGTGTTTGATTCTGATCGCGCCTGGCAGGAAGTCGAAAGCCTGCTTTCCGCGCAATGGGACAATGGCATGGTTCCGCACATCATTTTCTGGAAAGAGGAAAAAAGCTACTTCCCCGGACCGGAACAATGGGGCACGACCGACATCGCCAAAAGCCCGCCAACATCGGGCATCACCCAGCCACCCGTTGCGGCAACCGTGATCGAACGGCTTCTGGCCGAAGATATCAATGCCCATCGCGACCGGGCGGCAAAACTTCTGCCCAAACTTGATCGCTGGCATCAATGGTTCCTCGATGCCCGGGACCCGGATGGCCGCGGTGTGGTTGCCATCATGCATCCGTGGGAAAGTGGCCGCGACAATCTGCCCGACTGGGATCGCCCGCTTTCGTTCATCGATACGGCGGGGGTCGGCACCTATCACCGCCGCGATACCGATATCGTCAACGAAGACGAACGCCCGAAAAACAACGACTACGATCACTACATGGCGCTGGTCCGGTTTGGTCGTGATTGCAATTGGAACACCGACCACATCGCGCGTAACTGCCCGTTCTGGGTCGCCGAACCGGGCATGAATGCCATATTACGCCGCGCCGAACGCGACCTGATCAGTATGGCAACGCTTCTGGGCCAGGACGGCATTGCCGCCCGCGCCACCGCCCGCCTCGCCCGTCTCGATGCCGGGTTTGAGTTGCTGTGGTCAGAAACCGTTGGCGGCTATGTCACGCTTGATTTGCGTCGCGATGAACACGCCACCGGCCTGACATCAGGAAGCTGGCTGGCACTCTTTGCCGGGCCTGTCGAACCGTCGCGGGCCTGCAAGATGGCGGCAACCCTGACCCACTGGCTATCACAGGTCAAACACGGGGTTCCAAGTTTTGATCCCGCTCATGAACTGTTTGATTCCATTCGCTATTGGCGCGGCCCGGTCTGGGCCATGATAAACTGGATGATCGCCACCGGATTGATCGAACATGGCGAGACCGATCTTGCCGATCGTATCCGGCGTGACACGCAGTCCCTTATCGACCAATCCGATTTTCGTGAATATTTCTGCCCGGTGACCGGCCGTGGTGGCGGGGGCACGGACTTTTCGTGGACGGCATCGATGTCGCTTTATTGGGCGGCCCGTCCCGAAACTTTGCCCATCACCCCACACCTTTCCCAAACCGGCACCGCAGATCAGGAGAACACATAAAATGGGCCAGATCGAACTTAAAGGCATCCGCAAATCATTTGGTGGGATTGATGTCATCAAGGGCATTGATCTTCAGATCGATGAAGGTGAACTGGTGATTTTTGTCGGCCCGTCCGGCTGTGGTAAATCAACACTCTTGCGCCTGATTTCGGGCCTTGTCGAAGCATCCGATGGCCAGATCCTGATTGATGGCGATGATGTCACCGGCAAGCCCCCGGCGGAGCGCGAGCTTTCGATGGTGTTTCAGTCCTATGCGCTCTATCCGCACAAATCGGTTCGGGAAAATATGGGCTTTGCTCTGACCGTGGCCGGCATGCCAAAGGCCGAAATCACCCAAAAGGTCGATGAAGCTGCCGCCACCCTCAAACTCGAAGACTATCTGGATCGCAAACCCAAAGCACTGTCAGGCGGCCAACGTCAACGCGTCGCAATCGGTCGTGCAATTGTCCGCGAACCGCGCGCCTTCCTGTTTGACGAACCGCTCTCCAACCTTGATGCGGCTCTGCGCGTTGAAATGCGCCTTGAAATCGCCCGCCTGCATCAAAAACTCGGTGCCACCATGGTCTATGTCACCCACGACCAGGTCGAAGCCATGACGCTTGCTGACAAGATCGTCGTTCTGCAGGCCGGCCAGATCGAACAGATCGGCACCCCGCTTGATCTCTATCGTCATCCGGGCAACCTGTTCGTCGCCCAGTTTATCGGCTCGCCGAAAATGAATGTGGTCGACTGCAAGGGCACGGGCACGCAGCTTACCTTTGGCAATGGCAACACGTCCGATATTGCCCGCAACACCGAAGGCGCCACCAAGATGGGCATTCGCCCGGAACATATGGCGCTTTGTGATGCCAATGATGCCTCAAAAGCCATCCTGACCGGCCAGATCGATGTCATGGAACATCTCGGCTCCGACAGCTTCGCCTATGTCAATGTGCCCGATGTCGGTCTGTTTACGGTCCGCATTGTCGGTCATTCCGACGCCAAGGAAGGCGACATGGTCGGCCTGCATTTCGCATCCGGTGATGTGCATCTGTTCGACGCCTCGGGAAAAACCATCCCGGCATGACGAAACGCGCATGCCGGATTTTCGATTTGGACGTCATTTTAATCCTCATACAATTAAAATGACGTCCAATATCGGGTTTTGGCCTGCCGTCTGATTTTTCACCAATAGTGAATAATGGGCTTGGTTATTCATTTTAAGTGAATACCCACAAACCCCCTTTTTGCGCTATTTCAGCGACCCCAGAACCGCCAGACTTTCATAGCGTTTGATATAGGGTTCATGAAACACCCGGTCGACAAATGCGCTGTATTCTTCCATGTCGCTGACCTGGATACGCAACACAAAATCATGCGCCCCTGTCACATGATGACACTGCACAACCTCAGGCATTCTGCCGAATTCTTCGCGCATCAGCATATACCGGTCCGGGCGGTCGCGCTCCATGGTCAGAAGCACGATCACCATCATCTTCTTGCCAAACACCTTGGGCGACACAATCGCAACGTCGCGTTCAATCACCCCGGTTTCGCGCAGGCGCTGCACCCGGCGCAAACAGGCCGCCGATGAAAGGCCAACTTTCGCGGACAGCTCATTACCTGTTAAGCGACTGTTTTCCTGCAACAATTCCAGCAGGCGATAGTCAAATTTATCGAGTTCCGCCAAGGTCCAATATCCCAAACGACGCTGTAATACCCTTCGGATAAACATGACCGAAGCAGCCAGCGAAAGAAAATCGTTTTTGCAGATTCTTTGCGAAAATCTCGCACGGATTTGCGAACTTTGCGCGCCGTTTCACATAATCCAGACGTAAATTGTTTGTGGGTCCGAAGGAAACTTTGTCCCCTTATTAGCAAACAAACTAGCGAGCCAGCATCATGCCAGCACAGTTTACAAATGGATCCCTCGTCGCCACCACCAATGTCGCGCCGGTATCAGGCGTAACCATCTGGCGCTGGCTCGTCCTTTTCCCGCGCAAATGGGCACTGGCTTACAAGGTCGCCCGTGATGCGGAAATGCTTCGCAACGCCCCGCGCGAAGTGCTTGAAGATATCGGCATTGCCCGCAATGACGTTGCGTTCGTCTGCGAACATGGCCACCTGCCGAGATAACGACCTCCCTCATTAACGGTCATAAGGCGCCCCACCTGACGGACCAGCTTGAAAAGCCTGTCGGTGTCCCATGCACTGGCGGGCTTTTTGTTTTGATCGCTTTTTCCTCTCCGACGTCTCGCGCCATCCGCCTTAAATCCCTTGGCTGCCTGCCTGTATAGCCCTCCGACCGGCCCGGAGATCGCCATCACATCTGCACCAAATAACGCATTCCGGGCGTTTACCGCTTGGTTACCTGCCCCCACGCGATGATCAGGCATAACAAGCCAAGAGAGAGATGAGGCGGTCATGCAATATCAGCTTAAGATCAATGGAGAATCCCGTACCGTTGATGTCGAACCGGGCACCCCGCTGCTTTGGGTTCTGCGCGACGAACTGGAACTTACCGGCACCAAGTTTGGTTGCGGCGTTGCCTATTGTGGTGCCTGCACTGTGCATGTGGACGGTTACCCGACCCGTTCCTGCCAGACCTTTGTCGAGGATGCGGTCGATAGCGAAATCACCACCATCGAAGGTGCGACCGACAAGGTCGCCAAGGCGGTTCAGGCCGCATGGCAGGAAAAAGATGTCGTGCAGTGCGGCTGGTGTCAGTCCGGTCAGATCATGTCGGCCATCGGCCTTCTGACCGAAAACCCCAATCCGACCGATGAGGAAATCAAGGATTACATGTACGGCAATGCCTGCCGCTGTGTGACCTATGTCCGCATTAACGAAGCCATCAAGCTCGCATCTGAAAAGCTGGAGGCCTAAGCCATGAACATCAACGTATCCCGTCGCGGCTTCCTTAAGGGATCGGCCGCAGGCGCCACAGCCCTTTTCGTCGGTGTGAATGCCAAGGGTGTTCTGGCTGCCGGAAGCTCGGTCACTGCAAATACCGACCTGAACCCGTTTGTCAAAATTGATGCCGATGGCGTTGTCACCGTCATCATCAAACATTTCGAAATGGGTCAGGGCACGACCACCGGCCTGACCACCCTGGTCGCCGAAGAAATCGATGCCAACTGGGACAGTGTCAAAACCGATTTCGCACCGGCCGATGATGTCCGCTACAAGAACCTGTTCTTTGGCGCGCAGGGGACCGGTGGTTCGACCTCGATTGCCAACTCGTTTGTGCAGTACCGCGAAGCTGGTGCTGCCGCGCGTGACTTGCTTGTCCGTGCCGCGGCCCAAAGCTGGGGTGTTGATGCATCAACCATCTCTGTTGAGAACGGCGTCATTTCATCGGGGGGCAATTCCGGTCACTTTGGCGAATTCGTTGCGATCGCAGCAACCCTTGAAGCCGTTGAAAAGCCGACGATCAAAACCCCGGACCAGTTCAAGCTGATCGGCAACCAAAAGCTCCACCGCAAGGACAATCACGGCAAGACCACCGGGACCGCGATCTTTGCCATGGATGTCAATCTGCCCGGCATGATCTATGCCGCGATCATGCACAGCCCGAAATTCGGTGGCACCGTTGTATCCTTCGATGACAGCGCGGCAAAGGATGTCGGTGGTTTCATCGCCGCACAGGTCCTGCCAAACAAGGCCGGTGTGGTTGCCTTTGGCAAAAACACCTGGTCGGCGTTCCAGGCGCGTGATGCGCTTTCGGTTGAATGGGACTTCAGCGTTGCAGAAACCCGCAGCACCGATGCCCTGATCGCGGCCCATCAGGCCCTGCTTGATGAAAAACCGGAATTCGAAATCGGCCACGAAATCACGACCGACGGTGTCGCCCCCTTGATCGACGGTGCGTCAAAAACCATCGAAGCTGACTTTACCTTCCCGTATCTGGCGCATGCGTCAATGGAATCGCTGAACTGCACGATTGAACCAACCGATTTTGGCGTGCGTGTCCATGACGGTTGTCAGTTCCCGACCATCACGCGGCCGACGGTTGCGGCGATCCTTGGGCTTAAGCCCGAACAGGTCGAAATCAAGACGCTATATGCCGGCGGTTCGTTTGGCCGCCGCGCCAATCCGACCGCCGACTATAATGCCGAGACTGCCATGGCCTTTGCCGTGTCGGGCAAGAAAGTCCCGGTCAAACTGGTCTGGAGCCGCGAAGACGACATGAAGGGCGGTTATTACCGCGCCATGTCGGCACACCGGGCAAAGATTGGTCTGGATGCGGATGGCAAGATCGTCGGATGGGACCATCGCCTTGCCATCAAGTCGATCATGAAAGGCACAAGCTTTGAGGGCATGATGGTCCGTGACGGCGTTGATGCGACCTCTGTCGAAGGCGTTTCCGAAAGCCTTTATGCCATCCCGAACCAGGCCATCGGCTTGACGGATTTCCATAACCCGGTGCCGGTTCTTTGGTGGCGTTCGGTGGGACATACCCACACCGCCTATGCCATGGAAACCCTGATGGATATGGTCGCAGCCGAAAGCGGTCAGGACCCGATCGAACTGCGTCTGTCGATGCTGGACGCAACACAGCCAAACCAGGCCCGCATGATTGAAGCCATCAAGCATGTGCGTGAAATTTCCGGATGGAAAGAAGGCGATAAGCGCGGCTTTGCCTGCCACTTCTCGTTCAATACATGTGTCGCGGTTGTGGCGGACGTCTCGGTCGATGACACCAGCGTGCATGTCAACAAGCTGTTCATGGCGGTTGAATGCGGTGTGGCTGTAAACCCCGATGTCATTCGCGCACAGATGGAAGGCGGTGCAGGCTACGGCCTGACAGCGATCTTGCGCAATCAGATTACCCTGACCGACGGTGAAGTCGATCAGTACAACTTCCCGGACTACGAATTGCTTCGTAATCCCGAAATGCCCGAAGTCGAAGTCGCCATCGTTCCATCGAACGGTGCGCCGACCGGTGTTGGCGAACCGGGTCTGCCCCCGACCGGGCCGGCCGTTGCCAATGCGATCTTTGCGCAAACCGGCAAGCGGATCCTGGATCTTCCCATGACCAAGGCTGGTTTCGACTTCGTGTAAGAGATTACTGCTCGGGGGATCATTTTCCCCCATCCCCCACCCCGTGGTTTCCCGGGCAGTTACCCTTTTGCTGAAAGGGCGAGGAATATGACCAATCAACTTTCTGCAATGCTTGGCACCTGGCAGGAAAACCGCGACAGCACTGAATGGGTGCTGGGAACGGTTTATCGTACCGAAGGGTCGGCTTATCGCAAGGCCGGTGCCATGATGCTGATCAACGGTCACGGGCAACAGTTCGGACTACTCAGCGGCGGCTGCCTTGAGGCCGACATTATCCGCAATGCGCGCCGGGCCATGGTGACCGGCAAGCCTGTCATGTTGACCTATGACGGCACTGACGAAGATGATCTGTCATTCAAACTTGGCGTGGGATGTGGCGGCACGGTCTATATCATGCTCCAGCCACTTTCTGCCGCGAATGATCTGGGCCTTGGCGATTTGTATGAAGCCCTGCAAAAACGTCAAAGCGGCGTCTATTTCCAGAAAATCGATGCGGTCGAAGGCTATTTCGAGACTGGCGCGCTTTATGGGCAGCGCCCGGCCCATATTGAAAACCGTGATGACGGCAATTGGCTGGTGACACCGATCCAGCCTGAACCCCATGTTCTTGTGGTGGGCGGTGGCCTTGATGCCCGCCCGGTGATTGGCATTGCCCATCAAATGGGCTGGCAAACAACGCTGGTCGATCCACGCCCGGCAAATGCCCGGGCCGAGCATTTCCCCACAGCAGGCATCATCCTTCGCAAGATTGATCGTGACCTCGCGACCTATGTGACCGATCACAAAGTCGATGCGGTAATTCTGATGGCTCATAGTGTTAGCATTGATGCCGCAGCCCTTGCGGTGCTTTGCGATGCACCGATCAAACATCTGTCCGCCCTTGGTCCACGCCATCGGTTTCGCGATGTTCTGAACGAAGCTGGTATTTCCATGAACGATCTGGCATTTGATATTTCAAGTCCGGCGGGTCTCGACATTGGTGGGCAACTTCCTGAAAGCATTGCTCTTTCGATGTTATCAGGCATTCATGCCGCCCTGTTCAAGCAATCAGCGGCCCCGGCCTTGGCACAAGCCGCCGAATAATGTGACCTTGATGATGACACCACGCACAGACATCCCGAAACCGAAACTGGCCACGCTTCTTCTGGCGGCCGGGGAAAGTGCGCGCTTTGGCGGGCGTAAGCAGCTTGCCGATATCAATGGCAAACCCATGATCGAACATGCGCTTGATGCCCTGTCCGGGATGCCAAAATCAGATACCTTTGTGGTTCTTGGTGCCTATGGCGATGAAATCGCGCCGCGCCTTGATAGCGGCGTGACCATTGTCACCAATGAACACTGGGCCACGGGGATGGGAAGCTCGATTGGGTGCGGCATGACGAAAATCGCGACCAACGGCGGATATGATGGTGTTCTGATTGCCCTGTGTGATCAGGTCAATCTGACCGGCGATGATTACACCCGATTGATCACGGCGTTTGACGGCAAACAGATTGTCGCAACCCGGCACAGCGATGGAATGGGTGTGCCTGCCATTTTTCCGAGATCTGTCTTTGATGATTTGCAAAGCCTTGCCGGACCGATTGGCGCGCGCAAAATCATCGATAAACATGCCGATAAGGTGACGGCCGTATCGCTTGCAAATGCCACGCTTGATATCGATACCCAAGATGACCTGAAGCAAGTGACAGACTAACCGGCCTAATGTGCCAAACCGGGTAGTGGGGTGTTTCCTGCTGACCCGTCGGCTGAATTGCGGCATGCTTGCATGTCTTGAAAAACGAGATGACGTGAATGAAAGCAACCGCCCACATCATGGTCCTTTTGGTTGAGGACAACATGGATATCGCCGCCACCGTCAGTGACTATCTGACGATTGAAGGCGTTGAATGCGACCATGCCTATGATGGTGAAACCGCCTATCAGATGGCGCTGACCGGCGAATATGACGTCATCCTGCTTGATCTGATGTTGCCATTCCGCGATGGCATCAGCATCTGCAAGGCGCTGCGCGACGAAGGGGTGGACACCCCGGTTCTTATGCTGACCGCGCGCGATACACTTGATGACAAGATCGAAGGTTTCCACGCCGGGGCGGACGATTATCTGGTCAAACCGTTTGAGCTTGAAGAGCTTCTTTTGCGCACACGTGTTTTATCGCGTCGGCGCAGTGGCGAGGTAAGGCGCTTCTCGCTTGGTGACCTGCTTATTGATTTTGAAAACCGTTCCGTGGTGCGGGCTGGCCAGAATATCAGTGTATCACCAACGGGTTGGACCATTTTGGAGGTTCTCGCGCAAAACAGTCCGCAGGTTGTAACCCGTTCTCGTTTGTCGATGGCACTCTGGCAAGGCGATCCACCCGATACCAATGCGCTGAAGACACATCTTTACAAACTGCGTCATCGGATCGACAAACCGTTTGAGAAAAATCTGATTCACACCATTCCGGGCCAGGGCGTGGCCCTTCGCGAGTAGCCGCTATGAGCACATGTTGCGCACCCAAGACCCGATCCTTTTCCCGCTTTGTGCGCAATTACGTGCTGCTGGGTCTGGTCATTACGCTCGTGCTTTATACGGTGGTCGTCAATTTCTACATGCTGTATGGCAAGTGGATGGTGGCGTCCTTCCAGCTTCAGGTCATTGCCGAACAATATGACAATGAACTGGCCGAAAACCCCGAAGCCCCCTTGCCCAAAGGTTTCAATATTGAAACCTTCACCGGTTTTGATCAGTTGCCGGCGGAATTGCGCGCGCACGCAACACCGGACGATCTTGAGATTGGCGAGCTTTTCTATATCAACACCGACAAATATGCCGCCGAGGAAAATCCCGAAAACCCGGTCTTTCTGGTCTTCCCCTATCAGCTGCGCAATGGGGATGACATCCTGATCCTGCAGACCTATCACGCCGGGGATGAAGACAGCATCTATTTCGTGCGCCTGCACAAGCTGGCCCTGCTGTCGATCCCGTTTGCCATGGCGGTGGTCGGCATCTTTGCCTGGTTCCTGTGGGTGATTGGCAAACGTCTGACCAAACCATCCGAGAACCTTCAGAACTGGGCCAACAATCTGACGGCAGATAACCTGCGCGAACCGATCCCGGATTTCGGGTTTGAAGAGCTGAATGACGTTGCCCACGAACTGCATCGATCGGTTGATCAGATCGACAAATTCGTCGCCCGTGAACGTGAATTCCTCCGTCAGGCCAGCCACGAGCTGCGCACGCCTGTTACCATCGTTTCGGGCAATGTCGAACTTCTGGAAAAGAGCCCGCTCAACGCAACGCAGGCACGCGTTATGGCCCGCATCAAACGGGCCAACCGCAATATGCAGCAATTGCTTGAAACCCTGTTGTGGCTGGGCCGTGACAATGCACCGCTTGGCCAAACCGAAACGATTAACATCAGCACCTTCATCGAACAGGAAATCAGTGATCTTTCCTATCTGATGGAAGGCAAACACGTTACCTGCACATTTGAACCTGACAGCCGCGAAACCGAGATCGCGACCTCGCGCGCGGCACTGATGATTGTGGTGTCCAACCTGATCCGAAATGCGTTCCAGCACACGCCAAAAGGCGAGGTCAAGATCACGCTTTCCGGCACACAGATCTGTGTCGAGAACGCCATCCTGACCTGCAATGGCCAATGCACAATGCCCCAGGGCGAAGGCATTGGCCTGCAACTCGTCCGGCGTATTTGTGAACGTCTTGACTGGATCTGCACACTTACGCATCTGCCCAATGGCGGCATGTCGGTTTGCCTCGATCCGGGCGCCGAAACGCGGGTTGAGCGCAAACCCGAACTGGCTGGAAACTAATCCTCAGACAAAAAAGGGCAGCCCATGTGCTGCCCTTTTTTATTTGTCTGACTTATGGCCGAAACAGCCTTGCCGCCGGGTGTTCGAACGTTACCCGACCATCCTTCATGCCCCAGATCGGGCGGCTGATTTCGGAGACCACTTGTGCGCGGCTTTGGGCGGGCAGGATGATGAAGCTTGCGGCTTCGCCAACCGCGATCTTGTGGGAGCGCCCCAGAAGTTTGGCCGGGGCGTCGGACACCATCGCAAAGCAGTTTTCAAGTTCGGCCTCGGTCGCAAGCTGACTGACATTGGCATACAGGTTGGCCATGCGCGACAGCGAACAATCGCCGTAAGGCGTAAACGGGTTCAGCACATTGTTGGTCGCGATCGTGCAGCACACACCATGGGCGGCAAGCTTGTGCGCAGGCGCGACACCGCAGGGTACGGAATGATCATGATCGCGCCCGGTGAGGAAAAGGTCGGTTGCGGGCAACACGGTCAGGCCGATCCCGGCATCGCGCATGATGGCAATCGTGTCTTCAAGTTCGGGTTTGGGCAGGACCGATAGCTTGGTCACATGCCCGATCATCACGCGGCCCTGCCAGCCAAAGGCGATGGATTGTTTTGCAACTTCATCCAAATGCCGCCAACTGGCATCCAGATCGAAATCCAGATGGAAATCGAGATCGACATCATAGTCGCGCGCCATTTCAAACAGACGCAGGATCTGGCCATGTGGATCGGTATCCATATAGGGACAGCCGCCCAGCAGATCGGCACCATTGTCCAATGCTGCGCGCAACAGTTCCTCGGTCCCGGGATAGTTAAACAGGCCTTCCTGGGGGAAAACGCAAATTTCGATATCCATTGCCCAGGCATAGTCGGCCTTAAGCCGCTTGATGGCGTCAAAGCCCGCCAAGCCGATGCCCGGATCGATTTCGACATGGGTGCGCACCGCATTGGTGCCCTCGGTAATTGCCTTTTCAATCACGCGGGCACCGCGGGCGTAAATGTCATCCTCGTTAAAGCCGCTTTTGGCGTTGGCGACCGCACTGATCGCGCCCTGAAGCGTGCCGGTTTCGTTTTTGGCACGGTCCAGAATGCAGGCCTTATCAAGATGGATGTGGCTTTCAACAAAGCCGCAACTGATCAACTGGCCCGCTGCATCAAAGCTTGGCGCATCAAAACTTGGCGTATCCCCGGCAATCGACTGGGCGATCTCGACAATTTTTCCATCCGCCACGGCAAGATCGACAAGCGCATTCTCGCCATTCAGGCAGGCGTTCCTCACCAGATAATCAAGCATTCTCGTGTGTTTCCTGTTTTGGTTTCTTATCGCCTTGTTCCGAGCCCCCCAAATAGGCGGCAATCAGGCGTTCATCTTTTCTCAGCTCGGATGCCTTGCCCTTGGCAACCACCTGCCCCTGTTCAAGGACATAGGCATAATCAGCGACCGAAAGCGCCATGGTCGCCATCTGATCGACCAGAAGGATGGTCACGCCTTCGTCGCGCAATTCGCCGAGAATGGCATAGAGTTCCTCGACCATGGCAGGCGCCAGACCAAGCGATGGTTCATCAAGCAACAGCGCCTTTGGCTTGGCGACCAGACCACGGGCGATTGCCATCATTTGCTGTTCGCCCCCGGACAAAAGACCAGCCTGGCTGTTGATGCGATCGCGCAAACGCGGGAAGCGGTTCAGGATGGCTTCAAGTTCATCGGAACTGACAGGTTTGGGTTGTTTATAGGCCCCCAGTTCGATGTTTTCGCGCACGGTCAGTTCCGGGAATACCTGACGGCCTTCGGGCACCAGAACCAAGCCCTGTTCGACGATCTGATGCGGGGCAAGATCATGGATATATTCGTTATTGAGAACGATCTTGCCATCCACCGGGCGGAGCAACCCGGCCAGTGCAGTCAGGAAGGTCGACTTGCCCGCACCGTTTGCGCCCAGAAGTGCAACCATTTCGCCCTGACGGACCTTGAGGTCCACGGAATGCAGAACCGGTGCGGCGCCATAGCCAGCCGTTAGACGCAGCGTTTCAATCACCGGGGAGTCCCCGGCCTCAAACGGGATCGGGCGCGGGCGGGCCTTCATTTCGCCGTCGCCAAGATAGGCCGCGATGACCTGCGGGTCGTTTTGCACGGCCTGCGGGGTGTCAAAGATGATCGGGGTGCCTGCATCAACCGCCAATATCTGATCGGAAATGCCCATGACCATTTCCATGTCATGTTCGACCAGCACCACCGTAATCCCGGCATCGGCCAGTTGGCGCAGCAATTTCGCCAGCGACACCTTGTCGGCATGCATCAGGCCAGCAGCCGGTTCATCCAGCAACAACACACCGGGTTTGGTCGCCAGCGACCGGGCAATTTCAACCAGCCTGCGATCAACATGCGGCAGGTCACCGGCACGGGCATCGATATCGCCATGATAGCCACAAAATGCCAGAAGCCCGGCGGCATGGTTGCGGTTGGCATCCGATGCAATCGCACTGAACGGCTTGCCAAAGCGACCGACCGGAAGACCGGCAATGACGTTGTCGATCACCGACATGTTTTCAAACAGACGGGTCGCCTGATAGGTGCGCGCAATGCCATTGCGCGCGGCAAAATCGGTGGGCTTGCCTGCGATGTCCTGATCCCCGATGCGCACAACACCCTCGGTCGGTTTGTAAAACCCGCTGATGATGTTCAAAAGTGTCGTTTTACCCGCCCCGTTCGGGCCGATGATCGATGTGACATCGCCCGGCTTGGCGGTAAAGGAAACGGCATTGACCGCCTTCACCCCGCCAAAGGCGATGGACAGGTTTTCAACCACCAGACCGTCTGATTTGGCGTAATCCTTAAGGCCTGCCTCGATCTCGGCCGCCGGGGTGGCGGTGACACCACGTTTGGTCAGTGGAATGAAGCGTTCGATCACGCCAACAATGCCGCGCGGTGCAATCAACAGAACGACAATCAGAAGTCCGCCAAAAATCAGCAGGCGATATTCGGCAAAGTCGGCCAGAAGTTCGGGCAACAACACCGAAACCGATGCCCCCACCAGCGGCCCCAGAACCGTGCCCGCACCGCCCAGAATGACGGCAAACAGATACAGGATCGACTGGCTAAGCGGGAAGTTTGACGGTGCGATAAACATCATGAGCGGTGCAAACAACGCACCGGCAAGACCGGCCATGGCAGCCGCAATCGCAAAGCCGGTCGCCTTGACAGCGAAGGCGTTATAACCGAGCGAACTTGCGGCGATTTCCGCATCGCGCATGCTGGTCATCGCCATGCCCCAGCCACTTGTTGCCAGACGACGGAAGGCAAAAAGCGCAACCCCGGCCAGAACGACACACAGCATCACAAGGTCACGTTCGCTAAACATATAGCCAAACAATTCGGGCATCGGGAAACCCATCAGGCCGTTTTGCCCGCCGGTCAGTGCCCGCCATTCAATCGCGCCATGTTCGACAATAAAGGCAAAGGCAATCGTCACCATGGCAAGGAACGGCCCGGCCATTCGCACAGCCGAAAGTGCCAGGACACACCCCGCCAACCCGGCAATCAGGGTCGATGCAATCAGCGCCATCCAGAAGTTAAGCCCGGCCAGGGTCAGGATCGCACTGGCATAGGCCCCGATGGCAAAGAACCCGACCTGCCCAAGCGACACCAGCCCGGTCAGGCCATATAAAACATTTAGCCCCACGCACAAAACCGTGGTGATGGCGACAAGGCCGATGACGAACTGGGTATAGCCGCCCGTGATCGTCACACCGATCAGACCGGCGATGATGGCGGCCAGGATGGTGGCATCAAGGGCGATGGGTTTATTGAGTTTGGGCATCGGGTTTTTAAGCTTCATATCGCGTTTCATCATCAGACCTTCTTGATCGCAGCACGGCCAAACAGGCCACTTGGTTTGACGGTCAGGACCGCGATCACAAGCGCGAAGACGACGATGAAGGTGTAGGACGATCCGAGATAAGTGGTCACACCGGCCTCAACCAGACCATAGATGAAGCCAGCCAACATCACGCTATAGGCCGATGTCATGCCGCCCAGAATGGCAACCGCAAAGGCCTTGAGACCAAAAAGCGTGCCCATATCCGAATGCACCGAAAACAGCGGCGCAATCAGAAGCCCGGCACACCCGGCCAGCATCGATGAAATGGCAAAGGATCCGGTAACCATCAAGGTGGTGTTGATCCCCATCAGCTTGGCGGCCTGAAGGTTCTGCACCACGGCCAAAAGGGCGCGGCCCTGACGGGTATGGCGGAACAGGGCATGCAGTGCGAGTGCCACACCAATGGCGGCGACCGGGATCAGGATCTGTTGCGGGTAAACACCCGTGCCAAACACATTCCAGCTTTCGCCAACAAGGGCGGATGGCAGGGTGCGGGGTTCGTTGCCAAAGGTAAACAGCACCGCGTTATCAAGCAAAATACCGCCCGCGACGGTCGCCATCAGCCAGGCTTCGGAATTGCGAATGGCAAACGGACGGACAAGGAAAAATTCAACCAGAATACCGGCAAGCCCGCAGCACAAAATGGCCAGCAGATAGCCGACAATGACCGGAAAACCGTATCGTTCGCAGAATACAAAGCCCAGAACAGCGCCCAGCATCACCATCGATCCTTGCGCGAAATTGACCTTGGAGGACACCGAATAGGTGATCTGGAAACCAAGTGCGATCAGCCCGTACATACTGCCCAGACCGATCCCGGTTATCAGAGCTGCGATTAAAAGTGTCATTGCCAGCCGCCTGCTTATGCCGTGCACATAAGTGCATCATTTAAAATGGATAAATCCCCCGCCGGCGCGCATTGGGGAACACGCCGACAGGGTTAGTTAAATCGCTTATTTGATCGGAATGATCTGGCCTTCGACGAAATGCGCGAAGGTGTAATCTTCCGGACCAAGCGCATCCTGATCGTCCGGGGTGAACGGCTTGTCATAGGTTTTGATCATGCCTTCGACACCGCTGATTTCGTACATCGCTTCGCGGATGGCCGGACCTTCGGTCGAGCCGGCCTTTTCAATGGCGGCTGCAATCAGAAGGGTCGCGTCATAGGCGTTGGCAATGCCGGTTGCCGGGGTCACGTCGGCAAGGGTTTTGATTTCCGGGAACTTTTCCTGAAGTTTGACGAACATCGGATTGGCCGGATCGGTAAACAGATAGGTCTGGATGAAGTGGACCTTCTCGCCCGACTTGCCAGCAAGCTCGGTGAAGCGGCCACCGGCCGGACCCCAATGCGATGAAATCGGAACATCCCAGCCCATGCGATCAAGCGACTTGATCACCTGTGCGGTCGGGGCAACGTTGGCAACCACAAACAGGGAATCTGCACCGTTTTCCTTAAGACGGGTCAGCTGCGGGACAACATCGACATCGTTTGATTCAAACTTTTCGATCCCGGCATGTTCCATGCCACGCTTTTCAAGCGCCTTGAGCAAGCCCTTTTCATTCGACTCCCCCCACGGGTTGTTGATCAGGATCATGCCCGGTTTCTTCGCACCGTAATTGGCGATCAGATATTCCGTGATGGCTTCGTCGACATATTCATCAACGGCCGAAACGCGGAAGACATAGTTTTCCTCTGCACCGTTTTTGGTGATCCCGGTTCCGGCAGCCCACGGGCCAATGAACGGGATTTTCTGCTGGTTCACATACGGCACGATGGCAAAGGATACCGGCGTATCAAGGCCGCCAATGATTGCCGCAACGCCTTCGCGCTGGGCCAGTTCACGGGCTGCAACCAGACCCTTGCCCGGGTTGCTTTCATCATCACGCGATACAAGTTCAAGCGGCTTGCCAAGAACGCCGCCCTCGGCATTGATCTTGTCAATCGCAAGAGTGATGCCGCGCGTAATGGCTTCGCCCGATTTGGCCGACTGACCGCTAAGGGCGGCAACAAGGCCAAGCTTCACAGTGTCTTCTGCACGGGCATCATGGGAAGGCAAGGTGGTGGCGAACATCAGCGCAGCAGCCCCGAGAAGGGCGGCACGCCGCGTTATTTTCCGGAAAGGCGAAGAAATAGGCATGTGAGACTCCCTGATTATGTGTCTGCGTCGTCCGGCGTCGCAAATTGGGCATGCGCACCAAATCGTCACCGCACTGCAGCAAGCGACATGCCAAGAATCACAATCATTCAAAATCAGGGACTTAGGCGTTTTTCGATCCGAGCGGAAAACAGAATTGCCTCATGTATGCGCAGATTGCATGCAATTTTTGCATAAAATTAGTGCATGCAAAATTTTTGCACAGCGTTTATGCTGATGCCAGATCAATTCCCGAAAACAGAGGCCTTCGAAATGAGTGACCAAACCACGGAAAATGTGCTCGATACCTTGCCGCCAGAGGCGCAGACGGTACGTGATTTTCTGGATGCATCCATGAAACCCGATCCGGAACTGGCGGCGACTTTCATGTCCGATGATGTTGTCATCACCTTTACCGATGGTCAGAAATACGATCATCCGTCGGGCACCACGGCGTTTAACGCCGCGCGTTATAAATGGGTGAAAAAGAAGTTCGGTCAGTTTGATGTCGCCCATACCAATGGCCAGACTGTTGTTTACAGCACCGGCTGGCTTTACGGCGAATGGCCGGACGGCACCGCGTTTGAAGGCAACCGTTATGTCGACCGTTTCGTGATTGAAAACGGCAAGATCATCAAAATGGATGTCTGGAATGAAAGTGCGGAACGCATTCTGATCCGCAAGGGTATCAAGGCCTGAGCCAAACCGGAATCCGAATGATGCAGCCCGCACCAACCATCTGCGATCCGCACGCCACGCACCAAATCCCGTGTGCGGCTGTTGATATGGCAGTGGTGCGCGCAGACTTAGCTGGTGCCGTCACGCACCTTTTTGGCATAGGGTTCCAGCGCATCAAGATACAAAAGCGGCCCGCTTTCCTTGGTCGTGAACAGGGCGCGGTCGGCAACCGCCGTCAAGTGATGGCGCATCAGTTTGCGCGCCGCATCTTCGTCACCCTTGGCAAGGGCCTCGATGATCTGGCGGTGTTCCTGAATGCCGCAATCGGTCGAATGCGGGCGAGCATAAAGCGACAATGTCAGGCCACAGCGATATCCGATTTCCTCGACATAGCGCAGCAAGACCGGGCTTCCGGCAAGGCGTGCCAGCAGGATGTGGAATTCGGTGGCAAGACGGATGGAAATCGGTTCGGACGCGTTTTCGGCTTCGACTTCCTTGGCAAGATGGGCTTCAAGTTCGCCCAGAATTTCCGGGCTCATATTCTTGATCACCCGACTGATGACAAGGTCTTCGATCTGGGTGCGGAGCTCAAAAAGATCACGGGCTTCTTCAAGGCTGGGCTTGGCAACCGCAGCACCCTTGTTCCGGCGAAGTTCGACCAGCCCTTCGGCGGCAAGCCGTTCAAGCGACTGGCGAATAAGCGTGCGGCTGACGCCGAACCGTTCGCCAAGGGAATCTTCGGGCAGCTTCATGCCGGGCATCAGAACACGTTCGAGGATTGCCGAACGCAATGCCGAACTGATCATGTCTGTGCGATGCTTTGCCTTGTCCGCTGCTTTCATCCCGATCCGCCAAGTTTCTTGTTTCGATCACTTTATTGCCTGCGTCTGTATAAAGGATTGCATGCAATTTCGCCACAACCGATGCATGCATAACGCTAACCTATTTGAAATCAATCCTTTTGGATGAAAGAACCAAGCCCATGACCGACCATCAAACTGCCCCCGAACATCGCGCCATGGTCACAAGCCCCAGCACAGCGGCCAGCGAAGCCGGTGCGCAAGTCTTGCGCGATGGCGGCACTGCGATTGAGGCCGTCGTCGCCACCGCGGCAGTGTTAGCGGTAACATACCCGCATTTCTGCGGCATTGGTGGTGATGCGGTCTGGATGGTTTCAGACAACACAGGCAAGGTGCAGTCCTTCCTGGGTATTGGTCAGGCCGCCGAAAACGGTGCCAATACAATTACGCCCGGCACGCCAATTCCGCTGCGCGGTCCGGGCTCGACCCTGACCACGGCGTGCACGGTGGATTCATGGCAACATGCGCTTGATCATTCGGCAAGGAACTGGGGCGGGACCAAAAGCCTGTCGGAATTGATCACGCCTGCGATTACGCTTGCGGAAGACGGTTTTGCGATCAGTCCGTCGCAATGTTTCTGGCTTGATTTCCGCAAAGAGGAAATCGCCAATTGGCCGGGCTTTATGGATGTCTTCACCGCGAATGCGCGGATGCCGCATGTCGGTGAGACATTTCATCAGCCGCACTTGGCGCAAAGCCTGAAACGCATTGCCGAATATGGCGCGCGCGATTTCTATGAAGGCGATCTTGCCGATCAGATTGTCAAAGGCCTGTCGGCCCTCGGATCGCCGATCAGCAAGGGGGATTTGGCAAAAACCCGCACCCGCACGGTGGATGCCGTATCGCTTGATTATGGTGATGTCACCCTGTTTGCCCCGCCCGCGCCAACGCAAGGATTGGCGACGCTTATGACCATGGGGGTGTTGCGCGAACTGGGGCAAAAGGACTGGGCCGAGGGAACAGCGGATCATTACCATCTGGTGGTCGAGGCCATCAAACGCGCATTCCTGAAGCGCGATCAGATCGCCGATCCCGATTTTACCAGCACTGATTTTACGGCCCTTCTGGGTCAAACCGGTCTGGCTGCAGACGCCAAGGATATCTCGCCCAGCAAGGCACTTGATTGGCCGCACCCGTTCCGGCATGGCGATACAGTGTTTCTGGCCGCCAAGGATGCCAATGGCAATTGCGCCAGTGTTTTGCAAAGCACCTATTTCGATTGGGGCAGCGGCGTTGTCGCGGGCGATACCGGCATTGTCTGGCAAAACCGAGGGGCGGCATTCAGCACCGATCCCACCCACCCGAATGCCTTCACACCGGGCAAGCTTCCGTTCTATACGCTTAATCCCGGCATGGCGCTTAAGGGTGGCAAACCGCATTTGCTGTATGGCACGCAAGGAGCCGATGGACAGCCGCAAACCCTTGCCATGCTGCTCACCCGACTGCTTGATTTCGGCCTGTCGCCGACGGACGCACTCGCCAAACCGCGCTTCCTGCTTGGCAAGACGTTTTCGGACACCAATGACAGCCTGAAACTGGAAGTCGATGCCGGGGATGACGTGTTTGACGAACTGGCCGCACGCGGCCACATCCTGCGCGCCATTGAGCCGCAAAGTGCGCTGGCCGGTCAGGCCGGGATCATTCGCATTGACGAAGATGGTTTCGTCGAAGGTGCGCATGATCCGCGCAGTGACGGCAAGGCGATTGGCGTTTAGAATCTTCGTTCGCTTGGCCTAGCGCGGGCACCGGTCCGGGTGGGCGTTGGCGAAGGCGGCAATCGCGTTACAGCGTTGTTCTATCGCACAAATTCGCGGAAGGTGAGAAAAGCTCACATTCCAGCGGCGCGCGTTATAAAGCTGCGGGATCAGGCAGATATCGGCCATGGATGGGCGGTCGCCGTGGCAGAAATCGCCATGGTGGCCGTCCCCGTCACCGGCCAGCATGGCTTCAAACCCGGCCTGGCCCGATCCGATATATTTCGTCATCCATTCCTGTCGTGCGGCGTCGGCGTCATCACCATGCGCCTCGGCAATATCCATCACATGGCGCACCACACCCAGATTACAGACCGGATGGGTATCCATGGCAATCGCATGCGACAGCGCCCGCACCCGTTGGCGGGCCAGCGTTTCGGTCGGCAGAAGTCCCTGCCCTGGCCGGGTTTCATCAAGATATTCGATGATCGACACCGACTGGGTCATCATGACCCCGTCGATTTCAAGGGCGGGGACGAGGCCTTGTGGATTGCGCACCAGGTGTTCGCCGATTTTGTGGCTGCCAGCCAGCAGATCAACCGGCACCGTCCGGTAGGGAAGATTGAGCAACCCCAGCGCAATCCGCACGCGATAACTCGCCGAGGATCGCCAATAGTCATATAAAACGATCTCGCTCATGATCTCGCTCATAGTGGGAGGCCTTACGGTTTGTATTCGCGCACAGTTTGTTCAATCGCGCCAAAGATCGACTGGCCGTTGGCATCGCGCATTTCGATTTTGACGCTGTCGCCAAATTGCAGGAACGGCGTTGCCGCCGAACCATTTTCAATGGTTTCGATCATGCGGATTTCAGCAATGCAGGAATAACCAGCACCACCCGCGGCAACCGGTTTACCCGGTCCACCATCCAGTTTGTTCGATACCGTGCCCGACCCGATGATTGACCCGGCACAGAGCGGACGGGTGCGTGCGGCGTGGGCGACAAGCTGGGCAAAGTCAAATGTCATATCGATCCCGGCATTGGCACGGCCAAACGGCTTGCCATTAAGGTCCACACACAGCGGCAAATGAAGCTTGCCACCATCCCACGCATCGCCCAATTCATCCGGGGTCACGGCAACCGGAGAGAATGCCGAAGACGGTTTGGACTGGAAGAAACCAAATCCCTTGGCCAGTTCGCCGGGAATGAGGCCACGCAGCGACACATCATTGACCAGCATGATCAAGCGAATGGCATCACGCGCCTGATCAAGGGTTGCGCCCATCGGGACATCGTCGGTGATGACGGCAATTTCGCCTTCCATGTCGATGCCCCAGGCGGTATCGCCCATCAGGATATCATCGCGCGGACCAAGGAAGCTGTCCGACCCGCCCTGATACATCAGTGGGTCGGTCCAGAAGCTTTGCGGCATTTCGGCGCCACGGGCCTTTCGGACCAGTTCGACGTGATTGACATAGGCCGATCCATCAGCCCACTGGAACGCGCGCGGCAAGGGTGAATGTGCCTTGGTCTGATCAAATGCAACGCGTTTGGCCGGACCTGATCCGGCTTCGACATCGCCTGCCAGATCCTGAAGGCGCGGGGCAATATCGGCCCAGTTATCAAGCGCAGCCTGAAGGGTTGGCGCAATGGCGCTGGCATCGACATATTCCGACAGATCCTTGGAAACCAGCACAAGCTGGCCGTCGCGGGTACCATTTTTAAGGGTGGCGAGTTTCATTGGTTTTGTGCCTCCGGCATTCTTTTCGTTAAGTCCTGAGTGATTGTTTTTTGGGGTCGCGGTGACTTACGGGCGACCTTCTGGCGTGCCATCGAACTTGCGTTCCAGCCCCGACCAGCAATCAAGATAATCGTCCTGAAGCGTTTCCAGTTCGGCGGCGAATTTCGTGAGTTGCTGCGGATAGCGGGTCTCGAACATGAACGCCATGGTGCCATCGAGTTTTTGGGGCCCGAGTTCGGCGTTCGATGCCTTGTCAAACCCGTAGGCATCCGGGCCATGCGCCAGCATCATGTTATGCAGGCTCATGCCGCCGGGAACAAAGCCCTCCTCCTTGGCGTCATACTGGCCGCAAATCAGACCCATGAATTCCGACATGATGTTGCGGTGATACCAAGGCGGGCGGAAGGTATTTTCAGCCACCATCCAGCGCGGCGGGAAGATCACGAAATCAACATTGGCGGTGCCAGCCTCATCGGTTGGGGCAGTCAGCACGGTAAAGATCGATGGATCGGGATGATCAAACAGGATCGCGCCGACCGGCGAGAAGGTCCGAAGATCATATTTGAACGGTGTGTAGTTGCCATGCCATGCCACGACATCCAGCGGTGAATGGCCGATTTCGGTGACATGGAACTGCCCGCACCATTTGACCAACACCCGACACGGGGTTTCCTTGTCCTCATAGGCGGCCACGGGTGTTTTGAAATCACGCGGATTGGCAAGGCAGTTGGCCCCGATCGGCCCGCGTTCAGGCAGGGTGAATTTGGCCCCATAGTTTTCACAGACATAACCACGTGCGCCGCCATCAACCCCGGCCTCGAGGATGCTGACCTTAAACAGCATGCCGCGCGGAATAAGTGCTATTTCAAGCGGGGCGACATCCATCATGCCAAGTTCGGTGAAGATGCGAAGCGTGCCGCTTTCCGGCACGATCAGAAGTTCGCCATCGGCATTGAAGAAATAGTCATCGACCATGTCGGTGTTACAGACATAGACATGGCTTGCCATGCCGGTCTGGGTCATGGCATCGCCAGCGGTTGTGACCGTGCGCATGCCCGAAATGAAATCAACCGCATCCTTTGGCATCGGCACCGGATCCCAGCGCAACTGACCCAGCGCAAGGCTGTGGTCATTCAAACAAGGTGCTGTTTTCCAGAGCGGTCGATCAAGGGCGGCAAAGCGCCCGTTATGTTTGACACTAGGGCGAATGCGATACAGCCAGGACCGTTCGTTTGTGCCGCGCGGGGCGGTGAAAGGCGATCCTGAAAGCTGTTCGGCATAAAGCCCATAGGCGCATTTTTGCGGGCTGTTTTGCCCCTGGGGCAACGCACCCGGAAGACTTTCGGTTTCAAAATCATTGCCGAAACCGGGCATGTAACGCAGATCGTTGGCACCGCCTTTTTCGGCATTTTTGGTCGGCTCATTATGATCCGTCATTGCCTTTTTCCTCCCAATCTTTGATATAGTTACATTCGTAACTGTAATTTTTGTAACTATCAAACAGCCTTTTGAAGCCAATGAAATCTGAATTCGATCTTCACAGTTTCCTGCCGTTCCTGATGCATCACGCCAGTGAAAAGCTCAGCCTTGGCTTTCGCGATATCTATCGCGACCGATACCGGATGACGCGGTCCGAATGGCGGGTTCTGGCGACACTCGGCCAGTATGGCGCCTTAACCGCGACTGAAATCGTGACCCATACCGGACTGCATAAAACCAAGGTTTCTCGGGCTGTCTTTTCCATCGAGAAACGGCGTTGGTTGAAACGTTTTCAGGATGAAAATGATCGCCGTGTGCATCGCCTTGACCTGACTGCGCAGGGAAAATCGGCCTTCACGTCACTGTGTGAGGCGGGCGTCGCCTATGACCGGAAAGTGCGCGACTTTCTGGGCGAAGATGAATTCAAACGTCTTTCAGACCTCCTGAAACGGTTTAACGACCTGTGATCCCGGCACCCTTAAGCCTGATCAGATTCCGTGCGCGGCGTGCCACCCCAACTTTGCGTGAAATCGGCAATGGCACGGGTAAACACATCGAACGCCGCCTGCCCCGGCTGAAAGTAATTGGCATTGGGGTTCATCAGCGTGACGCAACAGGCCACCGCCCCGTCGAGATTATAAACCGGCGCACTGATCGCCGATAAACCGGGCACGATATCGCCTTCGATCACCGCAGCCCCGCGATGTTTGGTGTCGGCAATCAGCCGGTCCACCGAGGCATCATCCCAATGCAGGATATCCTGTTCGGCCGAAATGACATGTTCAATCGCGCTGCGCGGCATGCTGGCCAAAAAGGCCTGCCCGGTCGCAGAGCGCAAAAGCGGCATTACCGTGCCAAGCCCCATGGTCGATATGATCGGCGGGCCGCCATGTTCGGTGCGGATCAGGACCGGACCGCGTTCACCCCAGATCGCCAAATGACCCGATGATCGCAACTCAATCGCCAGATTGCGCAACAGCCGGCCGGCGCGCATCACCACATCATTGCGTTCAATCGCCGAAACGCCCATGCGCAACGCCATCGGGCCAAGGCCATACAGCCCCGTCTGATCATCCTGCCAGGCAAGGCCGATGCGCACCAGACTGGCAAGATAGCGATGGACCTTGGCCGCGGGCATAGAAACCGCGTCTGCAAGGTCCTTTAGCGGCACCGGGAATTTAAAATCGCACAAGGCGGCAATAATGACGCCACTGACTTCGACCGACTGGATGCCTTTGCGCTTGTCAGCGGCATCAACCACGTCGGCGATGTCATGTTCGGTTTCGCTATCCGGGATATTTTTGGGCGAGGCTTTGGTCAAAATTTACCTGCATAAATTTCATATTGCGTAATTGATTATATATATCATAATTCCAATTCAAAGAAAAAACAGCATTCCAGGCGCGATCCCAGACTGCCATCCCAGACATGCACAGACTGATGGCAACTGCACAGCAATCGCTTGGCCCGAAGCTGGTCAGACGCAAGACCAAATGAACGCCTTAAAAAAATAGGGAGACATCCGTGAAACATCCTAATCTTCGTAAAACGCTGCTTGGTCTTATGACCGGCGCAACCATTCTGGCCGGTGCCGGTATCGCGCATGCGGCCGACATCACCCTTAAAGTCAGCCACTATCTGCCGCCAAGCCATGGCTTCCAGAAAGACTTCCTTGAAAGCTGGGGACAGCAACTGTCGGAAAAAACCGGCGGCAAAGTCGAAGTCGAGATCTATGACGCCACGTCGGCCTTTGGCAAAATCGACCGTCAGGCCGATCAGGTACGCGCGGGCGTTATGGATATGGCCGTGGGCCTGAATGGCATTCCGCGTGACCGTTATCCGGCTGCCTCGGTGATTGAACTGCCGTTTTTGGTGAAATATGCCGATTCCGGGTCGGAAACCCTGTGGCAGCTTTACAAGGAAGGCCTGCTTGGCAGTGACTATCAGGACTTCAAGGTCCTTGGCCTGTTTACCCATCCGGGTGGCCTGATCCACACCCTTGATACACCGGTCAGATCGCTTGATGACCTCAAGGGCCTGCGTCTTCGCACACCAAGCCCGGCGATTTCGGCAATGCTGGAATCCTTTGGGGCATCCCCGGTCGGCCTGCCGCCCTCGGCCATCTACGAAAACCTTGAAAAAGGCAATATCGAAGGTCTGGTTGCCACCTGGGATCTGGTCAATGCGGTCAAGGCCAATGAACTTTTGAAATATCACACCGATGCCGCGGCCTATACCGCCGGCTTCTATTTCGTCATGAATCAGAAAAAATACGACAGCCTGCCCGACGACGTGCAGGCCGCAATTGACGAAATTTCCGGCGATGTCCTTGTCGGGAAATTCGGCGACTGGTGGGACAAATGGGAAGCCGTTGGCAGGGCTGATGCGGAAAAACACGGCAATGAAATCATCACGATTGATGACGCCACCCGTGCGGAATGGCAGGAAGCATCCCAGCCGATGATCAAGGAATACCTTGCCAGCCTGAAGGAAAAGGGCGTCTCAGACCCCGAGGCCGTCTATGCGCGTGCGCAGGAACTTATCGCGGAATTTGATGCCAAATATCACGCTGGCGACAAATGACCCAGCCGACTGAAAACTTCGGTGGATCGCGGCTTTATGCCGCGGTTCACCGCACTGACCGCTTTATGAACAAACTGACCGACATTCTGGCTTTTGTCGGCATGGCGGCCCTGATCGGTGCGATTGCCATTGTGGTTATCGATATCATCTGGCGCCGCATTGGTGGCCAATCGATGGTGGGCGCGGTTGACCTGACCCAGTTTTGTGTCATGGCGGCCGCATCCTGGGCGATCCCCTATGCGTTTAGCGCCCATGCCCATGTCACGGTCGACCTGGTCGGCAAGAACCATCTTCGCTTCCTGTTTCGCATCATCGATACCCTGATCCCTCTTCTGTGTGCCGGGCTGATGGCGTTCCTGTTTTATCTGTCATGGGGACGCGCGATGGAACAATGGAGCTATGGCGATGTGTCGCAGAACCTTGAGATCCCGATGATCCTGTTCTGGGGCTTCCTTCTCAGCGGCATGGCGATATCGACAGTGGTCTGTCTTGTCCATTTTCTGAAAATGCTTTTAACGAACGAGAATAACTGATGGCGACGGAATGGGCGGGATTGATCGGGTTTGTTGCAGCACTGGCACTGGCCCTGTTGCGCGTACCGGTTGCTGTCGCGATGGCGGTGGTTGGTATTATCGGAACGCTGCTTTTGACCGACTGGATGTCGGCAAGCTATGTGATGGCAAGCCTGCCGTTTGAGGCGATCTTCCCTTATGGCCTTTCGGTGGTGCCACTGTTCATTTTCATGGGCGTGTTCGCATCGCACTCCGGCCTTTCAAGCAACCTGTTTCGCGGGATCACGGCGTTTTCCGGACATCGTCCGGGTGGACTTGCCGCATCAAGCATCGGGGCCAGTGCGGTGTTTGGGGCGATTTGCGGATCGTCGCTTGCGACCTGTGCGACCATGGGGCGTGTGGCACTTCCTGAAATGCGCCAACGTGGCTATGCCAAAAGCCTTGCCGGGGCATCGATTGCGGCGGGCGGCACATTGGGCGTTCTCATTCCGCCATCGATCCTGCTGGTGATTTACGCGCTGATGACCGAACAGTCGATTGGCGCGCTGTTTGCCGGTGCGATGATCCCGGGTCTTTTGGCGACGGTGCTTTACATTGCCTCCATCCGTATTCAGGTGATGCGCGATCCGTCGCTTGCGCCAATCAGCACCTATGTACCCTGGTCGCAACGCTGGGGTGCCTTGTTGCAGATGTGGGATGCGGTCCTTTTGATCGCCTTGGTGATTGGCGGCATTTATGCCGGCCTGTTTTCCCCGACAGAGGCCGCGGCCGTTGGCGCGGGGGCGGCTTTGCTGTTTGCCTTTATGCGCAAACGCCTGACCTGGAGCGTTTTGCGCACCGGTATTCGCGAAACGGCCGGCATGACCGGGATGATTTTCCTTATTCTGGTGGGGGCGGCACTTTTCAATTTCTTCATTGAAACCAGCGGACTGACCCAGACCTTGGTCGACTGGATCACCACACAGGGTTATTCGCCGCTTGTCGTTTTGATCGCGCTTCTGGTGTTTTATGTCGTGCTGGGGTGCTTCATGGACAGTCTTTCCATGATCCTTCTGACCGTGGTTCCGGCTTATGGCGTGATTACCGGGGTTGGATATGACCCGATCTGGTTTGGTGTTGTTCTGGTATCGGTTGTTGAAATCGGCCTGATTACCCCGCCGATTGGCATGAACCTGTTTATCATTCAGGGCGTTTCACCGGACATGAAGATCACGACCCTTGCACGCGGTATCCTGCCATTTCTGGCGGCTGACTTTGTGCGGGTGATCCTGATGATCGCAATCCCGGGGCTGGTTTTGTGGTTGCCGCATTTGCTGGGATTTGGTGCCTATTGATTGGTCCCTCGGTTAAAATCGAAGCCCCGGAACAGACAGAACCTGTTCCGGGGCTTTTGCGTTTCTGACCTCAATCGCGCTTATTCGGCGGCATCCACCTTCAGCACGCCACGGCGGATCTGGTCTTCTTCGATGCTTTCAAACAGGGCGCGGAAATTGCCCTCGCCAAAGCCTTCGTCGCCTTTGCGCTGAATAAACTCAAAGAAGATCGGGCCGATCACGGTTTTCGAGAAGATCTGAAGCAAAATCTTGGTCGTGCCGCCATCAACCACCCCTTCACCATCGATCAGGATGCCGTGGGTTTTCATACGTTCAATCGGCTCGTCATGGCCGTGGACGCGTTCATGCGATTTCTCGTAATAGGTTTCCGGCGGGCCGGGCATGAATTTCAGGTCATTGGCGGCAAGCTTGTCGGTGGCGTCATAGATGCCATCGGTGCCGACCGCGATATGTTGAATGCCTTCGCCCTTGTATTTGCGCAGGTATTCTTCGATCTGGCTTTTGTCATCGGTCGATTCATTAAGCGGAATGCGGATTTTGCCACAGGGGGACGTGATCGCCCGGCTGACCAGACCGGTGATTTTACCGGCAATGTCAAAGAAGTGGATTTGCTTGAAACCAAACAGGTCGCGATAGAAGTCCCACCATTTATCCATATTGCCGCGATAGACGTTATGGGTCAGGTGATCGAGGTAATAGAAACCAACACCTTCGGGCTTCGGATCGCGTTCGCCCAGCCAGTCAAATTCCGCGTCATAGGCCGAACCGGTTTCACCATATTTGTCGACGAAATACAGCAACGACCCACCAATGCCGACGATGGCCGGGACATCAAGCGTCTTGTCATCCCCGTTGTAGGGTTCTGCCCCCTTGGATACCGCATGGTCAAAGGCATGTTTGGCATCCACCACGCGCCATGCCATGGACGGTGCGCAAGGGCCATGTTTCTCGACGAATTTCATGCCGTGGGAGGATGGCTCGGCATTGAGGATGTAGTTGATATCGCCCTGACGCCAGACGGTGATGTTTTTGGTCTTGTGCTTGGCAACCGGGCTGTATCCCATGCGGGCAAACAGGGTTTCCAGTTTGTCGGCGTCTTCATGGGCGAATTCGACGAACTCGAACCCGTCGGTTCCGGCCGGGTTTTCGTCGCTAATGGTTGCGCGCGGGGCATCATGCGGGAACGGACCCATCGGAAGTCTCCTTTGATTGGCACATTCGAATGATTGGAATTATTCGAATTCTTGTTATGTCCCAATCGTGCGCCAAACCGCGTGCAACGTGCGTGCATTTACGCTTGCTTTTCGGAATTCTTTGCATACATCATGCATTAAATAACCATTTGGCGCGTGAAACATGCAACTTGACCGACTGGACCTTAAACTGCTGGCGGAACTGCAAAAGGATGGCCGTCTGACAAACAATGATTTGTCGGAACGCATCGGTCTTTCGGCATCACAATGTTCGCGCCGCCGAGCGCGCCTTGAAGACGATAAGGTTATTCGCGGATACCGTGCCGATATTGACCGGCAAAAGATGGGCATGGGGTTGCTGGTGGTGATTTCGGTGACACTTGCCACCCATAACCGCGACAATGCCAAACGGTTTGCCAGACTATTGGCGGATTTGCCCGAAGTGCTCGAAGCGTTTTCGCTGACCGGGGAGATGGATTACCACCTTAAGGTCGCGACCAAGGATCTGGCCGCACTTTCGCATTTCGTCAATGAGGTGCTGTTGCCCCATGACTCGGTCCAGCATGTAAAGACATCGATTGTGCTAAATGTGCTTAAGGATTTTGAGGGGCTTGCCGTCGATCCTGATCTTTAGGGCGCGTTGCGTTCAAGCCCTAAAAAGGGAAAAGGCCGCGCCCCAAAGGCACGGCCTTACCTGTCCCGAAACTCCCCTTACAAAAAAGTTTCGGTGACGCCCCCCTGTATCAGAAACTAGATGGCAAGGTACTGATCGCGCAGTTCCTCGTTATCCAGAACAGCCTGCGCGGTCCCGTCAAAGACGATCTCGCCGCTATCCATGATAATCGCACGGTCGGCCAGTTTCAGGGCTGCAATTGCGTTCTGCTCGACAATAATCGTCGTAATGCCGAGCTTCTTGACATTTTGCAGGGTCTTTTCAATTTCCTGAACAATGACCGGCGCCAGGCCTTCATAGGGTTCATCGAGCAGCAAAAGCTTGATGTCACGGGCAAGTGCACGCCCGATCGCCAGCATCTGTTGTTCGCCACCCGAAAGGGTGATGGCTTCCTGTTCCGCCCTTTCGCCAAGACGCGGGAACAGTTCATAGATGCGCTGGATCGACCAGCCATGCGGCTCGGCAATCTGGGCCAGTTCAAGGTTTTGCTGAACCGTCATGCCCGGAATGATGCGACGATCTTCGGGCACAAGTTGCAGACCCAGACGGGCGGCCTGCCATGCCTTCATTTCGTGCAAGGGTTGGTGATCAAGCCAGATTTCACCATGCTTGAGTTCCGGGTCGCCCATGCGCGCAAGCGTGCGGAGTGTCGATGTCTTGCCCGCCCCGTTACGCCCGAGAAGGGCCAGAATTTCGCCCTCGCGGACGTCAAAGGACAGCCCCTGAACGATATAGCTTTCGCCGTAATAGGCATGGATGTCATAGACCGAGAAAAACGCCGGATCTCCACCCTGTTTACGGACGGGTTCCTGTTTTGGCAAAGCGTTCATACCGTTTCCCCTCCGAGATAGGCTTCCTTGACCCGTGGGTCGTTACGTACTTCTTCCGGCGTGCCTTCACAAATGATGGCACCCTGGGCCAAGACGCTGATGCGATCGGCAAGACTGAACACAACATGCATGTCGTGTTCAATGATCACCTTGGTCATGCCGCGCTCCTTGATCCGTTTGAGCAGATCAATCGTGCGGTTGGTGTCATGGCGCGACATGCCGGCAGTCGGTTCATCCAGCAGGAACAGTTTCGGCTGCTGGCCAAGGCACATGGCAAGTTCAAGACGACGTTTGTCACCACGCGACATCGAACCGGCAAGATGATCCTTGTGCTGAAGCAAACCGACATCTTCAAGAAGGTGCTCGGCATGTTCGCGGACTTCTTTTTCCGAAAACAGGCTGCTGAGGAAGTTCATCTTGAAAATGCCTTCGCGCTTGGCAAAGGCCGGAACCATCACGTTTTGCAAAAGCGACAGTTCCGGGAAGATTTCCGGCGTCTGGAAAACACGCGCGACACCAAGCTGGTTGATCTCGTGCGGTTCCTTGCCGGTCAGAACCTGATCGCCAAGCAACACACGACCGCGGCTTGGTGCCAGACGTCCGACAATCACGTTCAGCAATGTCGATTTGCCCGCACCGTTTGGCCCGATGATCGCGTGCACGGTGCCTTCCTTGACCCGAAGGTTGATATCGGAAAGCGCCTGCAGACCGCCAAAGTTCTTGTCGACGTCGGTGACGTCAAGAATGTATTCGGACATGGATCAGACCTCCCCCGCCGATGTTTGTTCTTTTTCTTTGGTTTCGTGGGCTTCGGACTTCGGCTCGGCTTTCTCACGTTTGGTAACCAGGCGCGTGAGGCGCGTGATACCTTCCATGATGCCACCAGGCAGGAAGATCACGATCAGCATGAAGACAAGACCAAGGGTCAGGTGCCAACCTTCGCCGACAAACAGACCAACCACCGATGCCACCGGATGGGCCAGCCAATCGGGCAGGAAGGAAAACGCATTGAGCAACACGGTATCGTTAAAGGCCGAGAAGATGTTCTCGAAATACTTGATGATACCAGCGCCCAGAAGCGGACCAATCAACGTACCAACACCGCCAAGGATCGTGATCAGAACGACCTCGCCCGATGCGGTCCATTGCATGCGCTCGGCCCCGGCCAGCGGATCGGTCACCGCCAGAAGCGAACCGGCAAGACCGGCATACATGCCCGAAATGACAAAGGCAGTCATCAGGTATGGACGGGTACTGAACCCGGTATAACCCATGCGGTTCTGGTTCGACTTGATCGCACGCAGCTTAAGCCCGAACGGTGAGCGGAAGATGCGCAAGTAAATGAAGAAGGAAATCAGCATCAGGGCGGCACAGATATAGAAGCCGGAATAACCGATCCCCTCGATCCCGAACAGGTTCGGGGTCGGAAGCGATCCGTCATCGACGATGCCCGACATCCGATCCAGAACGCGCGGGTCGGCCTGTTCAAGCTGCAGACCGGTTTCACCATTGGTGATCGGGGTCAGAACCGAATAGGCGAGGTTATAGGACATCTGCGCAAAGGCCAGTGTCAGGATCGAGAAGTAAATCCCCGAACGACGCAACGACACAAAGCCGATCGCGAGCGCAAACAGCCCCGACAGCACCGTGCCAAAGATCATGGCCGGAATAACGTTCATCGACAGCAGTTTGAACGACCAGACCGCCGTGTAGGACCCCACCCCAAGGAAGGCTGCGTGACCAAAGGACAGGTAGCCGGTCAGGCCAAACAGAATGTTATAGCCGATGGCAAAGATGCCAAAGATCATGAACTTCTGCATCAGGTCAGGATAGGCCGCCCCGAAGGGTTGCAACCAGATCGGCATGGTCAGAACCACGACCGACAGGATGGCCATAAAGATCATATCTTTCTTGGGCGAGACGATTTTTGTATTTGACATTATTAGCTCTCCATCACGCCCCGGCGTCCCAGCAGACCACGCGGACGGGTCAGCAGAATGACGACGGCAACAAGGTAGATGATGATCTGGTCAATGCCCGGGAAGATGTCTTTTACCTCGGTCATGGACGAGAAGGACTGCAGGATCCCCAGCAGGAAGCCAGCGGCCACCGCACCGGGCAAGGAGCCCATGCCACCCACAACAACCACGACAAATGATAGCACCAGGAAGTCCATGCCCAGATGGTAATCCGGGGGCAGAACCGGCGTGTACATCACGCCTGCCAGACCCGCGACCACGGCCGCGATGCCAAACACAATCGTAAAGCGACGTTCAATATTGATGCCCAGAAGTTCGACCGTTTCGCGGTCGGCCATCCCGGCGCGCACCACCATCCCGTAGGTGGTGAAATGCAGGAACGAGAACACAAGACCAATGGTGATCAGCGAGAACGCCAGATAGATCAGACGCCACCACGGATAAACCACCGCTTCGCCCAGACCAAAGATCGCACCAACGGCAGCAGAGCCGGAAACGATATCCGGTGCGCCCTGCGGGATCGGGTTTGCGCCAAAGGCGGCCTTGACCAATTCCTGAAGCACGATGGCCAGACCAAAGGTCACAAGAATCTGTTCGGCGTGAGGACGCTTGTAGAAATGCCGGATGAGGGAGCGTTCCATGACAATGCCGATGAGCAACATCACCGGTATTGCCAGAATGATCGATAACGGTACCGACCAGTCAATGATCGCCGTCCCGGTATCGCCAAACCACAGTTCGAGGTAGGGCGTTTCCTTGTAGGCGTCAAAGAAGGTAACCGACTCATCCTTGACCTTGACCGAAAGGGTCAAAAGTTTTTCGAGAGTTACCGCGCAAAATGCGCCCATCATAAAGATGGCACCATGCGCGAAGTTCACCACGCCAAGCGTGCCGAACACCAGGGTCAGGCCAAGCGCAATCAGTGCATAGGCACCGCCCTTGTCCAGACCATTCAGGATTTGAAGAAATATAGCGTCCATCAGATATCCGCCGCGTATTCGTAAGGGACTTAGTCAAAAGTCGTACAGGCCGAGGCCAGAGGGCAAACGGGCCGACCATTGGGAGATGGCCGGCCCTGCTTGCATCAATTTGGGTGCATCAGACTTGATACGGACCCAGTTCACCGCCGAACATGTCGGCCGGATACTCGACCTGTGACCGCGGCACTTCCTTGACGACTTCAAGAAGGTCGAAGTTGGACTGCGGGTTTTCTTTACCACGCACGACCAGAACATCCTTGAAGCACTGATGGTCTTCTGCACGGTACAGGGTCGGGCCATTGCCCGCGCCATCGAACTCGAAACCTTCGAGCTGTTTGATGACTTCCCAAGGTGCGAACGTACCGGCCATTTCGCAGGCGTTTGCATAAAGCAGCGTCTGGACGTAGCAGGTATGTGCAGCCTGGGACGGCGGGAAGCCGTATTCCTGACCGAACGACTTCACGAAGGCCTGCGAACCGGCATCCTGAAGCGACCAGTGCCAGTTGGTGGTCCCAAGGATACCTTTTGCAGCTTCGCCAGCACCCTGTGCCATCAGGCGAGAATAAAGCGGAACAACGATTTCGAAGTTCTTGCCATTCACCTGCTTGTCACGCAGACCGAACTGAACCGCCTGGGTCAGGGAGTTGACCATGTCCTTACCATAGTGGTTCAGGATCAGGACATCTGCGCCAGAGTTCAGAACCGGGGTGATGTACTGGGAGAAGTCACCCGCACCAACCGGGGTACGAACCGTGTTGACGGTTTCCCAACCGATATTCTCGGTTGCGGCCTTGATCGATTCTTCCTGGGTCCAGCCCCAGGTGTAATCGGCCGTCAGGTGATAAGCACGGCGTTCTGCGCCATACTCGTCGAGCAGAACCGGCGCGATCGCCTGACCGGACATGTAAGCGTTGAAGAAGTGGCGGAAGCCATAACGCTTTTTGTCTTTACCGGTGGTGTCGTTCGAGTGGGTCAGACCCGCCATGAAGATGACGCCCATTTCCTGGCAAAGACCCTGCACGGCAATTGCCACACCAGAGGACGAACCACCGGTGACCATCGCCACATTGTCTTTTTCAATCATACGCTTGGCAGAAGCACGCGCAGCATCGGACTTGGTCTGGGTATCACCGGTCACGAACTCGACTTTCTTGCCGAGGATGCCGTTACCCTTGAGCTCAAGCGGCTTGATGGTATTGAGCATACCGCCGTCGCCTTCGCCGTTGATATGCTTGACCGCAAGCTGATAGGCACGCAATTCGTCAGCACCCTCATCGGCATACGGACCGGTCTGCGGCACGTTGAAACCGAGTTTGACGCTGGCAGCACTGCCCGGATCACCCCGGAAGGTCTGGGCATGCGCGTTCTTGATGAAATGCATCGGGAAAGTGCCGCCGATGAGGGCTGCACCCGTGGTTGCCGCGGATCCCTTCAGGATCGTACGACGAGATACATTTCCGATAAGCTTAGTCTCCGACATGGTTTTCCTCCCCAATGTCTTGGGATCTGTTTCAGAGAAATCTGAGGCCTGTTTTTTGGTTCGTTTTTTTATCGACCTGACAAAACAATGAGGATCATCTGAAAATGAATCAACACCTAGTTGATATAAAAGAACTTTTTTGTAAATATATAGATGAGCTTTGTGAAAATTAGTAAATTCTGTCAACAGGTAAGACTTTAGTATGGCGCGTCAGGCCCCCATCGGACACCGCATTCGCGGACGGCGAAAAGACATCGGAATGACCCAGAATGCCCTGGCTAAGGCTGCGGGTATCTCGGCGTCCTACCTTAATCTGATTGAACATAACCGCCGCTCGATCGGTGGCGGATTGTTGATGCGAATTGCCGAGGCACTGGAAATTCATCCTCATAGCCTTTCAGGGTCCGAGGAAAGCCGGTTGCTTTCGGATCTGGCCGAAGTTGCATCAGATCCGGTCTTTCGCACCACCCCGGTCGAAAGCCGCGAATTCCCCGCCATGATTGCGGCATCACCGGGCATGATCACTGCATTCTTGTCGCTGTATCGCGCCTATCGCAGTGGCCTTGATGATATTGACGCGCTGTCCGAACGGCTCAGCCATGACCCGTTCCTGACCGAGGCCAGCCATTCGATCCTGACCCGGATTACCTCGATCCGGACAGTGGCCGAGATTTTCGATGATTATGATGATCTGTCACGCGACCAGCGGGCACGCTTTAACGCGACACTGGTGCGCGAGTCCCAGCGCCTTGCCGAATCCGCGACCGAAATTTTCAACTTCCTTGAACGCGGCGAGGCCGGGCGCCCGGCCGCCAGCCCGGCCGAGGAAGTTGATGATCTGCTTTATGACAATGCCAACCACTTCCCCGCCCTTGAAGACCACGCCAACAAGATGCGCCCGGTGATTGATCCCGATGGCGGGCTCTATCTGACGGATCTGATCAACTATCTGGAAGACACCCACAACACCCGGATCGAACGCCGCCCGTCCGAGGACTTCCTGACAAGCGGCTATCAATGGGATGCCAAGAACAATACCCTGCGCATTTCCCGCGCGCTTCCGATCACCTCGGCGCGTTTTCAGGCGGCACGCACCATCTGCCGGCTTGAGGCCGCCGACCCGATCAACGAGATATTGGATCGCGCCCAGATTGGCAGCAAAGCCGGACGGGTTCGTGCATCCGAGGCATTGATTTCATACACCGCCGCCGCACTGCTGTTTCCCTATGACCTGTTTTTGGATGATGCGCGCAGGATGCGCCATGACATCGAACTTTTGCAGCAACGCTACGCGGCAAGTTGGGAACAGATTTGCCACCGCCTGACAACGCTTCGCCGCCCAGGCGCCGAGGGCATTCCATTCCACTTGGTGCGCACCGACATCGCCGGAAACATTTCCAAACGGTTCTCGGCATCGGGCCTGCAATTGCCGCGTTATGGCGGGGCGTGCCCGCGCTGGGTGGTGCACGAAGCCTATACCGCGCCCGAACGCGTCATTCCGCAATTTGTCCGCCTGCCCGATGGTAGTGAATTTCTGTTTGTTGCACGCGCCTTGCGGTCCGGGGCGGGGGGATATGGCGTTCCGCGCTCGGTTCATTCGGTAATGATCGGCTGCGACACGGCCTTTTCAAATGACGTGGTTTATGGCGACCGATTATCGCTTGATCGTCCTGAATCGGCGGTGCCGGTCGGGATTTCATGCCGCCAGTGCCCGCGCGATGACTGCGCACAGCGGGCCTATGAAATGGCCGATGGCACACCGAAAACCGCCAAAAAATGATCCGATGAGGGCTTTCAAGCAACGTCTTATGTATACCACCCCAAAGTAGCATTATCATTCAGCCCTTAAGCCGTTAGGATTGGGAATATAAAAATCCAAAAAATCGGGGAGAACGTCCTTGAATGAGAGACCAAAGGTCTTGATTGCCGAAGACGAGGAAACCATTGTCGAATCACTCAGCTTTCTGATGGAAAAGGAAGGCTATGACGTCAGTGTTGCAACGGATGGCCGTACGGCGATTTCGATGATTGCGCGCGATATTCCGGACATGGTTTTACTTGATGTCATGATGCCCGTTTGCGACGGGTTTGAAGTCGTGCGCGCAGCGCGTAACGATCCCAACACCCGACAAATGCCCATCATGATGCTGACTGCCAAAACCCGCGAAGTGGATCGCCGCAAGGGGCTTGAGCTTGGCGTGGATGACTTTGTCACCAAGCCGTTTTCCACACGCGATGTTGTGTCCCGGGTCAAAGCCCTGCTGGAACGCACGGAAAACTGACAGGCGCGTTTGCGTTCCCAATCAATGCGCAGGAGGCCCCCATCACACCACCACGCAAACTTACCGAACGCGCCCTTGTTCTGATGCTGGTGGCGTTATTCATCTGGCTGCCGCCGATTGTGGGGATGTTCTCGCTTGATGGCACGATACTTGGCCTGCCGATCCTGTTTGTCTATTTCTTTGCCGGATGGGCTATCCTGATTGCGCTGTGCGCCGTTCTGACCCGTGCGCTGCGCAGTGCCGCCCAGATCGAGAGGAAATAGCCCATGCTGTCCTCGGAACTGGTCATCCTTGTGTCGCTGATTTATGTCGGCCTGCTTTATGCGATTGCATGGTGGGGCGACAAGCGTGCGCGCGATGGCCATTCCTGGGTCCGCAATCCGACGGTCTATACCTTATCCATCGCGGTATATTGCACGTCATGGACGTTCTATGGCGCAGTCGGAACAGCCGCGCGCAACGGGCTTGAGTATCTGACGATTTATCTGGGCCCGACCGTGATCTTTCTCGGCTGGTGGTTTTTGCTGCGCAAGATGCTGCGCATTTCCAAGGCCCATCGCATTACCTCGATCGCTGACTTTATCTCGTCACGCTATGGCAAAAGCACCCAGCTTTCGGTCCTTGTGACCCTGATCGCGGTGATCGGCACCACGCCCTATATCGCGCTTCAGCTCAAGGCGATTGCCACCAGTTACACTGTTCTGACCGGCTGGGAATTCGGCATGGTCGAACCGGTCCGCGAAACGGTCAGCATCTTTTCCGATAGCGGCTTTTGGGCCGCGGTTGGCCTGACGCTGTTTGGCATTCTGTTTGGCACGCGCTTCATTGATGCTGACGAACATCATGAAGGCATGGTGGCCGCCATCGCCTTTGAAAGTCTGGTCAAGCTGTTTGCCCTTTTGGCCGTTGGTTTCTTTGTCTCGTTTGTGATGTATGACGGGCTTGGGGACCTGTTTGCCCAATCGGCCGAAAACGCCGATACGGCAAAGCTTCTGATGCTGCCCGAAGGGGGAAGTTCGCGCTGGCTGACGCTTATGATGCTTTCGATGGCGGCCATCCTGTGCCTGCCCCGCCAGTTTCAGGTGATCATTGTTGAAAATGTTGATGAACGTCACCTTGCCACCGCAAGCTGGGCCTTCCCGCTTTATCTGCTGGCGATGAACCTGTTTGTTCTGCCGATTGCACTGGCCGGGCTTGGTGCCCTTCCGGTCTGGTCGGACCCGGACTTCTTTGTGATTTCCGTGCCGCTGTTTGAAGACCAATCGATGCTGGCGTTACTCGCCTATGTCGGCGGCCTGTCGGCCAGTACCAGCATGGTGATTGTTGCGACCATCGCGCTTTCGACCATGGTTTGTAACGACCTGATTGTGCCGGCGCTGTTGCGTATTCGCCCGCTGCGTCTGACCGAACGCGATGATCTGACCGGGCTTTTGATCTTTATCCGGCGGGCCTCCATCGTCGTCGTGGTGTTTATGGGCTTTGCCTATTACCAGTCCGCCGGGGCCAGTGATGCGCTGGCCGAAATCGGGCTGATTTCCTTTGCCGCCATTGCCCAATTCATTCCGATCATGATTGGCGGGCTTTACTGGAAGGGCGGCACACGTACCGGCGCGCAGGTGGCACTGACCATCGGCTTTGCGGTTTGGGGCTATACCCTGTTGCTGCCATCGCTTGCCGATAGTGGCTGGATGGATCCGTCACTTATTCTCAATGGCGCGTTTGGCCATCCGTGGTTGCGCCCCGAAAGCCTGTTTGGGTTGACGGATTTTGCACCCCTGACCCATGCCCTGATCTGGTCGATTTCACTCAATACAGCAGCCTATGTATTGATCAGTCTGTTTACCGAGCCGAGCGCGCTTGAACGTATTCAGGCAACCCTGTTTGTCGATGCCTTTTCCCGCAAGGGACAGGACACCGTGATCTGGCGGTCATCGGCCTCGGCCAATGATCTTTATGAACTGGTCGAACGGTTTTTGGGCCGGGATCGTGCCTATCAGTCGTTCCGTCAGTTTGATCAAAGCATTGATCCATCCTGGCGCGGCAAGGGCGAAGCCGACGCCGACATGATTGCCTTTACCGAACGACTTTTGGCGGGCTCCATCGGGGCGGCATCGGCCCGTGTGATGGTGTCGTCTGTCGCCAAGGGCGAGATGGTCAGCCTTGATGAAGTGCTTGAGATTCTCGAAGAAACCTCGCACGTTATCGAATATTCCCAGCGCCTTGAAACCAAGTCGCGCGAACTTGAAAAAGCCGCAGCCGAACTGCGTGCCGCCAACGAACGGCTCAAGGAACTGGACCGGCTTAAGGATGAATTCCTGACCATGGTCAGCCATGAGTTCAGAACGCCGCTGACCTCAATCCGCTCATTTTCCGAAATTCTGGTCGACTCCCCGAACCTGGACCCGAAACAAGCCGATCACTTCCTTGAAATCATTGTCCGCGAAAGCGAACGCCTGACCCGCCTGATTGATGACCATCTTGACCTTGCCCGCCTTGAAGCCGGTCATTCCGACTGGCGCGCGGTCGAAGTCGATCCACGCACGGTGCTTGATGAAAGTATTGATGCGGTCAAAGGGCTGTTTGATGCCAAGGGTGTTGTTCTGACCAAGGAATATTCGCGTAATTCGGCTTTGTTGCATGTTGACCGCGATCGCCTGACACAGGTCTTTATCAATCTGCTGTCGAATGCCGCCAAATTCTCTGCCCCCGATCACCCCGAAGTATCGGTGCGCGGGGAAGCCATGGATGGCGGCTATCTGGTTTCGATCACCGATAACGGCAAGGGCGTTGCCCCGAACGAGCTTGAAATCATCTTTGACAAGTTTTCGCGCGGCGGCAAATACGCCGATGACAAACCAAAGCCATCCGGCTCCGGTCTTGGCCTCGCGATTGCCAAGCATGTTGTCGAACATTGTCAGGGCAAGATATGGGCCGAAAGTCCTGCGGGACGCGGGGCAACCTTCCGCGTGTTTATTCCCGGCACCATCATGGAAGCCATCAAGCCCGCCAAACCGGCATCCTTTGGCAGCTAACACCCCGAACAAATAAGGGCGCGCAAATTTGGCTTTGCGCGCCCTTTAATACTGCGATGAGTGCAATACTTATTTCATCGCTTATTTCATGGTGGGCATGACGAACTCAGCACCCTTGCGAATGCCGGTCGGCCAGCGCGTGGTGATGGTTTTAAGCTTGGTGTAGAAGCGAACACCTTCCGGACCATGCATGTGATGGTCGCCAAACAGCGATGCTTTCCAGCCACCAAACGAATGGAAGGCCATCGGGACCGGGATCGGTACGTTAATGCCAACCATACCGGTCTGGGTGCGTGCGGCAAATTCACGGGCGGTGTCGCCATCGCGGGTGAAGATCGCGGTGCCATTGCCATATTCGTGGTCATCAACAAGGTTGGCAGCGGTTTCGAAATCATCGGTACGCACAACCGACAGAACCGGGCCAAAGATCTCTTCCTTGTAGATGCTCATATCCGGGGTGACGTCATCAAAGAGCGTACCACCGACGAAGTAACCGTCTTCATAGCCCTGAAGCTTGATGTCACGGCCGTCCACCACCAACTTGGCACCTTCTTCGACACCCTTGTTGATATAGCCGACAACCTTGTCACGGTGGGCTGCGGTCACAAGCGGGCCCATTTCGGCCGCCGGATCAATACCCGGTGCCACGCGCAGTTCGTTGATGCGCGGAACCAGCTTTTCGATCAGGGTATCTGCGGTTTCCTTGCCAACCGGAACAGCAACCGAAATGGCCATGCAACGCTCGCCAGCCGAACCGTAAGCTGCGCCCATCAGGGCATCAACCGCCTGATCCATGTCCGCATCCGGCATGATGATCATGTGGTTTTTCGCACCACCAAGGGCCTGACAACGCTTGCCCTGCGCGGTCGCGGTTTCATAGATGTATTTGGCAATCGGGGTCGATCCGACAAAGCTGATGGCCGAAACATCCGGATCAAACAAAAGCGCATCCACTGCTTCCTTGTCACCCTGAACAACGTTGAACACACCATCGGGAAGACCGGCTTCGGTCAGCCATTCGGCCAGCAGAAGCGAGGCGGACGGATCACGTTCCGACGGTTTCAGGATAAAGCAGTTACCGCACGCAAGGGCGACCGGGAACATCCACATCGGCACCATGGCCGGGAAGTTGAAAGGCGTGATACCGGCAACGATGCCCAGCGGCTGACGGATGGAATGGCTATCAACCTTGGTGCCGACATTCTCGGTGAACTCACCTTTCAGCAGCTGCGGCGCACCGGTGGCAAATTCAACAACCTCGATCCCGCGGGTCACTTCACCCAGCGCATCGGACAGAACCTTGCCATGCTCAGCCGTGATGGCGGCAGCCAGTTCTTCGGAGCGATCTTCGAGGATGCCAAGGAACTTGTTGAGAATACGTGCACGGCGCAGCGGCGTGGTTGCGGCCCATTCGGCGGCAACGGCGGACGCGGATTCAACAGCGGCACGGACCTCGGCCTTGGATGCCAGATCAACCGTCGCACTCTGTGCGCCAGTTGCCGGATTGAAAACCGGTGCCGAACGACCGGATTTACCGGCAACGCGTTTGCCGTTGATGTAATGGGTAAGTTGGGTTGCCATTGGGTTTCTCCCGATAAACCTGATGATCAGTGGGACGATCTTAATATAAGTGGGGGTCTTCCCCCTTAATAACCTGCACCCATTATGACTATGCACAGGGATGCACATCAATTATCATTTCCGCAAATTCGATGTGCAAAAATTAAAGTCATGACAGGATCACACCCATCATGGATTGGGATCGCTTCCGCATCTTTCTGGCTGTTGCCCGCCAAGGTCAGATCCTTGCCGCTGCCCGGCAGCTTGGCCTGAACCACGCAACAGTTGGGCGCCAGCTGACCGCGCTTGAGCAGGAACTTGGCACCAAACTGATTGAACGGCGCACCACCGGATCGGACCTGACCCCGGCGGGAAGGGAATTGATGCAGGCAGCAGAGGCCGCAGAGTCGGCTTTCTTGCGTGCTGGCACCGCCGTTTCCAACCAGTCAGAGCTGATCAGCGGCACGGTCCGCGTTGGCGTCCCCGATGGATTGGGCAACTATTTTCTGGCAAGTGAGTTGGCTCACTTTGCGTCCAATCACCCGGATCTTGTGATCCAGCTTGTCCCGCTGCCACGCACATTCTCGCTATCGCAACGCGAAGCCGATATCGCCATCACGCTCGACCGACCGAAACAAGGCCGCCTGGTGATCAGTAAACTCACCGACTACACACTCAGTGTCTATGCCAGCAAATCCTATATCGAACGTTTTGGCGCGGTCAAAACCGAGGCCGATCTGACAGACCGCCTGTTTGTCACCCATATCGAAGACCTGATTTACAGCCGTGCCCTAGATTACGCCGCCCGCCTTGGCAAACTGATGAAACGCCGATTTGAATGCGGCAGCGTGGTGGCCCAGATGGAAGCTGTGCGTAACGGATACGGCATCGGTATCCTGCACGACTACGCCACCGAAGGCATCCCCGACCTCGTTCGCCTGCTGCCTGAAATCCGCTTCACCCGAAACTACTGGATGCTCCAGCACCCCGACACCAAGGATACGCGAAGTGTGGCGGCAATTGTCGATCATATAATGCGCGTCGTACGCGGGGCTCGTGATCGGTTTATCATGAGCTGAAAACACACAATTGCCGCCAAAGGCAAAGACCGGATTGCGCAAAGCGGATCGCGATCACATAGTCGTTGCGACCAGACAGACAAAACAAAAGCCCGTTCAGCATTGAACGGGCTTTTTGATCACCAAGAAGTGACAAATGGTCATTTATTTCGCCAGTCGATCTCGATCTTGGTCTGCGGTGAGAGGGTCCGCAGCTTGTCTTCGAAATAAGCCTGCATGTCCGCAAGGCTGTTTTCATCGGCCGCAGACATCGCAACTGTCAGAAACAGCGGCGTCGCCGTCAACTCGCACGCACCATTTTCAAATGCCAGAACGCCAGCATCGGGTTTGCGCAGGGTTCCCTTGACGTCTTCGCCACGGGCTTGCAGCATCATCCCCTTGAGAAAGCAAGGCGCGCCGCGCAAATAGATATCTGCAAACGCAAAGCTACCGACACCATCCTGTGCCTTTGAAGTCCGAGACACAGGGCCAGCCTCATCAACTGAAACATCCATCGGATTGACCGAAACCGGCCAAGACTCGTTCACTTTGATCGCCAGATTAGACATGTGCATCACCAATCCTGTAAGGGCGCTTCATGCGCACGGTATCCCCATACCCCTTGGACAAGCATTTCACATTGCTTAAGCACGGAACAACAATGACCTAAAGTCACTTATCGCAGATTGCTTAACAACGTCAATGCACTTTGTTCTGACAAAAATGTCCTGAATTGGGCAAGATGCAAGTCCATGCCCACTAATTTTTGATTTTTTGTTCTCAAGCCAATGAAAACAGGTAGGTGGCACATAAAACAAAGACTTTTATAGAGGCTTAGATCTGCAGTTCACATTCATGTGAGCTGCAGATGTGATAACTATCCCGCCTACCGCTTATCGCAGCCTATTCCCAGCTTAGCCCTGAACGACTTCCTGACGCTGCGCCCCCAAACCATCGATTCCCAGTTCCATCACGTCACCGGGTTTGAGGTATACTGGCGGGTTTTGCCCCATACCCACACCGGGCGGGGTGCCTGTCGAGATGATGTCACCGGGCTGCAAGCTCATGAAGCGCGAAAGATAGCTGACGACGAACGCAACACCATAGGCCATGGTTTTCGTACTGCCGTCCTGATAACGCTTGCCGTTCACATCGAGCCACATGGAAAGGTTCTGTGGATCGGCAACCTGATCACGGGTGACAAGCCACGGACCAATCGGGCCGAAGGTATCGGCACTTTTGCCCTTTACCCACTGGCCAGAATGTTCGAGCTGAAACGCGCGCTCGGAAACATCATTGATCAGGCAGTAACCTGCGACATGATCAAGCGCATCGGCTTCGTCGACATATTTGGTGTGCTTGCCAATCACCACGCCCAGTTCGACTTCCCAATCGGTTTTGGTCGAACCGCGCGGAATTTCGATCGTGTCATTCGGGCCACAAACGGCCGAAGTTGCCTTAAGGAAAATGATCGGTTCTGGCGGCAGTTCCATACCGGCTTCTTGCGCATGATCGGAATAGTTCAAACCGATGCAGATAAATTTGCCCGGCCGCCCGACACAGGCGCCAATGCGCGGATCACCCGACACGACCGGCAGGCTTTCCGGATCAAGTGCTGCAATACGTGCAAAGGTTTCATCGGAAATCGTGGTTGGATCAAGATCATCAATCACGCTGGAAAGATCGCGGATGACGCCATCCGCATCACAAAGCCCCGGTTTCTCCGCCCCGACCGGGCCATAGCGCAAAAGCTTCATGAATTCTCTCTCCTGATATCGTCACGCCGGTTCTTTCTGGGTCCTGCACCAAGCCAAGTCCTGCAAAAAGAACGATTTATTCCTCATACCTTAGTGATGTCACATCATGATCCCAAAGGGCAAGCCAATTGAGGATACATTATCCGCAGTGACCATGATGATTGTTCTCGCCCCGCAATTCGATATCATCACCGAAAAGACCACTGCGTCGAGAAAGGAAACGACAGGACATGATGGACACCCTTACCGCAGCCGACGGGCACAAGCTTGATTGTTGGTTTGAACCACCCGTTGGTGCAAGGCGCGGCGCGATTGTAATCCTGCAGGAAATCTTTGGCGTCACCGAGCAGCTCAAGGGAGTTGCACGCAAATATGCCGCCCTGGGTTACGAGGTTGCCATCCCTGCCCTGTTTGACCGGGTGGAGCGTGGTACGGTTGTGGACTTTAACGATTTTGATCGGGCCCGTGCGCTGATGATGGCGTCCGAGTTGTCAAACACCCTGATAGATATCGATGCTGCCGCCCGCGCCCTGTCTGCCAAGGGCGGCAAGGTTGGCGTGATCGGTTTTTGCTGGGGCGGCGGGTTGGCACTACGCAGCGCCCAATGTCTTGATATCGCGGCAGGTGTTTCATTCTATGGCACGCGCATCGACCAATATCTTGATAAGCCGCTGCACACGCCATTTCTTGCGCACTTCGGCATGTCTGATGGTCACGTCCCGATTGAGATGATCGAAGACGCCAAGGCAGCTTTGCCCGGCATGGAAGTACATATGTATGAAGCCGGTCATGCCTTTGCCAACGAAGCACGTCCATCCGCCTATGTCGAAGCGGCGGCCGAAGTTGCGCATGCCCGCACAGCAGAATTTCTTGCCCTTCATATCGCAGACTGACGCGACAGACCCCAGCCCTGACCCATTGGAAACACAGCCCAGATGCGTATTGCCATTCTTGATGACTATCAAAACATCGCCCTGCAGTCGGCCGACTGGACAGACGTCCAAAACCACGGCGAGATCACCGTATTTGACGATCATGTTTGCAATACAGGCGATCTGATCAGCCGCCTTGAGCCATTTGACGTTCTGTGTGTCATGCGTGAACGCACAGCTCTTACCGGTGACATTTTGCGCGCCCTTCCGAACCTGCGGCTGATTGTAACCACCGGCAAGCGCAATGACGCCATTGATGTCGCGACCGCAAGTAAACTGGGCATCACGGTTTGCGGCACAGAATCCCCATCCACGGCAACGCCCGAACTGACCTTTGCCCTGATGCTGGCACTTGCCCGCAATCTCATGGCGGAAAACGCATCGATGCGCGCTGGCGGCTGGCAAGTCGGGATCGGTCAGGACCTTGCAGGTTCGACCTTGGGGATTATCGGACTTGGGCGGTTGGGGGCAAAGGTCGCGAAGATGGCGCAGGCCTTTGACATGCATGTCTGCGCCTGGAGCGCCAACCTGACGCAGGAGCGCTGCGGCGAACTTGGCGTGACCCATATGGCAACCAAGGAAGACCTGCTGCGCACGTCGGATTTCGTCACCATCCATCAACGCCTGTCTGATCGCACTCATGGCCTGATTGGCACGAATGAGCTCAAACAGATGAAGCCAACAGCCTATCTGATCAACACATCACGCGGCCCGATCGTTGATGACACTGCCCTGATTGACGCGCTCAACAGCGGCGAGATTGCCGGTGCGGCACTCGATGTTTACGACAAGGAACCACTGCCCGTATCGCATCCGCTGCGCCATTGTGATGGCCTTTTGCTAAGCCCGCATCTTGGCTATGTCACCCGCAACACCTGGAACGTGTTTTACGGCCAGACGGTCGAGGCCGTTTTGGCCTGGCACAGCGGCAAGCCGATCCGGGTCATAGAGCCTTGAGAAGCGAAACTTTGATTGTATAGGGAAACTCAGATCGCAGAATGTTTGCGATAGCCCGGTGCAAACAGAAGCCTGGCCGATGTGATGCCGGTGTTATTTTCCCAAGTGGTACGTTCCATCAGGAAAAGCGATGTGCCTGGATCGGTGCGCAGCACCTTGGCCTCTGCCGCGCTGGCATTGACGGCGGAAAAATAGATATCGCCGCGGGTATAGGGCGCATGCAACACCAGCCATTCATTGGCGCTGATTTTTTCAAGATCGGCATCAAGGATCGTCGGCGTTGCAGCAATCGACACCCAGCGATCTTCAAACATGAACGGTTTGCCATCGGCCAGATGGAGCGAGGTGATATGCAGCATATCGCTTTCGGCCGTGACACCCAGATTGGCACAGATCTCAGGCGGCGGTGTGCGCCGTTCGCTAAACAGCAGGCCATAGGCATATTTCTGCCCGCGCCCTTCGATCTCAAGCCTGATGACCGGAATATCAAGCTTGGCGCGCCGCACCGGGTGTGCAGCGACCCGCGTGCCGGCCTTCCGCCTGCGATCGAGGAACCCTTCGGATGCCAGTTCACGCAGCGCACGGTTCACCGTCGCACGCGCACAGCCAAGTTGCTCGGCAAGTTCGACTTCCTTGGGGATCAGGTCGCCGGGTTTCCACTCACGGGTATGAATGCGGCGCAAAACCTCGTCATGGACGGATTGCCAGCTTTGCTGTTCCAGGCTGTTCACACTGCTTCCTTGAGTTGTTCCATCACCTTGCGATACCGGTTGGTGATCGCGTCATGGGCGATGTGGCGGCCCTCGGTCACAACATGGCGACCGGCCGACCAGACATCACGCACCATGCGATCATCTCCGGCAAAGATATATGTATCGAGGATCGTATCGCCTGTCCGACCGATCAGGTCAACCGCCGAACCATCCAGCGCCATCAAATCGGCCAGTGCACCAACTTCGATCCGGCCTGAATCGCGCCCGGCGGCCTGTGCGCCGCCCTTGGCCGCTGCGTCATAAATGCGACGTGCGGTCGATTTTTGTTCGGTTGCCAAAGCCGCGCGGGAATTATCGCGCAGGCGCTGGCTGTATTCGAGGGTCCGCAATTCTTCCGACAGCGAAATGCGGATATTGGAATCCGATCCCACACCAATCACGCCACCGGCATTCATATAACGAACGCCATCAAAGATACCATCGCCCAGACTGCTTTCGGTGATTGGGCAAAGACCGGCCACAGCGCCGGTTTTGGCCAGCTCAAGTGTTTCGTGTTCTTCCATCTGGGTGCAGTGGATCAAACACCAGTTCGCATTCACATCGGCATTTTCAAGCAGCCATTCCGTCGGGCGCTTGCCCCAGCTTTCGCGCACTTCATCCACTTCGGCCAGTTGTTCGGCCAGATGCATGTGGATCGGTCCGTCCTTGGATAGAAGACTGGTCGCAAGCAGATCTTCGCGGCCAACGGCACGCAAGGAATGTGGCGCGACTCCCATCACCGTATCCGCGGGCAGTTTTTTGATCGCGCGAACGGATTCCTCATACAATTTGATAAACTGGTCGGGATCATTGCCAAAACGGATTTGACCGGGACCGAGCGGGCGCTTGTCACAGCCGCCATATTGATAATGCACCGGCAGAAGCGTCAGGCCGATGCCGGTGATTTCGGTCGCGGCGGCAATGCGTTCGGCCATCTCGGCGATATTGTCATACAAATGCCCGCCGGGACGGTGATGCAGGTAATGGAACTCTGTATTATTGGCATACCCGGCCTCCAGCATTTCCATCTGAACGAAGGCCGCGATCGCCTCGACATGGTCCGGGGTCAGCTGATCAAGGAAACGGAACATCAGTTGCCGCCAGGTCCAGAAGGTATCGCGTGGATCGGGGCCGCGCCGTTCGGTCAGGCCGGCCATGGAGCGTTGGAACGCGTGGCTATGCAGGTTTGAAATCGCCGGAAGAAGGATATCGGTTTTGCTGGTGGCATCTGATGCCGCCTCAGAATCGGCCTGAATCGCAGCAATTCTGCCATTCTCATCAATCTCGATCCGGACATTGCGCTGCCAGCCTGATGTCGTAAGTGCCTGATTTGCCCAAAGAACCTTCATTGCCTCTACCCGTCTTGACAGAAATATTATGTACGTACATATTATCTTTAATAACAAACTTATCAAGGGGTGATGCTTCGCGATGCTGCTTCGAAACGCAAAAATCGTCACGATTGAGGATCAGGACAGTTATGGCCTGATCGAGTGCGGCGCGATTGCCATCAAGGACGGTCTGATCGATTGGGTTGGCGCGGATGACGCCATCCCGGCCGAATATCTTGCAGGTCCAGTGCGTGACCTTGAAGGTCGCCTGATCACCCCGGCCCTGATTGATTGCCACACCCATGTTGTCCATGGCGGCGACCGCGCGGTTGAGTTTGAAATGCGCCTGAAGGGTGCAAGCTATGAAGAAGTTGCGCGTGCTGGCGGCGGCATTGTTTCGACCGTGAAGGCGACCCGCGAAGCATCGATTGCGGATCTTCTGACATCCGCCCTGCCGCGCGTGGATGCGCTGCTGGCAGAGGGCGTGTCGGTGATCGAGGTCAAGTCGGGTTACGGCCTTGATCGCGAGACCGAGCTTAATATGCTGCGCGCAGCCCGCATGATTGCCGATCATCGCAATGTGCGGATCAAGACCACCTTCCTTGGCGCCCATGCGGTGCCGGTTGAATATAAAGACAACCCGGACGGCTATATTGATGAGGTCTGCATCCCGGCCCTGAAAGCCGCCCACGCTGAAGGACTGGTCGACGCCGTTGACGGGTTCTGCGAAGGCATTGCCTTTAACACCGATCAAATCAAACGCGTGTTTGACGTTGCCCGCGCGCTTGGCATTCCGGTCAAACTCCATGCCGAACAGCTATCAAACATCGGCGGCACCAAACTGGCCGCCGAATATGGGGCGATGTCGGTCGATCATATTGAATACGCCACCGAAGAAGACGCGATCGCCATGGCCAAGTCTGGCTCCGTCGCGGTACTTCTGCCCGGTGCGTTTTACACCCTGCATGAAACCCAGCTGCCGCCGATTGACGCATTCCGCAAGCACGGCGTGCCGATGGCGATTGCGACCGACTGCAATCCCGGCTCATCGCCACTGGCATCAATCCTTTTGACCATGAACATGTCCTGCACCCTGTTCCGCCTGACGCCCGAAGAGGCACTTGTTGGCGCGACCGCCCATGCGGCGCGTGCCCTTGGCCTTTCTGATACCGGGCGGATCAAAGTAGGCCTGCGGGCGGATCTTGCCATCTGGAATGCCAAACACCCGGCCGAGCTTGCATACCGCATCGGGTTCAACCCGCTGTTCGAACGCATTGTTGGCGGTGAAAGCACCGCCGCCTGAGCCCAAAGATAACTGCGCCACCGGATCAACATGTGACCTTAAGGATAGATTATGACTGTCACCCTTATCCCCGCTTCGGTCAAACTGGCAGAGCTTGAACGCATCTGGCGTGATCAGGTCGCAGTCAAACTCGATCCCGCGGCCCGCGACGGTGTTGAAGCGGCACACGCAATGGTGCGCAAAGCGGCCGACGGCAGCGATGCGGTATATGGCGTGAATACCGGCTTTGGCAAACTGGCCTCGGTCAAGATTGCCCCGGAAGATACCGAAACCCTGCAACGCAACCTGATCCTCAGCCATTGCTGTGGCGTGGGTGAGCCGCTTGATATCGCGACCACCCGTTTGATGATGGCGTTGAAGTTGCTGTCGCTTGGGCGCGGTGCATCTGGTGTGCGTTGGGATCTGATCGAACTGATCGAAGGCATGCTGGCCAAGGGTGTTGCCCCCGTCGTCCCGTCGCAAGGATCGGTTGGCGCATCGGGCGATCTGGCCCCGCTGGCGCATATGGCAGCCGTTATGATCGGTGCGGGCGAAGCCATCTATGACGGTAAAACCCTTCCGGGTGGCGAGGCACTGGCAAAGGCCGGCCTGACCCCGGTGGTGCTCGGCCCGAAAGAGGGCCTGGCGCTGATCAACGGTACGCAGTTTTCCACCGCCTGCGCGCTGGTCGGGCTGTTTTCGGCCTGGCGCAATGCGGCAAGTTCGATTGTGACGTCGTCGCTTTCGACCGATGCCATCATGGGATCGACCGCCCCGCTGGTCGATGAAATCCATACGCTTCGCGGTCATCCGGGTCAGATCAATGTCGCGCGTGCGATGCGCGATCTGATGACCGGATCGGAAATCCGCGAAAGCCACCGCGAAGGCGATACCCGCGTTCAGGACCCCTATTGCATCCGCTGCCAACCGCAAGTCACCGGGGCGGCGATGGATTTGCTGCGCTTTGCCGGTCAGACGCTTGAGATCGAAGCCAATGCCGTCACCGACAACCCGCTGGTTCTGAAAGAAGACGGCCGCATTGTTTCGGGTGGTAACTTCCATGCCGAGCCGGTGGCCTTTGCCGCCGATCAGATCGCGCTTGCGGTTGCCGAGATCGGCGCGATTGCCCAGCGCCGTGTCGCGCTGATGGTCGATCCGACCCTGTCACATGATTTGCCGCCGTTCCTGACCCCGGAGCCCGGCCTGAATTCCGGTCTGATGATTGCCGAGGTTACAACGGCAGCGCTGATGAGTGAAAACAAGCATCTGGCCAATCCGTGTTCGACCGATAGCACGCCGACCAGCGCCAATCAGGAAGACCATGTGTCGATGGCGGCCCACGGCGCACGACGACTGGCACGGATGAATGCCAACCTTTCCTACATCCTTGGTGTCGAGCTGATCTGTGCCGCACAGGGCGTTGAATTCCGTGCCCCGCTTAAGACCAGCCCGGGGCTGCTCAATGTTTTGAAATCGGTTCGTGCCGACATCCCGACCGTCAAGGAAGACCGCTACATGGCGCCGGATCTGGCGAAGGCCGCCGAACTTGTCACTGGCGGCACACTTGTAGATGCCGCCAAGCTTTCGGGCTTTGTCGTCGGGGAGGCAGCGTAACCATGACCGATCCGGTTGAAATCAAACGCGGCGATAGCCCGATTGTTCTGGGGCTGCCCCATACTGGTACTTATGTGCCCGATGACATTGCCGCAAAGCTGAATGATCGTGGCCGTGAACTGGCCGATACCGATTGGCATATTCATACCCTTTATGACGGGTTGCTGGATGGTGTGACGACGGTGCGTGCGACGTTCCATCGTTATGTGATTGATGCCAACCGCGATCCCGAAGGGGTTAGCCTTTATCCCGGTCAGAACACCACCACCCTTGTGCCGCTGACCGATTTTGACGGCGAAAATATCTGGGACGTTGCCCCGACCGAGGATGACATCGCCTATCGGGCGGCAACCTTCCACGCGCCCTATCATCAGGCACTGGCAGCCGAGCTTGAGCGCGTGCGCGCCAAACACGGTGTGGCGATCCTTTATGATTGCCATTCGATCCGCTCGCACATTCCGTTCCTGTTTGACGGGACCCTGCCGGACTTCAATATCGGCACCAATCTGGGCACGACATGCGATCCGATGATCGAGACGCTGACCTCGGAAATCTGTTCGCAGGCCCAAGGATACAGTGCGGTTCTGAACGGTCGTTTCAAGGGTGGCTGGACCACCCGCCATTACGGCCGCCCGGAGATCAATCAACACGCCATCCAGATGGAACTGGCACAATCCACCTATCTGACGGCCGAGGAAGCTCCTTGGTCCTATGACGAAAGCCGTGCAGCAAAACTGCGCACGCATCTTACCGAAATCCTGAAGACACTGGCCGATTTGGCCCCAGCACTAAGAGGCAAGTCATGACCAACAATCCGCGTCACAACCAGCGTGATATCTATCCCGATACCGGGAGCAAAATCTCGGCGAAAAGCTGGCTGACCGAAGCGCCGATGCGCATGTTGATGAACAACCTGCATCCCGATGTTGCCGAAAACCCGCATGAGCTGGTTGTTTATGGCGGCATTGGCCGGGCAGCGCGTACCTGGAAGGATTTCGATCAGATCGTTGCCAGCCTGAAGGAACTTGAAGATGACCAGACCCTTCTGGTGCAGTCGGGCAAGCCGGTTGGCGTATTCCGCACCCACAAGGACGCGCCGCGCGTTCTGATTGCGAACTCCAACCTTGTGCCGCATTGGGCCAACTGGGACCATTTCAACGAACTCGATAAAAAGGGTCTGGCGATGTATGGCCAGATGACGGCGGGTTCGTGGATCTATATCGGGTCACAGGGCATCGTTCAGGGCACCTATGAAACCTTTGTCGAGGCAGGCCGCCAGCATTATGCCGGTGACCTTACAGGCAAATGGATCCTGACCGGTGGCCTTGGCGGCATGGGTGGCGCACAGCCACTGGCCGCTGTGATGGCCGGTGCATGCTGTTTGGCGGTTGAGTGCGATGAAACCCGTGCGGACTTCCGCCTGCGTACCCGTTATGTCGATGAGAAAACCCATTCGCTTGATGAAGCGCTTGAAATGATCGAGCGCTGGACCAAGGCAGGCGAAGCCAAGTCCGTTGCCCTGATCGGCAATGCGGCCGATGTCTTCCCGGAACTGGTCAAGCGCGGCGTTCGCCCGGATATCGTGACTGATCAGACATCAGCACATGACCCGGTACATGGGTATCTTCCGCAGGGTTGGACCGTTGCCGAATGGCGTGAAAAGCAGGAATCCGATCCCAAGGCTGTCTCCAAGGCCGCACGCGCATCGATGCGCGTTCAGGTCGAAGCCATGGTTGCCTTCCACGAGGCGGGCATCCCGACGGTCGATTACGGCAACAACATCCGTCAGATGGCGCTTGAAGAAGGGTTCGAAAACGCCTTCGCTTTCCCGGGCTTTGTTCCGGCCTATATCCGCCCGCTGTTCTGCAAGGGCATCGGTCCGTTCCGCTGGGCGGCCCTTTCGGGTGATCCCGAGGACATCTACAAGACCGACCAGAAGGTCAAGGAACTGATCCCCGATGATCCGCACCTGCATAACTGGCTGGATATGGCGCGCGAACGCATTTCGTTCCAGGGCCTGCCGGCACGTATTTGCTGGGTCGGTCTGGGACAGCGCCATCGTCTGGGTATGGCGTTCAACGAAATGGTCAAGAATGGTGAACTGAAAGCCCCGGTCGTCATCGGGCGTGACCATCTTGACAGTGGTTCGGTTGCAAGCCCGAACCGCGAAACCGAAGCCATGAAAGATGGCTCGGATGCGGTCAGTGACTGGCCGTTGCTTAATGCGCTGCTCAATACTGCGTCCGGGGCAACCTGGGTATCGCTGCATCATGGCGGCGGTGTTGGAATGGGCTTCTCGCAGCATTCCGGCATGGTGATTTGTTGTGACGGCACAGAAGATGCCGCACGAAGGGTCGAACGCGTCCTTTGGAACGATCCGGCAACCGGTGTGATGCGTCATGCGGATGCAGGATATGACATCGCACTGGATTGCGCCCGGGAACACGGGCTGAACCTGCCCGGGATTCTCGGCAAGTAATTAAAACTCACGCGTGGGGGCAGTGACGACTGCCCCTGCACCGCCCTTTTGGGGTACAATCAAGGAGGCTTCTTAACATGAAAAGACGTGAATTTCTGACCGCCGGTGTTGCCGGCGCAGGTGCAGCGGCCGCTGCAACATTCGCAACCCCTGCCATTGCACAGGACAAGCGCCAGTGGAACATGGTCACCGCATGGCCGAAAAACCTGCCTGGGCCGGGTGTGGCTGCGCAGAAACTGGCAGACCGTATCACCACACTTTCGGGTGGTCGTCTGGAAGTGAAACTTCATGCCGCGGGCGAACTGGTTCCGGGCAATGGTGTGTTTGATGCCGTTGCCGAAGGTACGGCCGAGATTTATCACGCGGTTCCGGCATACTGGGGTTCAAAATCCAAAGGTATCCTTCTGTTTGGTTCGCAGCCGTTTGGCCTGCGTGCCGATGAACAGGTTGGCTGGCTGAACTATGGTGGCGGTCAGGAACTGTATGACGAAATCTATGGTCAGTTCGGGCTGAAGCCGTTCCTGTGCGGTAACTCCGGCCCGCAGTGGGCAGGTTGGTTCCGCAACGAAATCAACTCGGTCGATGACCTTAAGGGCCTGAAATTCCGCACCACCGGTCTGGCATCGGAGATGTGCTCGAAACTTGGTATGGCGGTTCAGGCCATGGGCGGTCGTGACATGTTCCAGGCACTTCAGTCTGGTGCGCTTGACGCCGGTGAGTTCATCGGCCCGTGGAGTGACAGCGCACTTGGCTTCTATCAGGTTGCCAAGAACTACTACTGGCCGGGTGTTGGCGAGCCGTCCTCGGCCGAGGAATGTGCGGTGAATGCCAAGGCCTATGCCGATCTTCCTGATGACCTGAAAGCCGTCGTCAAGTTCGCGGCAGACAGCCTTTATAACGAAGTCTGGACCGAGTACGAGACCAAGCACGCCATGGCCCTGAAACAGCTTGTTGCAGAACAGGGTGTTCAGGTCCGTAAGCTTCCGGACGAAGTTGTTGAAGCCATGGCCAAAGCCGGTGCCGAGGTGATTGCAGAGCTTCGCGAAAGCGACGATGCACTGACCAAAAAGGTCACCGAAAGCTTTGTTGCCTATCGTGACCTGATCGGTGGTTACATGACCTATGCCGATAACGGTCAGATGAATGCACGCGCCAAAGCGCTTGGCTTCTGATAAACACTGAAACCGACGCTGGCACGTCCAGCGTCGGTTTTTCTTTCAGGCGTGCCTTTCACGGGGAGATGTCATGCAACGCCTTGCTGATGCACTTGACCAGATAAACCACTGGACCGGGATGACCGTGCGCTGGTTCGCACTTCTGATGGTTCTGTTGCAGTTTACCGTGGTCTTGCTGCGCTATGTTTTCGGGTTCAGTTCAATCGCGCTTAATGAAAGCGTTCTGTATTTGCATGCCGCTTTGTTCATGTTGGGGGCGGGCTATACGCTGTTGGTTGATGGCCATGTCCGGGTGGACATTTTCTATGCCGCAGCCACCGACAAGACCAAGGCGCGGATCGATGCGTTTGGCTACGTGGTTCTGGCAATCCCGTCGATGGCAGCCCTGCTGTATTGGACCTGGCCATCAGTGATCAATTCGATCTCGATGATGGAAGGGGCAATTTCGGTAGGGGGCATTCCGGCCGTGTGGTTTTTGAAATCCCTGATCCCGGCCTTTTGCATTCTGTTGATTATCCAGTCCGTCGCCTGCTTGCTCAGGCAGGTGGTTTTGCTGCGCGGCAATGTTGAAGATCAAGGCGGTGCGAAGTGATGGAATATCTTGATCTTTTGATGTTTGCCGCCCTGATGGGCTGCATCCTTTTGGGTTTTCCGGTGTCATTTTCGATTGCCGGAACGGCGGTGATTTTCGGCTATCTCGGCTGGGTCACCGATACGATGAATATCGGCCTGATGGGCGCATTCGGCCAGCGCGTGTTTGGCACGCTGACCAATGATGTTCTGATCGCTATTCCGCTTTTTGTCGTTATGGGTGTCGTCCTTGAACGGTCGCGCATTGCCGAAGATTTGCTCCATACCATGGGCCGACTGTTTGGTCAGTTGCGCGGCGGTTTGGGTATTTCGGTGGTTCTGGTGGGGGCGCTACTCGCGGCCTCAACCGGGATTGTCGGGGCCACCGTGATTGCCATGGGCATGATTGCCCTGCCAACCATGTTGCGCACCGGCTATAACCCGAAAATGGCATCGGGTCTTGTCTGCACGGCAGGTACATTGGGCCAGATTATCCCGCCCTCGACGCTTTTGATCATTCTGTCGGACGTGATGTCGTCGGCCTATCAGCAGGCGCAATATGAACAGGGCAAGTTCACGATTGAAACCATTTCGGTCGGGCAGATTTTTGCCGGTGCGCTGATCCCGGGCCTGACGCTGGTGGCGATTTATATCATCTATATCCTGCTGCGCGGGCTGATACGCCCGGCCGACATGCCACCGGTGCAAAGTGATGATGGCCGCCCAAGTGTGGGCGAAGTGGTGGGCGCAGTTTTGCCACCAGTGCTTCTGATCATTGCTGTGCTGGGTGCCATTCTGGGCGGGGTTGCCACCCCGACGGAGGCAGCATCAGTCGGCGCGATTGGCGCGATCCTGATGGCCGGTGTCCGTCAGGGGGCGAACCGCAATCTGGTTCTGACCGGAACCGTGGCACTTTTGATTCTGGCGATCATGGCCGGTGTCGCGCCGGTGCGTTTCCAGCGCAGTGACCTGACCGGTATTGATTATGCCCTGGGCGCTGGTTATGTGGCGCTGGCTGTTGTCGGGATCGTCGCGATCCTCGCCTGCCTGCGTCAGGCATGGAAAGCCGACATTCTGAAATCGGCCCTGACATCGACCATGACGGTCAGTTCAATGATCTTTGCCACCATCCTGACGGCCAGCATGTTCTCGCTGGTGTTTATCGGGCTGGGCGGCGAAGACCATGTCGAGGAAATCCTTGAATCGATGCCCGGTGGTCCGACAGGGGCGCTGATCTTCTGTATGGCGTTGATCTTTGTGTTGGGCTTCTTCCTTGATTTCGTGGAAATCACGGTGATCCTGCTGCCGCTGATTGCGCCGGGCCTGATCATGATGGGGCACGATCCGGTGTGGCTGGCGATCCTGATTGCGATCAACCTACAGACATCGTTCTTAACGCCACCATTCGGCTTCTCGCTGTTTTACCTGCGCAGTGCCGCCCCGCCGGAAATCACCACCGGCCAGATTTATCAGGGTGTGGTGCCGTTCATCGCGCTTCAGCTGTTTGGCATTTTCGTGATCTGGCTGTGGCCGTCACTCGCCAACTGGCTGCCAAGCGTGGTGTTCTGAGGAATCAATGTTACCGTTTGCAGTGAGGGAGAAACGCTCCCCCACTGCAAATCCTCGGCTGTTAATGATCGTATTGGGCAGCAAGAAACCGATCAACTTGTTCGTCAGGTGCCGTCGCAACGTCAACGTGTTTCTTGCCAGTATTGATTTCAGAGATACGACCCTGGTTTGTATCCCAGAAACTGGCAATCGTGTGTTGGCGGAAACCTCGGCGAAGAAGCCCCTTAATTACGGCGACTTCAGAGATCGAAGGGTCGAAACGGCTTCGCGTGTCTTCACTTACAAAAGGCATTTGAGCCTCCTCATTGTATTAAGGACATTGTAAACGAGGCCACTTTTCAGTAAGATCACATTGTTGAAGTGGGATCTGGACCTCGCATGAGTTGCTCCAGAGCGTGGTAACAATTGTGAGTTGTTACCACGCATTCCCTAGCTACGCGGAGCAAACGCGCTAGGGCTAATATCTTCTTTGTTTCACTTAGCCTCCTCGGATTTCAGCATCCATATACCTTGTTCAGAAATCAGTACCCCTTCGTTCTTCAGTCGGGACAACTGAGGGGACAAACTCTCACGAAGCAACTCTCTTCCCGTAGTTTCGGTATAGAGCTCGAGTATTTGCTTTGCAGTGGCCCCTTTTGGGAACTCTTCAGCCAAAGCCCCCTTTACGAAGTCTTTTATCGTTCCATCTTGCTTGGAGGGAGCAGACGTTTTCTCAGCTTCGATGGACGGGGAAAGCTGGTCAATCGCTTTGCTGAGCGCGTTTAAACTGTCTTTAACGCTTTGAACAGCTTCTTCAGCTTGCTTGAGTTCACGCTCAGCATTTCCGAGTTTATTTTCCAATTTCCCCTTTTCTTGGATCAGAAATTTTCGAGTTTCTTCAAGCTCGTCCATTGTCGCCTCTCTTTTCAGTTCATCAATCCTACCACCACAACAGAGTAGAACTCAATAAAAAACTCAAAAAATAAGTTTAACACGTTAAAATTGAGATGAATTTTGCTGAGTCCGACTGAGTCATCCCACTTAACATATTG